>CAZKUR010000015.1:0-64590 GCA_964556005.1 uncultured Ignavibacteriaceae bacterium | reverse complement strand
GGGTTCGAACCTGGACTTTTCTGATCCAGAGTCAGACGTGTTGCCAGTTACACCACGGGGCAAGAAAGAACTAGTCATAATTTAATTTATCCACCGAAGCTTTGGCGTAGGTGAAAATTCAAAAAACAAAAATAAATAAAATGAACTTTATTGCATAATCAAATGACCAAGCTTATCTCGTTTTGTTTCGAGATATTTGATATTATTTTCATTCGGTTCAATTTCAATCGGAACTCTTTCAACAATTTCTAACCCGTATCCTTTTAAGCCAATTACTTTTTTGGGATTATTAGTCAACAGCCTAATTTTTTTAACATCTAAGTCAAGTAAAATCTGAGCTCCAATTCCGTAATCACGTAAGTCGGGTTTAAAGCCGAGAGCTTCATTAGCTTCAACAGTATCTTTACCTTCATCCTGAAGTTTGTATGCAAGAATTTTATTAGCTAATCCGATTCCTCTGCCTTCCTGCCGCATGTAAACAAGAACGCCGCCGCCTTCTTTTTCAATTTTATCGAGAGCAGCATTAAGCTGATCATGGCAATCGCATCTTAACGAATGAAATACATCCCCGGTTAGGCATTCCGAATGCATCCTAACAAGCACAGGCTTATCACTATCTATTTTCCCTTTAATAAGCGCAATCTGTTTTTTACCGTCAAGTTTGCTTTTAAATAAAATTAATTTGAATTGACCGTGAGACGTCGGGAAATTAATTTCCGTTATTTTTTCGATTAATCGTTCTTTTTGCAATCTGTATTGGATAATATCCTTAACAGTAATAATTTTAATATTAAATTTTTGAGCAACCTCTACTAATTGAGGTACACGTGCCATTTCACCATTATCCCGGAGTATCTCGCAAAGGACGCCGGCGGGTTTAAGATTTGCCAGCATGCAAAGATCAACGGCAGCTTCGGTATGGCCTGCCCTTCTTAAAACTCCTTCATCAAAAGCTCTTAGAGGAAAAATGTGTCCGGGTCTGGCAAAATTGGATGCTTTAGAATCTTTATCGATAAGTTTCTTTATTGTTAAGGCTCTGTCGGCTGCAGATATACCTGTGGTTGTCCCGTCAATCGCATCGACTGTTACCGTAAATTGAGTACCATGCAAAGCTGAGTTATTATCAACCATTAAAGGCAGACCTAATTGATCCAACCTTTTGCCGGTTAGAGCAGCGCATAGCATACCTCTTCCATGAGTAACCATAAAATTAACTAGGGTCGGTGTAATATATTCGGCAGCACAAATAAAGTCGCCTTCATTTTCTCTATCTTCATCATCGACAACAATGATTAGCTTGCCTTCTTTTATTTCTTCAATTGCTTCTTCAACTGTACAAAACATATTAATCTCCCAATTTCAAATACTACATATTAGATTAAAAAATAAAAATTAAGAATCAACTTATTTAAATCATTTTTAATTGCTTTCTTTCTTTGAAACGACACTTGCAACAGCAGAACGTTCAAATTTCATTTTTATATTATCACCAACCTGGATCAAAACAGTTTTCTCATCAATTCCTGCAATCGTACCGTGAAGTCCTCCGCTGGTAATTATCTTATCGCCTTTTTCAATGTTAGAAAGCATTTTATCTCTTTCTTTGGAACGTTTTTGCTGCGGCCTTATTATCATAAAATAGAAAATTAAAAAGATCGCACCAAACATTATTATGGTACTTACTAATCCTCCTCCTCCGCCGCCGCTTCCTGAAGGAGCCATCGCTATTAACAGTGTATTCAATTAATCCTCCTGATGTTTTTTATTATCATAAGTTATTTGTAAAATATAGTTTGCTTTCCATTTGGAAAAATCCCCTTTTTTAATATGTTCCCGTATCTGTTTCATTAAGTTAAGATAAAAAAATAAATTATGGATACTTGCAAGCTCCAAAGCTAAAATTTCACCGGCATTAAATAAATGCCTTAAATAGGCCTTCGAAAAATTCCTGCAGGTATAACATCCGCAGTCCGAGTCTACAGGGTCAAAATCATCCTTATGTTTTGCATTTCTCATATTTATTACACCGGTGGATGTAAATAAATTTGAGTTCCTCCCGTTTCTTGTCGGCATTACACAATCAAACATGTCGATACCTCGTTCAACGGCTTCCAAAATATTTTCCGGCCTCCCGACACCCATTAAATACCTGGGCTTGTTCTCAGGAATAATACCAGTTACGAAATCAACAATCTCATACATTTTATCTGCCGGTTCGCCGACTGCAAGCCCGCCTATGGCATATCCGTCAAATCCAGTTTTAACTAAATCCTCAGCAGATTTTTGTCGCAAATCTTTATAAACGCTGCCTTGAACTATTCCGAATAATGTTTGATTATGCCCGTAAATTGGTTTGGAATTTTCGAATGCTTCTTTATTTAAAATTGCCCAGTTTGAGGTTAACTTTGTAGATTTCTCAGCATAATCGTATTCACACGGATAAGGCACACATTCATCAAGAGCCATCATAATATCCGACCCGATGCTTCGTTGGATTTGAATTATTTTTCCGGGAGTAAAAAAATGAAGCGAGCCATCGAGATGTGAACGAAATTCGACTCCATCCGGCTTTAATTTCCTCAACCCGGCTAAGCTGAATACCTGATATCCTCCGCTATCGGTAAGAATCGGTTTTTTCCAGCTCATAAAATTATGAAGGCCGCCGGCTTTTTCTAAAATTTCAGCCCCGGGCCTTAAATAAAGATGATAAGTATTTGAAAGAACTATTTGAGCTTTTAACTCATTTTCAAGCAGGTTTTGATTAACGGCTTTTACTGTTCCCTGTGTTCCGACCGGCATAAATATTGGGGTTTCAACAACTCCGTGATCTGTTTCAAAATAACCGGTTCGCGCTTTAGAATAATTATCTTTTTCTAACTGCCTAAATTTGAAAGAATTAACCAAATCCTCCGAAAAAATTATATAATCAAATACAAATTTAACTTAATTTTATGTGAACTGCCAAAATATGAACTAATAAAACAACTTAGAAAGTAATACCGGGATGCATAAATGAATAGTAAAAAGCATTAAAAATTATTTAGGATCAATTCTGAATTCCGGGGTCCAAACAAATCCATGAGTTTTTTTATAATTCCATTGAATCCGGTTTCTTTTTCTTCCCGGGAATGAATTTGGAAAGAATTTTTCATAACCGGAAACCTGCGGGATAACTGTAACATTATTCTTCTTTATTTTATATATTTCCATTCTTAGATGAAACTCATAGGCTAACTTCATTTTCTGTTTTTTATAATATATGGCCGAAATAGTCGTTAATAATAAACTCGAAATCATTAATCCGTAAAACACCAAATTCAGTATATGTGATAATTCCATTATAAACCGTACGTGATTTTAATTTATCAAATAGAACACTAAATCTAATCTTATAAAATCAATGCCTTGAGATATAGAAGTAAAAAATAAAACAAAGACCTGAAAACTAAAATACAAATAAATTTTCCAGATAATAATTAGAGTAAATAATACATATTTTTCAACTTTTGTATATATTAGATCAGAACGGGAAAAATGATTTATTATGGAAATTTGTTTGAATTTGATACAAAGTCGGAAAATCGATACTCGAATAACTTGTTAATTCAATATTGTCATGCGGCATAAAGTTTGATAAGTATATCGAAATAACTTTAAAGGCTTGAAATGGAACTTTTCGAAATTTGGGCAATTGCTGCAAGCATCGCATTAATTGCACACCCTGTTACAACACATATCATTCGGCTCTACAAAGAACATAAAGAATTTGAAGAATTATTTTTATAGTAAAATCATATTGCTGCAAACAACCATGAATCACAACTCGATAAAAAATACTCCCATGATAATTACTAAAGGTAAAGCAGAAGATTTAGGGATTTCTATAGTTTATTTTCTCATCCCGTTTTTTTACGGCTTGATAGGTTTATTTTTCTTCTTCTTCTTTCTCGATAATATTCTTATTTTCTCTAAAAATACTCTATTATCGGATTACTGGGTTTGTATCATTGGATTTATTTTTGGATTTTTAATCGGAATTATTCAGGGTTTTGTAAATAGAAAAAGATATAAATGATTATCTATTTCTCCAATCGATAGAGTAAATCGAATCGCTGTTTGAACATATTAATATTGCTCCCCTTTTATCAGTCCTAATTACTTTGACATTATTCTCTTTTAATCTTTTAATAACCTCTTCCGATGGATGATTAAATCTATTGTCAATACCTACACTAATTAAACCTTCATTAGGCGAAGTGTTTTCTAAAAATGCTTGCGATGAACTTGTCTCGCTTCCATGATGTGCTACTTTTAGAACATCTACATTTAAAAAGCCGCCATATTTGGCTATAAAATATTTTTCGGCAGGTTTTTCAATATCGCCTGTAAAAAGTAATTTGTTTTTACCATATTCCACTTTAAAGACGCCGCTGCTGTTATTATTGGAAAATTTAAGCCGCTTTGAATCATTTAAATTATTCAAAATATATAGGGAAGTATTATCAATTTTTATTAAATTTTTATTATAGTACGTTACATGTAGATTGTTAGCCTTTAAATACTTTTCAAATTTTTTATCATTTGGAAGGGTGGTATCAACCGCCTGTTTATAAATGTGTTTGATTAAATTTAATTTTATAAGTGAATAAAAACCGCCGACATGATCGTTATCTAAATGAGTAACAAAACCATAATCAATTTTAGGAATATCCAAATAATTCAATAGCGGCGCAATCACCCTATTACCGTTATCAAAGTATTGGGATGCATCTCCTGCATCTATAAGTGCGGTTGTTCCTTGAGGGAATTTAATCAGAATAGCATCTCCTTGTCCGACATCAATCATAAGTACGCTCAGTTCTCCGTCTGGCAATAATTCTTTTTTATTTAGGTTCGCAAAAAGATAAATATTTAGAATTGTTAAAGTAATGAGGATGATTTTTGCAGACAGCTTGTGAAATTTATTGAAGAAAACAATTGCGAAAATCAAGAAGAAGTAGAATATGAAAATATCATATTGGTTGAATTGATTTACTTTCAAAAAACTAAACGAAAGGTTTCCTGTAAAGTGTGTAATTTTAAAAAGAAGCCAAATAAGAATCTCATTACTGACCGCAAAATAATGAGTAAAAGTTAATGAGAATGAACCAAATACAATCGTAACAATTCCAATGCTAATAATTATTCCAATCATCGGAATAACTAAAAGATTTGCAACAATTGCAATTATAGATGCTTTACCAAAGTAATACATTGTGAGCGGCAATGTTCCCAACTGCGCACTTAATGTTACCGCGAAAAAAAGTGCGAGATAACTGACGGGTTTGTTTAATATTTTTTTATTTTGAATTCTTTTTTGAAAAATCGGATAAATAACTGCTATCGAAAGTACTGCCGAAAATGAAAGCTGGAAGCCGGGATTAAATAGATCACCCGGTGAAATAAGTAATATGATCAAAGCAGCAAGTGCCAAAGAATTAAATAAATTCGTTGACCGGTTGGATAATTGGGTTACGATAATTACAATTGCCATAACAGTCGCACGAAAAACCGAAGCGGGAATTCCTGTTAAAAACATAAAACACAAAATTCCAACCGATGTAAGAATAAGCCGGAGATAAATGTTTAACCTTCCGAATAGAATCAAAAAGATAAAAGCAATAAACCCAACATGTAGGCCCGATACTGCAAGCACATGAACTACGCCCGAATTTATAAAATCCGTTCTTGTTTCATAAGTAATCTCGCTGCGATCGGCTAATATCAATCCGCGAAGCAAGCCTGCAGATTGATCATTGTAAATGGTATTTAATTTTTCATCTACAAACTTCCTTGCTTGAAAAATTATATCTGGAAAGAATAATTTATCTTTGTTTAAAATTTTTACATCTGTAGAATGATAGGAATAAATTATTCCGCTAATTCCCTTTGCTCTTAAATATTTATTATAATCGAACTCGCCCGGGTTTCTTTGTTCAGCAGCTTTCCGGTAAGTTCCTTTAATTGAGATGTAATTACCTGGTGCAATTGAATTATAAAGTTTTGTGAGATTTTCATCTTTATCATCAACCTTAACAAGAAATTTTAATCGAGCCGGAAAAACTGTGTTGGATCTTCCTAATGAATCGGTTGAGATTTCAAATTGCAATTTTTCTTTTTTTAATAAATTTACTTTCTCAACCTTCGCATAAAAAGTGATGTCTTTAATTTTATAAATATCACCCGGAATGAAATTGTAATCCGGCTGACTTAGATTCGCATTTAACAAACCTGTGGAAATTAGAGCTATATAAATAAGAACCGAATAAAGAGTTATTATTGAAGATTTGTTTAAGTATTTTTTAAAAGGGAAAAAAAGTGTAAGCGGAATTATTAATAAAATTACTAAATAAAGAGGATTTATAACGATAAATTTTTGAAGAATAATCCCGGTAATAAAAAGTATTACATATTTAATCAGCGGATATTCTTTCATTTAATTACATCTAAAATTGCCCGTTTAATTTGAGTAATATTTTTTATTTTCTTTTTAAAATACTCTGCATGTTCGCCTGCCGTTAAAGTAAGCGACGGATTCAGCGTATGAGTTTTTATAGAAAGATCTTCAATATTTCCGTGATCCGAACAAATGATAAGAGTATTTTTTTTACTATCCAATTCAGTAATCACCGTGAAAAGAAAATTATCTAATACCGGGATATCTTTTTCAAATTCCGATTCGTATCTCCCATGCCCGAAATGATCTGTAAGAAAATATTCATACAATGTAAAATGATTTTGCCCTGCGATTTTTAATAATCTTTTTGCCGCAGTTTCAGGTTTAATTACCGGCAGTTTATACCCCAGTTTTAAATTCCATCTTTCATTTGTAATTTCTGCAGTCAAAGCATTCCCTTTTCTCACATCAGAAGCGTTATTCAATCTCATTCCGCTTGATCTGCTGCTTAACGATGTTACGCTAAGCCTTGTTTTTCCTGATTTCAAATAATTAAAAAAAAGTTTAGGGTAAGCATTTGAAAAAAATACTTTCTTTTTTTTCTTAATCAATTCGATAAAAATATTTTTCCCTTTTATAACGGGGATTAGCGTAGAATATGGATAAGGACCGAAATGTTTGCCGACTATTTTTGCTGCATTCACACCGCAAAAAATCGATGTCTGTCCCGTTCCGCTCTGAGGCAAACCGCCAACACCTAACAGCGGATCGGAAGGAAATAAATAAACACCGTTTTTATTTAAACATTGATTATTTAAAGAAGGGATTTCCCCAAAAATCTCGTTAAAGATCCTGAAATTAAATTTGAAAAAGGGGTTATACTGGTAATCTTCTTTGCCAATACCAACCCCATCGAGGAAGATCATCAAGACTGAATGCAAGTTGGTTCTTTTAATTTGTTTATGTTTTTTGTTTCGACTCAACTGATAAAGTAACCGGGCCGTCATTTATAATTTTCACACTCATCATTGCCCCGAAGATCCCGGTTTTTACTTTATGCTCGCCTAAGTTTTGTTTTACCCTGTTGATAAAGTATTCATATAAAGGAATTGCGGCTTCCGGTTTTGCAGCCGAGGTAAAGCTCGGACGGTTTCCTCTTATAGTTTCTCCGTACAGAGTAAATTGAGAAATTATTAATACTTCGCCGCCGGTTTCTTTAACGGATAAATTCATTTTATCTTCTTTATCCTCGAATATTCTTAAGCTGCAGCATTTATCGGCAACATACCCGGCATCGACTTCGCCATCGTCTTCTTTTATTCCCAAAAGGATCACCATTCCCTTCCCGATTTTAGCGGAATAATTTTCTTCGGGGATAAAAACTCCGCCTTCGGAAACTCTTTGAACAACTGCCCTCAAATCATCTCTCCTGAAATTATTCGTTCAATGTTTGAATAATCTTTTTTTATCGAAATATTTTTGTATCCGTTTTCATTCATAATTTTTTCAACTTCTGCAAATTTTCCGATTCCTAATTCAAAAAATAATTTACTACCGGACTTCAATAAGTATTTGCATTTTTTTGATATTGCTTTATAAAAAGTTAATCCGTCCGATTCATCGGTCAAAGCAAATCTTGGTTCAAAAATATTTAATTCCGGCCTAAGCTCATGAAATTCTTCAAATGAAATATACGGCGGATTTGAAACAACTACATCAAATTTTTCATTAATTATTTCATCATTTAAAAAATCAATTTTTTCAAATTTAATTTTATCTTTTACGTTATTGCATCCAGCATTCTTTTGGGCAACCTTTAAAGCGTCTTCACTGATATCTATAGCTTTAATTTCGACTATCTCAATATTTTTCGCTAAAGAAACAGCGATATTTCCGCATCCTGTACCGATATCAAGAATCGAAAGATTTTCTTTTCCTTTTACTTCATTGATAATCGTTTCAACTAAAATTTCAGTTTCCGGTCGTGGGATTAACACACTTGTATTCACATCAAATTTAAGTCCGTAAAAATCAACATAACCTACGATATATTGAAGCGGCTCGAATTTACTTCTTCGTTTAAGCAGTTCCCTGTATTCGTCTGTTTCTTCTTTCGACAAAGGCCTGTCGAAAGAAAGATAAAGATTAAGCCTTTTACATTTTAAAATATGGCTCAATAAAAGTTCGGCGTTTATCCGGGGCGATTCTATTCCCTTATCATTTAAATAGCCGGTCGATTTATTTATTGCCTCCAGGACAGTTAGCATATTTCAACTATAAAAATTAATTAATTGAACAAGAGGTAATATAATAATAAACCAAAATTAATTTGAAGTGCACCGAATGAAATACCGGAAATCAGATCGAATTTATGAGTTTCGTCCAGGTATTTATTATT
Source organism: uncultured Ignavibacteriaceae bacterium (assembly GCA_964556005.1). Lineage (GTDB taxonomy): Bacteria > Bacteroidota > Ignavibacteria > Ignavibacteriales > Ignavibacteriaceae > CAZKUR01. Next base: position 55,756 of record CAZKUR010000015.1, on the reverse strand, counting down.
GCCGGTTAACTGGTAATTATTAAATCTATTATCGGCTTTAATCTTAAAATAAGCGGTAATTCCTCCGAAAGTTACTATCCCGGCTAACAAAAATTTAAATAGAGGTTTTTTAACAAAAATTTCCTGTTCCGGCTTGCCTGTGAAATTTAAATTTACCCACTGATTCTTAACTCCGTGATTTATACCGACTTCTGTATCGCTGTAACCCGGTTTTTTTAAAATTACTTTATTTACGTTTGCACTAATAAAGGTTGGTGTGTGACCGATTAATGAATCATTCGAATAAACATAAGCATCTTGCGGATTGGTCTGCAAATAAGTTTCTTTTTTGAATTTATAATTTAATCTAATGGTTTTATTACAATCTTCAACTTTGATTGTATCCACAAAAGTTTGTGCATTCCACCTATCGCTGTTTTCCATTACCGTTAATTTGTGATTACCCTTTGTTACTTGTGTTGTAACTTTTTCCCCTTCTCCTACTTTTGTAGTATCAAGCAAAACAACCGCATTCTTTATATCGCTGTTCACAATCAAAGTCGAGTGACATTCCTGTGAATAAGAATAGATTGGAATAAAAATCAAGAGCAATAATATTTTATTAATCGAGAATTTCATAAGCTCTTAAAATTCCGTTATCATAACCGATGAATAATAAATTAAAATAATAGACAGGAGTAAGCTTAACCCTGCCTTCGAATTTAAATGTTTTTTCAATGTTTCCGTTTTGGATATTTATCAAATGTAATTTCTCGTTAAAATCCGGTAAGAAAATTAAATTTTTCGAAAGCAGTGGTGTTGCATTCAAGACACCGTCCGTTGAAGTTTTCCAGTTTAATTTTCCGTTTTCTTTATTCAATGAAAAAAGATCGCCGTTTAAATTTCCAATTATAACTTCATCATCATTAACCGCAGGCGTCATTAATATTTTTGAGCCTGTACTGAAAGACCAATTGATTTTTCCATCTTCAAGCTTTATAGAATAAATATCTCCTTTGTCATTCCCGATAAAAACCGCATCCCCGGAAATACATGTGCCGCCTAAAAATGGCGGCCCTATTTTTTTACTGTAAATTAATTTCCCGGTGATTGCACTCAACGCAACAATTTCACCGTCATCATTTCCAAATGCTGCAATGTTTTTACCGAAAGCCGGAGAACTGTGAATATATTTTTTATCTTTATATTCCCAAACTTTATTGCCATCCAATCCAAATTTAAAAATTATACCTATATCAGTATTAAATATTATTCCATCATTCGTCTCAAGCATTTCCGTCAATACTCTCCCTTTAATTTTTTTATCTGACACAACATTGCCGTTGCTGAAGTCATAGTAAATTAATTCGGATTGATCTTCGTCTTTTGATGATACGGCAAAAATAATATTATGCTTATAAATCAGCGGACTTGTATAAACGGCACCTTTATATTTCAGTTCGCCGACTTCTTTACCATTTGTTAGATAAAATGCAAAAACTCTCCCGGAAAGATCATTCACAAAAATTAAGGAATCATAACAAGTTACAGATGAATTCGAGAAACTTCCGTTGATCTCGCTCTCCCATTTCAATTTTAACGAATCGCCGAAAGAGTGAGGTGTATAAAATTTTCTGCCGGGAACCTCACCGAACATTTTATATTCCGGCCTGCCGGAAGGAAGGCTGTATTTTATTAATGACTGAGAACAGCCAAATAAGGAAAGTAATAACGGTATGAATAACAAATAAATTTTTTTCAAAAATCCCACCCAAAAAAGAATTGATAAAATAAACCATGTTGAAGATTTGCAAAATTATTTTCAATTTTTTTACCGATATCGTACCGGAGAACAATCACACCGAGCAAATTTATTCTAAACCCAAATCCAAAGTCGCCTAAAGTTTTCTGGTATTTTGTATCCCATGCACCGCCTGAATCAAAAAATAGTGCGCCTCTTATTGAATAAAAGCTTAAGCCTAAAAAAGGAAATTTCAAATAAATTTGATCAATTAGAGGGAATCTCAATTCAGCCGAAGAAATCCATAATTTTTCACCTCTGATCGACCACAACGGCCAGCCGCGTAAATCCCAGCTTCCGCCCGCAAAATATCTCCTCGCTTCTTTTCCTTCATTATAATAAAGTGAAGCACGCAGAGCCAAAGCAGTTGGAAATCCGAGTCTAATATAATGCCTGACATCCGCAATAACAGTAAAGTAATCAACATTACTGTACTTAACGTCCCCGGTATAACCTAAAAGAAGACGCGCTCTTGTTCCGTCTACAGGGCCGGTTGGTCCCCAAAGTGAATTATCCATTACCCAGGAAATTGTGTTACTGACGAGTAAAGCTTTTCTTTCTATTACACCAGTGATTATTTGCTTGTCTGAATTTGCAATTGTAGTTTGCGCTTCAATCCTTTGAAAGTTGGATAGCGGAAATTGCATCACAAAAAATCCGCCAAAGCTTCTTTCAAAATAATATTCATCTGATGAGGTAATATCATATCTTCTTCCGCTGAAGTGAAAAATTCCATAACCGTAGTTTGTTCTTTGGCCAAGATTTAACCTCTCAATCGCGACGTTAAAGCTTTTTAAAAAATCACTCTGGACAGTTGCCGTATTATAAATTAAAAAGAAAAAATTATCGTCGCCAAGCAGATCGCTCAATGAAAAAATAGCACCGCCGTTTGTTCCGTAAACAGGCCCAGTAGAAACCTCACTTTGAGCATAATCGAGTGTGTACTTCTTGTGGTAATATAACTTTTGCCTTTGTGATGTTGAGGGCAGCATCCCTGCAAACCAGGGCTGTGCTTCCGGCTTATACTCCATTGTTATATGAGTAAGAGTATCCTTTGCAGGAGAAAAAGTTTTTCTGTACAAATTGAAAGAAAAATTTTCAAACCCTGAAAATGCAATTGTGGTATCATTTATAAAATTAGGATCAAAAGCGCTTGTAACAAACGGAGTTACTTCCTGAACATTATTTGCAAACTGTTGGTTTTCGCATTTCATCATCCAGACATTTCTAACACCGTCATAATCGGATGTGAACAATAAAGTTTTTTTATCTTTTGAAAGAACAGGAGAATAATTATTTGCATTAAAGTAAGTTACGTAATCTATATTATGAGTCTTCCGGTTATATGAAAAAATATTATAATTCTTCATGTATTTGCCGGATGTTCTGTCGGATGAGAAAAGTACCTGGTTATCGTTAAAACCGAAAGACGGATCTCTATCGTCATAATAATCATTAGTTAACCTTTCGAGTGAATCAGTTGCAAGGTGAAGTATAAAAATATCGCTGAATCCCTTTTGATCGACTGCGTTAAAAACAACCAATTTGCCATCCGGCGAAAATTTAGGTGATGAGATGCTGATCAGATCCTCATTCTGATAAGTATATATTAAATCATTGTCTTTTAAAGAATAAAAATGAATCGCATCCTCTCCTCCCATTTTAGTTACAAAGGCGACAACTCCATCTTTTGAAACATCGATTGAAGATTGGAATAAATGAAATGCCTCATATTCTTTTGATTTTTCTCCCTGCAGAATTAATTCCGGTTTATTTTTTCTTTGTTCATCGGACAGCTTTAATTTATAGACGGAAGAATAACCGGTGCGGTTTGCAACAAATATCAAATATTCTGTACTATCCTGCTTGTAATAAACCGGGGAAAAATTATAGCCCCAGCTTGTCAATTTTTCGGCATCATTTTCAGGAGGAGCTTTCTTAGCCAGCAGCGGATAATAATCGCGCTTCAAGTTGAACAGCCACTCTTTACTCAATTCATCAACAGGTTTTCCAATTGTATATGCAATAGTTTTATTAAAGTCGGTAAACATCCAGGCATTCTCAAGGAACTGCATAACTTTATATTTACCATATTTTTTCCCGATAAATTCCAAAAAGCTTTGGCCCTCTTTGTACATAAAAAAAGTGCCGTATATTTTGTAAATATCATCGATGCCGACAAAATAATTATTTATAACTGCATCGCGCATTACCATCACAGCCTGGTCGTCCTGGGGCGTGGAAATGTATTCGGCAAGGCCTTCGGTAAACCAGAGAGGCGGTTCATAGTCTGTTGGAATTCTGTGGTCGCGTAAAACACGGTAGAGTTTGTCGGTCATAAAAACATGCACCAGTTCATGCCGGATCACATGACGAAAATCTTTTAACGATCCGTTATATGGAATTACGACTCTACCTTTCAAAAATTCAAAAAAGCCGCCGACACCTTCGGGGATAAATCCGGGAGTTGTGTTTGTTTGTTGAAACTGCAATTGCGTATCATAAAAAATGAGCGGTATTTTCCTTGGTATTATTGCATTGAAAAGCACTTTGTATTCGTTGTATGTTTCTTCCGCCCATTTCCCGCCGATATCGGCAATCTCTTGCATCTCGCCATAGTAATAGATATCGAAATGATCTGTTTTAATTATCTTCCAGTCAAATTTTTTATACTGAACTTTATTCCTTCCGAAATAATATAGTTGAGAATAGGAAATGCTAAAAAAACAAATCGAAAATAGTATTATATAGGGTATTAATTTTCTCAATTGTAAATTGATTAATTATTATAGAAAATACTTCGGGCGGTAAAGAATCTTACAAGCTCAAATTTTTATTTAATAAGATTTTCTTTCAGATAATTTATATAATTAATCTCAGAAGGATCGTTACCTCTGAATATACTTGCATAATAAGTTATCCAATCGCATAAAAAAATCAAATCCAATAATCTTATCTTAAAATTCTCCTCACTGCTTTTAAGAGTTAGAGAATCGATTTTCTTCTCTTGAAGAAGAGTATTGATTATTTCGAACCTTTTTTTTACTTGCGGGTGGTAATCTTCATCGAAAATATTTATAACTTTTGCTGAAAAATTATCTTCACTGAATGTTTCCCAGCCGATTATTTCATTATGATTCATTTCGGGGAAAGAATTATGAAAGGCATGCATTTTTGAATTTTCATTAAACTGACTTTTCAGCCTGTACCCTGCTGCCGATGTAAAATCGGAAGCGGAATAAATAACCGGGATAAACCCAATCATTTTTTGTGCAAAATCCGAAGCTTTGTTATTTTCATTTGAGTATTCGGTTCCTTTGGTTTTCCAGAGACTTATGATTTTTTTGACGAAGCTATCCTGTTTATCGATAAAGTTTAATTCCTGGAAAATTCTGATTAGCGAAAAGAAACTCAATCCCAGAGCATATCTCGGCTGAAATCCTTTTTGCAACTTAACAACAGGCAGATTATTTTCATGAGCTAATTCAGCAACTTTCCCTCCTGTAGTGATGCAGATTATTTGGAATTTTTTTTGAAGCGCTTCTTTTAAAACGGAAACGGTTTCTTCCGTATTTCCGGAATATGAAGACACGATAACAAGTGTGCTCTCATTTGCAAAGGCAGGAAGGGAATAATTTCTGTTCACAACGAAAGGAATATGCAAGTCATCTTTAAGAAAATTCTGAACAAGATCGCCGCTTATCGCTGAACCGCCTAATCCGGAAAGTACAATGGAATTAACTTTTCCTTTTTCAATTGTCTCTAATTTAAATTCGTTGTTCCATGCAAATTCAATTTGTCTGTAGCTGTTTATCAGAACGTCGAATTGATTTTGGGGATCATATTTTTGAATAAATTCCCTTATTTGCAATTTTTTCTCCTATTAAATGATTTGCCGTGTTCTTGTAATAGATTGGTCTTTAAAAAATTTCTCAATCGTCTTGATTACTTCTTCCTGTGTCGTACAAGTTGAACATTTACCGGCTAAAATTTTTGCATCTTCATATGCAAAATACCTTATGATTCGTTTTGCATAAGGGATTGTTGCAGGAGACATGCTCAATTCTTCAAGGCCCAATCCAACTAATAAAGGAATTGCTAAAGTATCGGCAGCCATTTCCCCGCAAATACTTACGGGTTTATTTGCTTTTTGAGCTTCTGCAACAATATGCTTTAGTGTTCTTACTACAGTCGGATTGAATTCCTGGTACAAATTAGAAACGAGATCATTTCCTCTGTCTACAGCCATTAAATATTGAATCAAGTCGTTTGTACCGATACTTAAAAAGTCAACTTCTTTCGCAAAGATTTCGGCAATCACTGCAGCGGCAGGAACCTCAACCATAATTCCAACCGGTATATCTTGATCGAACGGAATGTTCTGATTTTTCAGTTCACGCTTGCTTTCCGCAAGAATTTTTTTTGCATCTCTTACCTCTGCTATGGTAGTTACCATAGGGAGCATCATTTGAATATTTTTGTTGGTGCTGGCTCTGAGAATTGCTCTGAATTGCGTTTTTAAAATAGCAGGATTCTCTAACAACAACCTGATCCCCCTTAAACCTAAAAACGGGTTCGGCTCAACGTAATCGCCGATTTTAAATTTATCACCGCCGATATCAAAAACACGTATTGTAATTGTTTCCGGGTAAATGCGCGATGCCAAATTTGTATAAATCCTTGCCTGTTCGTCTTCTTCAGGGAATTCACCTAATTCATCAAGAACCTGCTCGCTCCTGTAAAGGCCTATCCCGTGAGCACCGCTTGTTTTTACAATATCAATTTCGCCCGTTACATCAACATTTGCTCTTAATGTCACTTCACGGCCGTCAGTTGTAATTGCTTTTTTGTCCTTAAATTCATCAAGGCTTTTTTGCAGTTCAATTAATTTAATTTGCTTTTGTTTAAAGAACTCAAGCTGCTCCTGGCTAGGGTTTATAATTACATAACCATGAAATCCATCCACAATAATTAAATCTTCATCATGTATTTTTTGTGTGGCATCATGAGCGCCGACCACAGCAGGAATATTCAATGACCTCGAAATAATTGCAGCGTGTGAAGTTAATCCGCCGTGATCTGTTACGAAACCTTTTACATCGCATCTTGAAAATAAAATCATATCTGCCGGGGTTAGAGAAACACTTATGATAATTACATCATTAACAATCCTCGACTGCCATCTTTTCTTCTGAAGATTTCTGATTATCCTGTTTTTAATATCTTCGATATCATGTGCACGTTCATTCATATATGCTTCATGAGAATTTTTCATCAACCCGATGTATTTTGAAATTTCATCGTCAACAATAGATTCAGGCTGCTTTTTTTCTTCTTCGATTCTCTTTTCAATATTTTTTATCAGAACCGGGTCATCCAATATCATTAATTGAGCTTCAAAAATTGCCGAACGGGTATCTTCCATTTTTTCTTTCGCAAGCGCAAAAATCTTGTTAAGCTCTTTTTTAGATTTTATAAGAGCTTCCTTAAAATTCTTTTTTGCATCATTAACATCGGTTATACCTGAGTGGTTGATTTCAAGCTTTTCTTTAGTAAAAAGGTAAGCTTTGCCGATTACAATACCGGGAGCAGCGGCAATCCCGCTGACTTTATTATCTGATGCACGGTATATTTGTTTAAAATTTTTCAAAGCTCGTCAAATCCTCTATTAAAATAAGAAACTATTTCATCAGCGGCAGCTTCTTCATCCGAACCGTCGAAAGAAAGAGTAAGTTCGGAACCCATTTCTGCTGCCAAAGTCATTACACCTATTATACTTTTCCCGTTTATATTTAAGCCGTCTTTAAAAATATAAAATTCACATTCATATTTCGATGCTAGCTTTACCAAAGTTGCCGCAGGTCTGGTGTGCAAACCTGCTTTATTTATAATCTTAACCGTTTTCTCAATCATCCTTATCTGCTCCGTTCAACAAGCGTATTTATCAGCCAGCCTAAAATTTCCCTATCTTCTTTTTGTTTTATGAATCTAAGCTGCTTTAAAGCTCGACCTGAGTATTTTTTAATTTCATTCCTTGCATCGTCGATTACGCCGAGACGGAAATACAGTCCTTTATAAAATTCAATCCGGTTTCTATGAATTCCTTTGTTTTTTGTGATTAACATGAGCTTCTTTTTATCTTCACCTTTTGCTTTACTTATAGCTTTTAAATATAAATAAGTTTTTTTGCCTTCAACCAAATCCCCGCCGACAAATTTACCAAATTCATTTTCGTTGCCGGCAATATCAAGTAAGTCATCCTGAATCTGGAAAGCAATACCGAGGTATTTTCCGAACTTTGCAAGCGCATTTATTTCACTTTTGTTCCCGCCGCCTAAAATCGCTCCGAGCTTACAGCATAATTCCGCCAGAGCAGCGGTTTTTTTCTCAATCATTAAAATATATTTTTCGATTGAAACATTCTGCAGTGATTCATATTCATTATCGAGGCTTTGGCCCTCGCACACTTCTATCAGTCCTTGTGTGAATTCGCTGAGAATTAATTTTGCGTTTCCGTTACAGTCTTTCAGTAAAGTTTCATAAGCAATTGATAAAAGGCCGTCGCCTGATAAAATAGCTGTGTCCATATTGTATTTTTTATGAAGCGTCGGTTTTCCTCGTCTCTTATCGGCATTGTCCATTATATCATCATGAACCAGAGTAAAATTGTGAAGAAGCTCGACGGCAATGGCTGCATTATAAACTTTAGATAATTTTCCCCCAACGGCTTTTGTAGATAAGAGTACAAGCAAAGGTCTGATTCTTTTGCCGCCGCCTTTTAAAATATACGCACCCGGTTTATAGAGCGACGATGGTTCTCTATTTTCAAATAAACTTGAAAGTCTTTTTTCAATTTTTTCCCTTTCACGTTCGTAAAGCAGCCAAAATTTTGTCTCGCTATTTTTGATCAATAAAATTCTTCCTTCTTGATTAATTTGTTTTTTTGTAATTCTTTTAATGAATGAGAACCTGTTAAAAAAAGAATTCTCTTAATCGTATCAAACCATTCTTTTATTAATTCGACAACTCCTTCGATTCCGTTCTTATCTAATTTCTGTAAAATAATTCTTGCCGAAGCCGTTAAATCCGCACCCAGCGCAAAAGCTTTAGCTGCATCGAATGCGGTATTTATTCCACCGGATCCGATTAGAAAAAATTTATATTTCTTTTTTAGATGACCAACTTCTTTAATGCAATAAGAAGTCGGATTTCCCCAATCCCAGAAAGGATTATTTTCATCTCCTTTCGATCTCAGAATTTCAACACCCGCCCAGCTTGTACCTCCTGCACCTGCAACATCAATTCCTTTAACTCCGATATTTAAAAGTTTCACAGTAGCTTGTTTCGAAATTCCGGCACCAACTTCTTTAACGATTATAGGAACTTCGAGAAACTTAACGAGTTTCTCTAATTTTTTCAGCAAACCTAAAAACGAAGGCTGGCCATTCCGCTGAATTAATTCCTGCAGAGGATTAACATGGACAACCATTGCATCTGCTTCAACCAGATCAACTAAAAATTTAACATCGTCAAACTTTTTTATCAGCACAATTTGCGATGCACCTAAATTTCCAAGAATAGGAATTTTAGGAGCATTTTTTCTAATAATTTTATAAGTGTTATGATATTCTTTATTTTCAAGAGCCTGTCTCTGGCTTCCGACGCCAAGAGGAATATTCAATTCATTTGCCGCAACTGCAAGCTTAGAATTTATATTTTCAGCTTCAGGAGTTCCGCCGGTCATGCATGAAATAAGAAAAGGGAAATTTATTTTTTTTCTTAAAAACTTTGTTGTAAAGTCAATTTCATTAATATCAACTTCGGTTATTGCATAATGAATAAAATCGTAATTTTCGAAGCCATTCCTCTTTTCTTTAAAACTAACTTTATCGGTCAAGCAAAGTTCTATATGCTCTTTTTTTCTTTGTGAAGTTATATTTTGATTTTCAGGCATTAACCGGTAAAGTAGTAAATTGATTAAAAAATTATCGCAAAATATTAAAAATTCGTGATAAATACTTTGTTTTGAAGATAAACTAGGAGAGGCTTAACTTCTATTTTAAAAACTTCATGAATAATTCTGTATTTTATGAAAAGTTTTCACGATTTTAGTGAGGGTAACTAAAAATTAAATTTTCATATAAATAAACCATGAAAATTAGTGTTGTCCGTATTCGAGGCTAACAAAAAAGTTATTTCGTCATTACGAGCGGAGCGAAGTAATCTCACTTTTGATTTACTAATAAAAGATTGCTTCACTCGAAGACTCGTTCGCAATGACTGCTTTCTTGTTTTTGGTCAACCACTAATAATTTACTTTTTAGTCAGCTACTATTACTTCTTAAATAATTTTATGGTTCTTAAATGAAAAAACCACGACTGAGTTTTTGGCAAATCTGGAATATGAGTTTCGGATTTTTAGGGATACAATTCGGGTTCGCACTTCAAAATGCAAATGTAAGTAGAATTTTTGAAACACTTGGAGCAAAGATAGACGATATCCCGATTTTATGGATCGCCGCGCCGGTTACCGGTTTAATTATTCAGCCGATAATCGGACACATGAGTGATAAAACCTGGAATAGATTGGGAAGAAGACGGCCGTATTTTTTTGTTGGTGCAATATTAGCATCTGCCGCACTTTTTGTTATGCCTAACTCACCTGTTTTATGGGTCGCTGCGGGAATGCTTTGGATAATGGATGCTTCTATAAATGTTTCAATGGAACCTTTTAGAGCATTTGTTGGTGATATGCTTCCTTCCGAACAACGGACAACAGGTTTTTCTATGCAAAGTTTTTTCATTGGAACGGGCGCTGTAATTGCTTCCGCACTTCCTTATATGATGACGAACTGGTTTAACATTTCAAACACTGCCGCACCAGGAGAAATCCCTGAATCGGTAAAGCTCTCTTTTTATATCGGCGGTGCAATATTTTTCTTAGCAGTTTGCTGGACAGTCTTTACATCTAAAGAATATCCGCCTGAAGAATTAAAAAAATTTAATGATCATGAAAATGAAATAAATAAGGAAAGAATTAAATCCGGGCAGCCTAAAAAAAATGAAGCCGCCAAATTCATGAGAAATGGTCTAATCTGGTTGGCTGCCGGAGTTGCTGTTTCTATTTATCTTTTTATCGAAAATGTTGAATTAGGTTTGTATGTTCTTTTTGTCGGCGCCGCAGTTTTCGGTCTGCTTCAAATTATTACCGGATTTCTGACAAAAAGAGGAAGTACGGATAACGGTTTTGTAACTGTAATAAACGACTTATACCAGATGCCTGTTACGATGAGGCAATTGTCTTTTGTGCAATTTTTTTCATGGTTCGCATTGTTCTCAATGTGGATTTATACAACGCCTGCAGTCACACATCATATCTACGGTACTTCCGATACTGCATCTGAATTATATAATAAAGGTGCCGATTGGGTTGGAGTTTTGATGGCTGTTTATAATGGATTTGCAGCAGTAATGGCATTCGTTTTAATTTGGCTCGCAAAATTAACAAGCAGAAAAACTGTTCACTTTATTAGTCTTTTATGCGGCGGGTTAGGATTAGCCTCTTTTTATGTAATTAAAAACCCCAACGCATTAATTATTTCTGAATTAGGAATCGGATTAGCTTGGGCATCAATTCTTGCAATGCCTTATGCAATTTTAGCTGGTTCACTGCCGCCGGAAAAAATGGGAGTGTACATGGGAATTTTTAATTTCTTTATCGTTATTCCTCAAATAACGGCAGCGAGTATTTTAGGATTTTTCACAAAAACAATTTTCGCAAATGATGCAATGTATTCGCTGCTTTTAGGAGGCGCTTCTATGATTTTGGCCGGAGTGCTTGTTTTATTTGTTAAGGATGTGGATGAGGTGAAAATATAAACTTGGAATCAAAGATTAAATGTACAAATACGAAATTATAATTTATTGGGATAATCAAGATAAGATATGTATAGCAGAAGTTCCGGAATTGCCGGGTTGTCTTGCTCATGGAAGTAACTACGATGAGGCTTTGCATAAATAAGAGAAGCAATTGAATTATGGTTTAACACAGCTAAAGAATTCGGCGATCCAATACCCACGCCGAAGGGACAAAGATTGATTTATGCTTAATTAAATGACAGCAAAGCGAATGACTACTTAATGACAACGAAGTGAATGAATTAAAATAATTACACTAAATGAGTCTGATAATAAATTTTATCCCTTCACACTTCCAAGCGTTAAACCGGAAACCAGCCATTTACTCAAAACAATAAATAAAATCACGACAGGAATACTCACTATTAGTGCACCCGCTGCATACAATCCCCACTCTGTAGTTAAATTCGATTGAAACGATTTTAAGCCAAGCGGAAGTGTGTACAAACTTGTATCCTGTAAAACCTGGGCAGCAACAATATATTCCGACCAGGCGGTCATAAATGAAAATAACGCTGTAATAACCAATGCCGGTGATGCGAGAGGCAAAATAATTTTATAAAATGCCTGCCATCGGTTACAGCCGTCGATTCGTGCGCTTTCTTCAAGGCTGAAAGGAATTGTATCATAATAACCTTTCATTTGCCAGACGCAAAACGGAAGCGCAGTTGCAGAATAGATTATTATAATTCCGAGATAGCTGTTTATTAATCCCAATTTAATCAGCATAATATACATCGGAAGTAAAAGCATTGTAGCCGGAAACATTTGAGTTGTAAGAATTCCGAGCATACTCACCTGCTTCCCGATAAAACTAAATCTCGATAAAGCGTAACCTGCAGTTGATGCTAATGCGACACCTGTTATAGTAACTACAAAAGAAATTAATGTTGAATTCCAGACCCAAAGTAGAAAAGGACGTTTTGTAAAAAGATCGATATATTGTTTAAATGTTGCACCATCAGGAATTATTGCCAGCGAAGTGGACAGCAAACTGTCATTCGGCCTGATCGAAATTGTGAAAACATTTATTACAGGATACAACGCTACTCCGGTAAAAACAATCAGAACAACATAAGTTAAAATATCGGCAATAAGTTTATTTCGATTCTTCATACAAAACCCGATAAAATTTATTTAATTTTAAGTAATAACAATATCAATTACCTAACTCAATTTTAAAAAGTAATCTTTTGATCGTTCAATTTTGTAATCTTGTAATTTAGCAATTTGAAATCAATACACCGATTCCGTCGCCCGTGTTTTTCTTAAAAACGTAACGCCGAATGCAAGCAATATTAAAAATATAATCATACTAAACGCAGCAGCATAACCGTATCGATAAAGATTGAATGCTGCTTTATAAACAAAAGAAACCAATATATGCGTTTTATCCGAAGGTTCACCTGCGTTGCTAACCAACCAAACTACATTGATATTATTAAATGTCCAGATTATACCTAAAGTTATAGCCGGGATCATAACCGGTTTAATCAGCGGTATAGTAATATTTTTTAATTTATGAAACCATTTTGCTCCGTCGATATCAGCAGCTTCATAAAGCTCATGAGGAATGCTTTGCAATGCGCCGAGAGCAATGATCATCATAAACGGAAATCCAAGCCAGATGTTTGTTATAATAACAGCAGCGAATGCTTCAACCGGCGATTTAAGCCATGCAATAGGCGACATCGATAAGAACTTCATTATAATTAAATTTATTGCACCGTATTCATAATTAAACATTCCTCTCCAGGTTAAAGCAACAATGTACTGCGGAATTGCCCACGGAAGAATTAACAGCGTTCTAAAAATTCCCGAGCCGGGAAGCTTGCGATTAATTAATAATGCAAGAGAAACGCCAAGAGTTACATGAAAGAAAATGTTAAGACCTGTCCAGATAATCGTCTTTAAAAAGTATTCATAAAAAGCAGGCTCCGTAAAAACTCTAGCATACTGATAAAAACCAATAATGCTCCAGTCATTTATATGAGACAGGCTCATATTTGAAAAAGAAAGGATAATATTATAAAAGAAGGGATAGAAAACCACAGCCAGCATTATGATTACGGCAGGCAGAACTAAATAATATGCAAATTTATCATGTTTTAAGTTTTTGAAAAATGCTGCGATACTTTTCCGCGTAAACCAAAGAGTTAAAATGACGGCCAAAAACATCGCAATATAAATGATAAATTTTCCGGTAGGATCGCTATAATTTTCTTTTAAGTCTTTAATTTTTTGAACCGCATTTTGCTGCATCTGCTTTGCCGCCTGCTCAGGAGTAATAGCTCCGCCAAGCACAGCCTGATAAGCCGGACGCATTGCATCCCAGATCGCTCTCATTTCCGTAACTATCGGCAGTGCAATTCCATGTTCAATTTGTTTTTTAGAATTTACCAGTATTTCATCATTTAGTAATTTCGGATTTGTGTAAAGTTCCTTACGGCTGGGAAAAGTTTTTACTTCAAGAGAAGTTTCCAGTTCTTTACCCGGGCTTAACAGAAACTTCAATAATTTTTTAATGATAGGTAGCTTTTCATCACTTACATTGGCATTTATCGAATATCCTTTTGGCGCAACCATTGGCCTTGCATACAAGCCGGTTTCGGTAATTAGAGGAAGAGGTGAAATTCCATAATTGATCCCGGCATTACCATAACTCGACCACGACCAATCCCCGTTTATGATCATCGCAGCTTTACCTTCTTTAAACATAACATCGGCAATATCGTAATCAGCTTCCTTTGGAATAATTTTATATTTATCTCTCAAGTCCTGGATAAACTTCAAGGCGTTCACCATAGCAGGAGTATCGAGAGTCGGATTATTTGCACTGTCCAAAACCCAGCCGCCGAACCCTGTTAAAAACGGGATAAAGAAATACGGTTCGGTATAATTCCAGACTAAACCGTACTGATCAATTATTCCATTACCGTTTGTATCCTTAGTTAGTTTCTGCGCAATCTTAATTAATTCTTTATCGGTTTTAGGTGGAACCGGAACCATATCTTTATTATAAACTAAAGTAAGGTGATTCCCCAATTTATCTGCAATTTGCCAGAGCTTGCCGTGAAGTCGTATCAACGCTTTGTCATTAAAGTGGTTCAAATATTCTTTAGTAAAAATCGAATCGAGAGGCTTAATTATTTTCATTTCGGCAAACGGCCCGACCTGATCTGCGGGGCCATAAATTAGATCCGGACCTTGTCCCCCTATTGCCGCAATAATATAGCTCGATCGCATTTCTTCCGTTTCTTTATAAAGCTGCGTTACTTTTACCCCGGGATTCAATTTCATGAACTCATTCAATTGTTTTTGAAAAACTGCGGTTTCCTCGGGACGCATGTTATGCCAGATAACAATCTCGTTCAGTTTTTCATGGTAGGCACATCCTGGAATCAGAAAGGAAAGGAATAGAAATGCAAAAAGAATTGAAAGCTTTTTAATCATGAAAAATTATTTGTGACAAATTGTGTTGAAAAGATAGAGAAATCCGTAAAATATTGAAAGAGAATATTGTTGGAATATTAAAGGGGATTCGATAGTTTATAAATAAAATTAGTGAAAATTAATATCATAGACTCAATTATTCGTCTTGCAGAACGGACTTCTAACTAAATTGAGAAAAAAGATTCTTTGCTAAAATTAAGGTTTATATTGACTCGGTTACAAAAGGATAAGATATGCGATGAAGAAATGTATCTTTTTAGTTATTTTTACGGAACAAATAAATAATAAGTCATGAAAGTAGATAGTATAAGTATAAGCAATTTTAAGTCGATTAGAAGATTAAATTTGCCTCTTAATAATATTAACGTTCTTATTGGCTCTAATGGTGCAGGTAAATCTAATTTTATTCAGTTCTTTGATCTTCTTAGGAACATGGTCTCTCACGAATTACAAAACTATGTTGCAGTGAACAGCGGTGCTGATAATTTTTTGTTCTTTGGCAGGAAACGTTCCGAATTTTTATCCGGTACGGTTTCATTTAGTCGAGCAGAATATGAATTTAAATTAGCGGCTACACTTGACAACAAATTTTTTTTTAATAAAGAAATAGTTAGATATGAGGAAAAAATAAAAGATGAACCGGATGGACTAAATTTTGCAAATGGTAATTTTGAAGCCAACTTAACTGAACTATTAAGTACTAAAAGTTACATCCAGAGCGTAATTTTAATGATTTATTCCATAGGTGCTTTTAGAGTTTATCATTTTAATGATACTAGTTTTTCAGCGAAAGTTAAAAAAGAAAGTGACATTAATGATAACAGATTTTTAAGAACTGATACTTCTAACTTAGCCGCTTTTCTTTATTGGATGCAGGAAATGGATAAGCAGTATTTTTCCAGGATTGAAAATACAATAAAACTTATAGCTCCTTTTTTTGAGAAATTTCAATTAGAACCTTTAGCATTGAATAAAGAAAAAATCCGGCTGGAATGGAAGTACGCAGGTTCTGACGAATACTTCAATGCAAATCATCTATCCGATGGGACTTTAAGGATGATTTGTTTGATAACTCTTTTGCTACAACCAAATCTCCCCGACACAATTATAATTGATGAACCTGAATTAGGATTGCATCCTGCAGCTATAGAATTACTTAGTTCGTTAATTAAATCTGTCGCAAAAAATAATAAACAAATTATTTGCTCTACACAATCTGTAACTTTTCTTAATCACTTTGAGCCTGAAGATATTATTGTTGTAGATAGGAATAATGGTGAATCTATTTTTAATCGACCCGATAAAAATAATTTAACCGAATGGTTAAATGAGTATGCAATCGGTGAACTCTGGGAAAAGAACGTCCTCGGAGGAAGACCTTAGATGTCAAAAAAAATTCTTGTTCTAGTTGAGGGTCAAACAGAAGAAGGATTCGTAAAAAGAGTATTAATGCCTTATTTTAACCCGAAGAATATTTTCTTAACACCTACCATAATTAAAACAAAAAGAGAAGTAAGAGGACCCGATCATAAAGGGGGTGTTAATTCATATCGACAAGTTAAAAGAGATTTATTGACTTTATTAAAAGATACTTCTGCTAATTTTGTAACCACTATGATTGATTATTATGCATTACCGAAAGATTTTCCTGGTTATGATGATCGACCTACCGGGACATGTTATAATCGTATAGATTTTATGGAAGATCAATTTAGAAAAGACATAGATAATTCTAAATTTTTACCTTATCTACAACTTCACGAATTTGAAGCATTAATTTTTGCCAGTGAAGAAAAAATTCCAATTGCATTTATAAATGCACCTGATAAGATTAGAAAAGTGAAATCTATAAATGACTCTTTTAATTCCCCAGAAGAAATAAATGAAAATCCGAATTCTGTTCCGTCAAAAAGATTACAAAATATTTTCTCTGATTATGAAAAAACATTGCACAGTCAATTAATATTATCTCAGGTTGATATTAATGTACTTCGCACTAAGTGCAGACATTTCAATTCATGGCTGACTAAGCTTGAGAGTTAATTTTACAGCTTAAAAATTTTATCTTAAGTTCACTAAAATTATTTCAAAAAAAGTTAAAAATCTTTTATTACTATCTCCCCCTTGCATTTCTACTACATTAAAAATATGTTTTGCAATTAAATAACTTAAATTATGACAGCACAAGAATCGGAAAAAAATATAACCGTAAACCGAAAAGCCAGGCATGAGTACACCATCATTCAAACTTATGAGGCTGGAATTGTATTGCAGGGTACGGAAGTAAAGTCTTTAAGGCAGGGTAAAGCCAATCTCGTGGATAGTTATGCTTCTTTGAAAAACGGAGAGGTTTGGTTATTCAGCGCTCACATAAGCGAATATACACAGGGAAACATCAACAATCATGAGCCGACACGAGACCGAAAGCTATTATTGAACAGAAGTGAAATTAGAAAGCTTATCGGGAAAGTAAAGGAAAAAGGATTGACATTAATTCCTCTTAGACTTTATTTCAAAAACGGGAAGGTAAAAGTAGAACTTGCTCTGGCAAAAGGTAAAAAGGTATATGATAAACGTGCTGCTATTGCTAAACGGGATTTTGACAGGGAACAAGAACGGAAGGTAAAGTATTAGCTATAATAGGAAAAGACATCTTCTCCTTTAAATGAAATTTAGCATTAAAATAATTGTTCAATTATATTTTGAAGCTTCTATTTTCTAAAAAAGATGTCATCTTTATTCTTAATGTTAAGCACAGGAATAATTTATTTTTGGATGACTGAAAAATAATTGCAGATTTTAATAAATTATTCCTTTCAATTTTTAAAATATATTAGATTAGGTGATTAAAATAAAATTTCCTCCCATTAATGTGCAGATGGACCTCATCAAGAGAGGTGCATTCGAAATAATCCCCGAAGATGAATTAGTAAAGAAGCTTGAAAATTCCATAAAAACGGGAAAACCTCTAAATATAAAGCTTGGTTGTGATCCCAGCAGGCCGGATTTGCATATCGGGCATTCTGTTGTATTAAGAAAATTAGCGCAGTTCCAGCAGTTAGGCCATCAGGCTATTCTTATCATCGGTGATTTTACCGGTATGATTGGCGACCCATCCGGCAGGAACATTACACGTCCACCGTTGACTTTAGAAGAAGCAAGAATAAACAGTAAATCTTATTTCGAGCAGGCATCGAAAATTTTAGCCGAAGAGAAGACCAAAATTGTTTATAACTCCGAGTGGCTTGGGAAAATGAGTTTTGAAGATGTAATAAAATTATCTTCAAAATATACAGTCGCAAGGATGCTTGAACGCGATGATTTTACAAATAGGTTCAAAGCAGGCATCCCGATTAGCATTCACGAACTGCTCTACCCTTTAGCCCAAGCAATGGATTCGGTTGCTATTGAAAGCGATGTCGAACTTGGCGGAACGGACCAGAAGTTTAATCTGCTGGTGGGAAGAGATATTCAGCGCGAACATGGATTGGAACCGCAGGTCATTTTAACTTTACCACTTATTGTTGGGACCGACGGCGTTGAGAAGATGAGCAAATCTTACAATAATTATATCGGCATCTCTGAACCGCCAAATGAAATGTACGGAAAGACATTGTCGATTCCCGATAATTTGATTTATTCTTACTACGAACTTACAACCGATATAAGCAATGAAGAATTAAAAAAGATTAGAGTAGATTTAGATAATCCGGATAAAAATCCGCGCGATTTAAAAAGAAGACTTGCACGTACATTGGTGAAAATGTATCACAACGAACAAGCTGCAAATGATGCCGAGTCGGAATTTGACAGAATATTTATTAAGAAAGAAATTCCGGAAGACATTCCCGAAATAATTATCTCTGATACTACTAAAGATATCAACATACTCGATTTAATTATGAAAGTAAAGTTCGCTTCTTCCAAAGGTGAAGCAAGAAGACTTGTTATTCAAGGCGGCGTAGCTATAAACGGGAAAAGGGTTGGAGATATTACTGAAAATATTGATCTTTCGGATGATATTATTTTGAAAGTTGGAAAAAGAAAATTTGCCCGGATTAAAAAATAAGAAAGTACAAACTGACGACCGTGACTGCCAAATGAAGATGGGTAAGTCATAGTGCATAAATGATAATCCAATAAATGAGTTTAGAATTAAAATCTGAAAACAAATTAGAAAGGAGATGATAATTTGTATGTTCCTTCAAGAATATTTTTTACAAAAGGGGTTGGAAAACATAAAGAATATTTAACATCATTTGAATTGGCGCTGAGGAATGCAGGGATAGAAATCTGCAACCTCGTTACAGTAAGCAGCATTTTCCCGGTTGGATGCAAACGAATAAGCAAAGAAGAAGGTCTTAAAGAATTAAGCCCGGGACAAATTACATTTTGTGTAATGGCAAGAAACTCTACCAACGAGCCGAACAGATTAATTGCTTCTTCTATCGGTGTTGCACTGCCTGCAGACAGCTCAAATTACGGTTATTTATCCGAACATCATCCCTTCGGGCAAACCGAAAAATTAGCCGGAGAATATGCGGAAGATTTGGCAGCAACAATGCTTGCAACAACTCTCGGAGTTGAGTTTAATCCCGACACCGACTGGAGTGAAAGAGAAAATATTTATAAAATGTCCGGAAAAATTGTCCGCTCGTTTAACATCACACAATCTGCGGAGGGCGATAAAAACGGATTGTGGACTACTGTTTTAGCCGCCGGAATACTTTTACCCTAAAATAATGGTTATGATTTGTATAATGAATTTGTTTTCTGGATAATATTTTCGGTAATTGTTGCAATCCTCTTCTTTATTGATCTTTATGTAACCGAACACCGATGGGGAAAAATAACTTTAAAATCCAGCCTTATCTGGAGCGCAGTTTGGATTTGCACTTCTCTTTTGTTTGATCTCTTTATATTTCTTTTTCTAAAAAACGGACATGAAAGAGCGCTTGAATTTTTAACAGGTTACTTGATTGAAAAATCTTTATCAGTCGATAACTTATTTGTGTTCTTGATGATTTTCAGGGTAATGAGCGTTCCCGCAGAACATCAGCCGCATGTTTTAAAATGGGGAATATTGGGCGCTATAATTTTTAGAATTGCCTTTATTTTAATCGGCGTCGGGTTAATAAATATATTTCACCCGGTCATTTATATTTTCGGGATAATTCTGCTTTATGCCGCTTACAAAATGGCTTTTGGTAAAGAGGAATCAATCGATAAAGAAAATAATCTAGTAATAAAATTTTTTACAAAACATTTTAAGCTTCTGCCGTCATACGAGGGAAGAAAATTTCTCGTCAAACAAAACGGGAAAGTTTTTATTACTTATATGCTTTTAACTTTAGCTTTGATCGAAACTTCCGATATTATTTTTGCCGTTGATTCAATTCCGGCGGTCATTGCTATCACAACCGATACTTTTATAATTATTTCATCAAATATTTTTGCTGTTCTTGGCCTCCGTGCATTATATTTTGCTTTAGCCGGAGTGGTGGAACTGTTTACTTATCTAAAATATGGAGTTGCAATTATTTTATTCTATGTCGGTGTAAAAATGCTTTTAAACGAAATAATTAAAATACCCACAGTCGTCTCGTTATCAATAATTATTTTCTTTCTTGCAGGTTCAATAGTACTATCGCTGATTAAACGAAAACAACTTAAACATTAACCCACAAATATGAATTAACAAAGCAATTGATAAGCCGACAAGCATCGGTTCAATTTCATTTAGCACCGTAATATTTGAAAATTCATTCCTGAAAAAATACCACATTGTACTTGATCCTACTGCGGCAATAATTTCGGTTAAAATTATATTATTACTTACTCGAAATTTCGGATAGTAAGCGCTGATAACCGGAAGTATAATACCCGGTATGCATAATGAACCGATTGTGTACCAGATCTCAATAACGGATGGAATATAATATGCCAGCAGAACCGAAACAATTCCGGAAAGAATTAAACCGATTACCGTATATTTTTTTAAATATTTCTCTACGGAATTTTTTCTCAGTCGAAAAATAAAATCCCGTCCTATTGTAGTTGCACTTAAAAATAAAAAACTGTTTAATGTGGACATTATGGTGGCAAACAATGCCGCATAAAATATTCCCTTAAATCCTGGGCCTAAAACGTTTTCAGCCAATAATGGAAAAGATAAAACAGGCTGCGAAATATTCTTTAAAACTGCTTTTGAATATAAACCGGTTGATGTTGTTAAAAAATCAAACAATGCCCAGAAAAAAATTGAGATAAGAATCCCCTTTACTGCTACATTACCTGTTTTAGCTGCATAACATCTTTGGTGAAAGCCGGGATCAGCAAAAGTCCAGAGTGCAATTAAAAACCAAACAATTATGAATGTTGGAGATGCACCTCCTGTCAATTTTAAATGATCGGGAGGTAAGTTGCTTTGTAAAAAAGTCATCCCTCCGAATTTTGCTCCAGAAAAAATCAAAATAATTATAAATCCGATAAACATAACAAAAAATTGAAGCGCATCGGCATAAATATTTGATCTGAATCCGCCGTGGAAAAGATATGCTATTGACAGCAGTAACCCGATAATTAAACTTAAAATAATTCCAGTTCCAAATATTAATTTTATTAAGCTTCCTGTCATCAATAAATACGGTGCAGGAGAAACCAGGATGAAAACAAGTACTGCTGATAACAATCCTATTTTTTTTCCGTAAATTTCATGCAGCTTATCAGGAATAGTAAAGAGCGACGCTTCACGAATTTTTTTTGCAAAGAAAAGCGCAAATAAAAAAGCAAAGAAATAATAAGGGAAACCCTGCGTGAACCAGCTTAACAAGCCGTAACGATAAGTAAACTCCCCAACTCCAAGGATACCTCCGTACCATGTGGAAACATTTGTTAAAATAAATAAGAAAAGTCCGACTTTTCTGCCGGAGAGTAAATATTCATCTGCTTCCGTTCCTAACTTCCTGCCGGAAATAAAACCGATTGAAATGACGGAAATAAAAAATAATATAATGATAAAAATATCGAGAGAACTAAAAGAGACCATTCCTTTTTACTACTTTAAAATCCCTGATTACAAAAATTCTACCCCCGGTAATTTTTAATTCAACTTCAGTTGAGGCAGCTACGTTACTTGTACTTTCCTTTTTACCGAAAGGAAGTGATACATTTTTTAAAGGATATTTAAGATTTTTTGAAGTTATTTTAGTTTTTTCATCGAAACCATAAAGAGAAATTGTTTCACCTTTTAAAGTTGGAAATTTGATATTCCCTTGATATGGGATTAAGATTGAATTTTCCGCAATTAATTTAATTTTTATTTTGCTAAAAAATTTCAGTACAATTCCAAGATTGCAATAAGTATGATCCAACCTATCTCCAGTAACTCCGAGTAAAATAACTTCGTCAAATTTTTTTGATATTACAAATTTCAAGCATTTTTCAACATCCGTATCATTCTGCCTGCTGATCTTAATTATCTTTGAAACTTTATTAAAATATTTAAGTGTCGATTCACTAATCGAATCCAGATCACCAATTATATAATTAGGTTTTAAGCCTAATTTTCTCGCAGCGTTTGCTCCCCCATCCGCACAAAAAAGTTTATCATAACCTTTTGACTGTAAAAAAGAGATCACACCGTTTGAAGGCGCATTACCGCTTCCGAGAATTAAGCACTTTTTCATTTTATTATTTTTTATAATCCTAATTTTATTCCGACAAGGAAATTTCTTTCCGCTGCCGGGAAAAACTCCGCACCGATGGCATTAGCAGAGTACAAATTATCAAAAATGTTATTTACCTGAATGAATATTTTACTTTTATTTAATGCGCTGAATACTTCAACTTCGTAGCTTGCAAAAAAATCTGCCGTAAAATATGCGTCATTTACATTATCTGTATAGCTCACAAATCCCGGATGTTTAGCTAAATCCTCAGAAAGTTTTGAATCATAATTATCCGAATAAAATTTGCCGATATATCGTCCCATTAATTGGGCGAACAATCCGTTGTTGTTATAGCTTAAACCAAAGTTAAACAAAAAATCGGGAAAACCGTTTATCCTATTTCCGCTTAAATCAATAAAATTATTCTGATCGATAAAATAATCACCTTTATTTATATAATTCTTGCTCCAGGTAAAATTAGAAAAGAGAGAAAAATTCTCAGGCATATTTACTGAGCCGGATAATTCAATTCCGCGGTGAATTGTACTGTTAATATTCCCGGTTGTCGGCTGACCAAAAATATCGAGCTTTCCGTTATTTACTATTTCATTATCAAACAGCATGTAATATAAATTTAGAGTAATATTGAAATTCCTCTCATTTATCGAATACCCGGCTTCAATATCATTCATTGTTTCCGGTTTTACATACGGCTGGCTGAAATTATATGAACCGTCGGAATTTTGTATGAATTGAGGAGTTGATCCCCAGATAGATTCTTCGCCGGGATAATAAGTGCTTAGGCGGGGTTCTCTTGTTACTCTTGCATATGAAACGTAAACATTTTGCTGCGGATTAAACTTATAATTAACTCCAAATCTCGGATTAAAATAGAGCCCTTTAATATTAAAAGTATAATGATTGAAATGCTCGTTATAAAATGAGTATTTGTGATAAGCTAATTGGAGTTCACCTAAAATGTTCCAATGCTCATTTAGTGTATACGTTTCATGGACAAAACCGTTAATAATATTTTTTCCACCGTTGAAATAGTACACACGATAATCAGGAGTTAATCCTTCCGGAAGGTTTGATGCATAATTGACGCTTCCCCAATGAGTTGATTTATGAAACCTTAGTTCGCCGCCGATAATCAATTCTCCGTTTTCATGCTTAAAGCTAAACTTGGGAATCCAGCCATATTGAGTATTATCGACTTCAGCTTTAATTAAAATATCCGATGGGTTTGCTGTTGGATGAAATCCGAACTGAGATGTTAAATGTAAAGCTGTTGTATCGAGTCCTGTACCGTCGTAATTGAAAAATCCGTTGCCGGTAACCAAAAATAAAGCTGAATTGAAAGTGATGGATTTATTTAATTTTATTTCGTTGAGTATTTCATAATGAGGCTGAGAAAAATTTTCTATTTCTTCCGGTTTTCTTAAAACGGTATAAGTGTATTGATTATTGTCTGTCTCCCAGTAAGAATAGTTTTCCGTTCTTAAATTTTTATTTTTAATGGCAAACTTAGGTAATCCGGTGTACGCTAAACCGTCGGCAATCGGTCCGCCGTAAAAATTTACTTGTGTGGTTAAGTTATCATCGTACCTAACAGCAGATAAATAATATGAATTGAATTTAACCCACGAATTGTATCTGTATCCGCTGCTTAAAATTTGAGAAATTCTTGCATAAATAGAATACTTATTGTCTAAAAGTCCGCTTGAAAATGCAGCACTGTATTTTCTTGTATTGTATGAGCCTGTCGAAGCGGAAAAATTTATTTTCGGATCATTGCTAAAATTAGAAGTAATAAAATTTATCGATCCGCCGATTGCAGGATAGCTGGAAACACCGGAACCTGCCCCCCTTTGAACCTGAATCAAATCTGTGCTTGCTAGTAGATCGGGAAAATCCAGCCAGTAAACATTATGATCTTCCGGATCGTTTTGAGGTATTCCGTTTATCGATACCGAAATTCTTCTTTGATCAAAACCTCGTATACTTAAATAATTGTACCCGATTCCGTTTCCGTTCTCGGAATAAAAAGTTGTTGAGGGAAGCCTGCTTAAATATTTCGGAATATCCTGAACTGTATAATCCTGCTGAATTTCACTTCTCTGAATTTTTGAAAATGTAATAGGGGTTGTACCGGTTTTTCCAACACTTCCTTCGACCAGCACGGTTTGAGAAGGGATAATTTCGACAACTAATTTTATAAGAATAGAATTAGGATCACTTTCATTTTTTAACGGGATCATTTGTTCTTCATACCCGATATAACTTGCGATTAAAGTATCCTTCATAGAAAAATTTCCTGTCAATTCAAAAGTCCCGTTTTTATGAGAAACGGTTCCGGTTTCCGGATGATCTTTAATAAATAAGTTAGCATCAGGTAACGGATTTGAGGTTTGCGAATCGATAATTTTTCCCTTAATCTTATTTTCCTGTGAAAAGATTACCCCATTTAAAATTAAAAAAAGAATAATCAAGTTTTTCATTTTCTCCTCTCCTAATAAAAAAAGCCGTCAAGAAACGGCTAAAACTTTAATTATTCTTTAGCCCGTTTCCCTACGCTGGTATTATCCAGATCAGGTTTAAGGGTATGATCTCAGCTATTCCACAGGGAACAACACCCCTAACGGCTTATGTAATTTATGTTATGTAATAAATATCTCCTTTTGTTGATTCAAAAGAAACAAAAAATAATTATTTATTCAATAATTAAATCCTGGCCTGCTTTAATTTTATTATTCTTCATTCCGTTAACTGATTTTAATCTGTCGACTGTTGTATTATATTGTTTTGCAATCGAATATAAAGATTCGCCGGATCGTACATGGTGAACATTTCCCGAACGTTTGGCAATTATATTTGATTTCTTAACATTCTTAGAATTTTCCGGAATATCATTTACATCGGCATTGGAATAAATTTTTAGCTCATCACCGGCAATAATTTTATTTGTTCTCAAGCCGTTCCACCTGCGGATTTTAGCGGTTGAAACTTTGAAATGTTCTGCAATCTCTCCTATAGTGTCGCCTTGTTTAATTTTATAATAATTGATATTTGCGGATGTTTTTACTGTATTATCGCCAAGAGATGAAGTTTTTTGATTACTGAATATTTTTAAATACTTTCCTGCAACTATATGATTATCGCTCAAATGATTCCAATTTCGTATCAGCACTGTTGATACACCGAATTTCTCGGCTATTTCACTAATGGTATCGCCGGGCTTAACTCTATACTTGAAAATTTGAGTATTGGTAGATGAAGAATTGTCGTACGAAGTATAGTTTGCCATCGATTTATCGGAAAGGATTTTAATTCTTTGTCCCGCATAAATTCTGTTCCCGTATAAATTATTCCACTCTTTAATCGAAGCTACATCAACATCATACATCGAAGCAATATAGCTGAGAGTCTCGCCTCTTCTAATTCTATGATAAACCCATGAATTCGAAGATGAAGATATCGTATTTTTTGTTATCTGTTTTTCAATCGGCGTTTGGTTATCCATGCTTGCATAAAAATCTTTTTTATCTACCGGAACGTAGATTGTCAAGTTCTGGCCAACCGAAATGCTGGATGTATAGGGAATGTTATTCCAATTTCTAATATCGCTTATTCTTGCGTTGAACATATCAGCTATACCAAGCAAACTGTCGTGCTTCTTAACATGGTAATCAACAGGGACTAAATCTTTCGGAGTTATATCCGAGGTATAAGGATTTGTTTTAGTTAAGAATTTATTAGCTACCATCAAACTTTCGGGTGAAGCAGAAGTATCATCCATAGCAGCAGTCGTAATAACTTCGCTGTCGGATGCAGTTGAATCGGAATCAGGAGAATTGCTCTTCAAAGTCAGATACGGTGAAACATAGATTGAATCGCTATCCACAGCAGTTTCCGTATTTGTATTATATGCAAAATCATCGTTAGACTGAGTTAGAACAGGAATTTTCAATCTTACGCCCGGATATATTCTGGAATGTATTGAAATATCATTTGCCTGTGCAAGATCATAAATTGAAATTCCGTAACGATGAGCAATGCGGCCCAAGTTGTCTCTTCTTCTAACAGTATAAACTAAAAAATTCCTCTTAGCGCTTTCCGGAATGTTAACGATATTTGCAGCAAATGTTTGATAAGTACCTTTAGGAATTTTTAGAAGATATCCGCCGGGATAATTTTTTGGTGTACATAACTGTGTTAACTCAGGATTTAATTCCTGCAAAGTATTAACATCTGTTCCAGCGCAATTGGCTAAATAAGATAAATCGATTGCATCGTTTATTTTGTATGTATCATAATCTAAAGGCTTTTCCATTTGAATGTCATTGAAACCATACTTGGCCGGGTCCATTGAAATTAAGCAAACTGCGATGAACTGGGGAACGTAATTTCTAGTTTCACGTGGTAAATATCTTCTCAATTCCCAAAAGTTTGTCGAGCCTGACCTAATAATTGCTCTTTGAACTCTTCCCTCTCCTGCATTATAAGCCGCCAATGTCAAATACCAATCGCCCAAAGAATTATAAAGGTCTTTTAAATGTCTTGCTGCGGCTCTCGTAGATTTAGCAGGATCTCTTCTTTCATCAAAATAAAAACCGGATTCCAAACCATATAACTTGCCTGTAGACCTGATAAATTGCCACATTCCAACGGCACTTGCCCACGACCTTGCCATCGGGTTCAGCCCGCTCTCAACCATGCTCAAATATAAAAGTTGTTTTGGAACTTGTTCCTCTTCAAAGATTTTTTTCATTTCAGGGAAATAACGCCCTGACCTTTGCAGCCAGAGTTCTAAATGCTGCTTACCCTTGCCTGTAAAATAATCAAGCCATTGCTGAACATATGAATTTACTTCCAGCGGAACGTCGGCTTTTATAATATATTGTTTTGTTGAAGTTTCTTTGCCGTTAACCTGAATTTCCTGCATCGATTTCCCCATCCATTCTTCCAGAGCAGCAAAGGAAACATCTACCGGCAATTCCGGTAAACCGTCTACATATTCTTTATAATCATCAATAATCGATTTTTCCAATTCGGCATAAGCTTCATTCTGTTCAATGCCGGGATAATAACTTAGATTATTTATTATTCTAAGTGCAGCTTCAAAGTTAGAAACCGTACCGGAAATATTCTTTTTGTCTGATGTTGTTGAAAGAGCTGCAACATAATACTGCCTTGCCTGCTCAAGTAATTCCGAAACAATACTTCCGCTTTTTGCAGGTTTTTTATTTTGTACTATTTTCGTCTCTTTTGTTATTTCCCGATTTCCGGAACAAGAGCTTAAAATTAGCACAAAAAACGAAATAATGATAATAGGTATCAGCTTTTTCTTCATTCGGTCTCCAAAATTTAAAAGTGCAAGTCCAATTTAGTTGTTATAAATTCTGTAATCAAGTAAATAATTAACTAAATGATGCAAGTGTTTAATATTTAATGAATTATAAATAATTTAAATCCTTTATTTCCAATTATAATGGTATATTTCCGTGCTTTTTAGGAGGATTTTTATCAACTTTAGTTTTTAATAGTGTGAAAGCTTCGTAAAGTCTCAATTTTGTGTCCTTTGGTTCAATTATGTCATCCAGGTAACCTCTTTCAGCAGCCTTATAAGGATTGGCAAATTTTTCGATATAATCTGAAAGCTTTTTTTCCAATTCATTTTCAGGATCTGGCGATTTATCTATTTCCTTTTTAAAAATAATTTCAACTGCTCCTTTTGGTCCCATTACAGCAATTTCAGCTGAAGGCCATGCAAAATTAAAATCGCCTCTAATATGTTTGGAATTCATAACATCATAAGCACCGCCGTATGCTTTCCTCGTAATGACAGTCACTTTCGGAACTGTAGCTTCACAAAATGCATATAAAAGTTTTGAACCATGCTTGATTATTCCATTCCATTCTTGTTCTGTTCCGGGAAGAAAACCGGGAACATCAACCAAAACGAGCAGAGGGATATTAAAAGCATCACAGAACCTGACAAACCTTGCCCCTTTAGTTGAAGCATTGATATCCAGCACCCCTGCAAGAACCGCTGGCTGGTTTGCAATAATTCCTACGGACATTCCACCGATGCGGGCAAAGCCCACAATTATGTTATCCGCATAATTTGCATGAACCTCTAAAAATTCCTTCTCATCTACAAGCCTGTAGATAACTTCTTTCATATCGTAAGGCTTATTAGGATTATCGGGAATAATTTTTATTAATTCATTATCCGGCTTAATATTTTTCGGATCAAAGTTTAGCTCGGGAGATCGATCCATATAATTTAACGGAAGATAGCTCATCAATTTCCTGACGTTCATCAATGTGTCGATTTCGGAATCATAGGTAAAATGTGCTACACCGCTTTTAACTGCGTGAGTATCAGCCCCGCCAAGCTCTTCGAAACTTACATCTTCATGAGTTACGGTTTTAACTACATTTGGGCCCGTAACAAACATGTAGCTGGTGTTTTTTACCATAAAAATAAAATCTGTAATTGCAGGTGAATAAACCGCCCCACCGGCGCATGGACCGAGTACAACAGATATTTGCGGTACAACCCCTGAAGCTAATGTATTTAAAAGGAAAATATCAGCATATCCTCCTAAGCTGACCACGCCTTCCTGAATTCTCGCTCCGCCGGAATCATTTAACCCGATTACAGGAATGCCGGTTTTCATTGCAGTATTCATGATCTTTATAATTTTTTCTGCATGGGCTTCGGAAAGTGAACCTCCGAAAACAGTAAAATCCTGGCTGAAAATTGCTACCGGCCTCCTGTCTATAGTTGCAAAACCCGTAACTACTCCATCGCCTAAAAAATGCTGTTTTTCAAGGTTAAAATCAGTTGCACGGTGCTTTACAAACATATCAGTTTCATTAAAACTACCTTCGTCGACCAATAGTTCGATTCTTTCACGTGCGGTAAGTTTACCTTTATCATGCTGGCTTTTAATTCTTTTTTCGCCTCCCCCGAGGGTTGCTTCATTTTTTACTTTAAGGAGCTGGTCAATTTTTTGCTGCATATTTGAAAGCCTTGAGAGAAATAAAAATTATTTACTGTTTAAAGATAAAAATCATTATGTATTTTAATAACTAATCTTTCTTTTTTAATAAATGCTCGATACTCATTTTGATACAAATAGCATTCCATTTAAAAATTCAAAAAGGCACAAAAATTGCCATTAATACCTTATGAATAAAGTCAAAATTTATTAAATACGTAAATTATTCCGGGAATTAAAAACCGAAATCTTAAACTAAAGAAGGATTGGATTCCTTCTCTTCACCAATTGTGCTTGTTTTCCCATGCCCGGGATAGATTGTAGTTTCATCGGGAAGAGAAAATAATTTTTCCTTAATAGAATTCATCAGAGTGTCGAAGTCACCTCCCCAAAGGTCTGTCCGGCCAATGCCTGCATGAAAGAGTACATCTCCGGTAATACAAAAATTATCGTTGGGGAAATAGATGCAGTACTCTCCTTCGGTGTGGCCTGGTGTGTGGATAAATTTCATTCCGGAAGCGCCTAAATTCAGCTTAGTATCTTCCGTTAAAAATCCGTCGGGTAAAGGTGGTTTTTTCAACTTTAGATCATATAATTGCGCCTGTTCCGCGCTTCTTTCCATCAACTGCAGATCTTTCTCCGGAATAAAGTACTCAGGCTGGTATTTATCTTTTATAAATTTTACGCCTAAAATATGATCGATATGGCAATGTGTATTTAATAGATATTTAACTTTTAATTTTTTTTCTTCAATAAAACGGCTTAATATTTTTTCTTCCTGTTCATTACTGCAGCCCGGATCGACAATCATGCATTCCTTTGTATCTTCATCATAAACGACAAAGGTATTTTCATTAAACAGGTTAAATAAAAATCCTTTTATTTTGATCATTTATTTACCTTAAAGTTATTTAGAATTCGTTTATTTAATTTTTTAGTGAAGTTATTGAAATTATCTTTAACTTCTTCTATAGAATCGCCCCCGAATTTTAAAAGGAAAAAATTAGCAATCGACCAGGCAAGCATTGATTCGGCAATAACGGCACAAGAAGGTACTGCGACAAAATCGCTTCTTTCTCTGCTTGCATCAACGGCTTTTCGGTTTTTTAAATCCACACTTTTAACCGGTTTCATTAAAGTTGAGATCGGTTTCATTGCAGCTCTAACGATAATAGGAAGGCCTGTAGAAATTCCTCCTTCTATTCCGCCTGCTTTATTTGATTTTCGAGTCAATTCGTCATTCTTAAATATTATTTCATCGTTATTTTTCGAACCGGATATTAAAGCAGAATTAAAACCGGTTCCGATTTCCACTGCTTTTACGGCATTTATCGACATGATAGATGAAGCTATTTCTGCATTTAGTTTGGTGTCATATTGAATAAAGCTTCCTAAGCCGACGGGCACCCCGGTAGCAATAATAAAAAAAGTTCCGCCTAAAGTATCGCCTCTTTTTTTTGCCTCTTTTATTTTATCTATTATTTTTTGTTCTTGTTTTTTATCCAAAACCCTTACCCGGCTTTTATCCGCTTTTTGACTCAAGCTCCAGGCTGAGAAATTTCCGGGTAATTTATTTTCAAACAGTTTTTTTGAAAAAT
This sequence comes from uncultured Ignavibacteriaceae bacterium, assembly GCA_964556005.1. Lineage (GTDB taxonomy): Bacteria > Bacteroidota > Ignavibacteria > Ignavibacteriales > Ignavibacteriaceae > CAZKUR01. Next base: position 24,327 of record CAZKUR010000015.1, on the reverse strand, counting down.
CTTTTTCACTAAAAATCCCGCCGATACTTTCAACATAACTTCCGATATGAATATCGAATTCCTCCAGGAATCTGCGTGCTACTGTTCCTACGGCTACCCTTGCTGCAGTTTCCCTTGCACTTGATCTTTCGATCGAATTACGAATATCATTAAAGTTGTATTTTGATATTCCAACAAGATCCGCATGGCCTGGTCGCGGAATAGTAATCTTTTCTATCCTTTGTTTAATAGGCTCAACGGACATTATTTCAGACCAATTTTCCCAATCTTTATTTTTAATAATAAGTAATATAGGAGTTCCTAATGTTTTTTGAAAACGAATTCCCGATAAAATTTCGACCGTATCGGATTCAATTTTCATCCTCAAACCCCTACCGTAGCCTGCTTGACGTCTTTTTAGTTGAAAATTTAAGAATTCTTTCGTTAAAAAATAATTAGCCGGGAATCCTTCGATAATAGCAGATATAACTTTACCGTGCGATTCCCCGGCAGTTAGAAAACGAATCATAACTTCCTATAAATTATCACTATAAAGATAAAAAAAACGCCCGAAATAACCGGGCGTTTATAAAGCTAAATTAAAGAAATAAATTATTGCGGGATTTCAAGCCCCACAAATACCTGTGTTCCTTTTGAATCGGTAACTCTAAGCAAAACGGCACCACCCTTTTTACTATCAATGATTTTCTTTAGATCATCAACATTATTTATTTTTTTACCATCTGCTGCTAAAATTACCATAGTTTTTGCCAGCCGCTGGTCTTCGGCTTCACTATATTGTTTAACATCGGTTATCATCACACCGTGATCTACATTATATTGGCTTTTTTGATCCGATGTCATATTTTGAACTGTAAATCCTAATTTATCGAAAGATGCGCTTGAAGCGATTTCCGAGTTATTCTCATTGTTGCTTTCATTATTAACAGTCGGTTCAGTTTTTTCTTCAGTATTTCTTGCTTTTAAAGTTACCTTTCTTTCGATGGCTTTTCCATCTCTCCAGATAGTAAGAGTTACTGTTTGACCTGCGCCCTTAGTTGCAATGTAGCTTTGCAGTTCATTCGGTTTGTTTACTGTCTTGCCGTCAACTTTAAGTATAACATCACCGACTTTAATTCCGGCATCTTTAGCAGCTCCGTCTTTTACAAGATCCTGGACAATAATTCCTTCGGGTTTTTCCATACCAAGAGATTTTGCCATTGCGTAATCTACTTCGCTTATATTTATTCCTATATATCCTCTGTTTACTTTGCCATGTGCAATCAGATCTTTCGCCACAGCTTTTGCCAAATTGATAGGAATAGCAAAACCATAGCCAATATATGTTCCTGTTCTGCCTGAAGCTATTGCCGAGTTTACGCCGATTACAGCGCCTGATAAATCAACCAAAGCGCCGCCGCTGTTGCCGGGATTTATTGCGGCATCGGTCTGAATAAAATCTTCAACTCCGTAGCTGTTTTTTATTAACCCCAACGAACCGCGGTTAATCGCACTTACGATGCCTGCAGTTACCGTCATAGTTAATGAAAGGGGATTTCCTATTGCCATTACCCACTGCCCTACTTTTAGACTATCCGAATTACCAAGATATGCAACTGGGAGATTATCGGCATCTATTTTAATTACTGCTAAGTCTGTTAACGGATCGGTACCGATAACTTTTGCATCAAATGATCTTCTATCAGACAGTCCTACTGTAACTTTAGTCGCATTTTCAACAACATGATTATTAGTTATTATATATCCGTCCTTGGAAATAATAATGCCGCTTCCGGTACCTTCTTCTTCCTTCGGGGTCTGAAATGGAAAGAAAAAGAAATTATGCGGAGAGCTATCGCTAACTTTTGAAACAACACTTATTTGTACAATTTCGGGAGATACTTTTTGGGCAGTTTCGATGAATGCCTTGCTGAATGAAGAAGCATCGGCATCCAAATTAACCGGCCTATTTGCAGCACCGAGATTTATATCGGCATAACCGGGCCGCACCAAACCAAAGCCGGAAACCAATATCGCGCCGAAGATAATCCCGGCAACCAATAAAATTACCGCACCTATCAAACCTTTAGATTTCATTTTTATTCCTCCAATGAATACTAATCTTTTTTACTATTTATTAAATCTGCATAATGCATTAGTAGAATTATTAATACTGCCTCACGAATTAAAAATTTTCAACGATTGCAACCCTCTAAAATCAGAAACATGATATTTTAAGAATCTCTCCATAAAAAATATTGCACGGTTTAATAATGATTCATTAAAGTTTTTGACCGAAAAATTATTTTTTAGACTTTTCAGCATGTCAAAAAGTTCCGTATCAATTGAGAAGGATTCTATATAATTAATTTTGCAGTCTTCACATAAGATACCATTTTCAAAATTATATGACAATTGCTGACCGTTTAAGTTTGATTTTCCGCAACCGGAACATTTCTCTATCTGAATTTCATATCCTATAACCGATAAGAAAAACAAAAAAAACCTGGCAAAGAGTTCTTTTGCACTTTTGTTTGATGAATCAATCAATGTAAAGATTCTTACGACGCCGCGAAATAACTTTTCGTTTGCTTCGTGTTCCGGAGTTAAATTCTTAACGAGTTCAATTATTGCATATGCATATTTTAATTTTTCAAGATCCGATTTTAATTTAGGATAATGGCTAATGATATCGGCTTCAGAGATTACTTGAACTTCCCTTGATTCTTTTTTAAAAAGTACCGTGCTGATATGGTTTGGCGGGTCTATAATTAAACTTAATTTAGATTTGGATCTTCTTCCTCCTTTTACAATTGACGATAACTTGCCCGAATCTTTTGTAAAAAGAGATACAATATTACTGCTTTCACTATAGTTGATTTTACTTAATACAATTGCTTCGGTTTTTAATATTTCACTCATTGAATGAAATTGTAAGGGAAAAAGAAAACATCTTCTTCCGTAATTATCCCGGTAATTAAATGTGAAGGAGTTACGTCAAAAGCAGGCGAATATGCTTCATAATTTTCAGGAGCAATTCTATTGCCTCTAACCTCACTCAGTTCATTTTTATTTCGATACTCAATTATAATGTCATTCCCGGATGTAATTTTTCTATCTATAGTAGTCGAAGGAGCAGCAACATAAAAAGGTATGTTATGAAAATTGCAAAGCACTGCAAGACTATAAGTTCCGATTTTATTTGCAGTATCGCCGTTTAATGCAATTCTGTCGGCCCCGACAACGACGAAATCAATTTTATTCTCTTTCATTAATGAGGCGGCCGATGAATCGCTCTGCACGGCGAAAGGAATCCCGTTTTTTTCCAATTCGAATGCGGTTAATCTAAGACCCTGTAAAAGAGGTCTTGTTTCATCGGCATATACAAAATTTACCAGGCCGTTTTCAAATCCGGTTTTGATCACGCTAAATGCAGTTCCTTCACCGCCCGTAGCAAGCTTTCCGGTATTGCAGTGTGTTAATATGTTGGACTTCTTTTTAAAAATTTTTAAACCATTCTTTCCGATTCTTCTGCAATAATCAATATCCTTTTGATGAATCTCTTCGGCAGTCTTCAATAATATTTTAAAACAATTTTCTTTCGATTTATTCTCTTCAAAAATTTCTTTCATCCGGTCTATTGCAAAAAAAAGATTCACAGCAGTTGGACGTGTTTTTGAAATTCTTTTATAAGCATCGTCGAAAGATTTTATTCTTTTTTCCGGATCAAAAATATTTTGAACGGACAATGCCATTGCATAAGCTGCAGTAATTCCGATTAATGGTGCACCGCGAACTTCCAGTCTTTCAATTGCTTCGGCTATTCTCTCGATGTCCGTAGTTTCAACATATTCTTCGGTTAATGGCAGTTTAGTCTGATCGAGAAAAACTAATTTGTTTTCTTTAAATGCAATTGAGAAATAATTATTCCGATTCATTAAACCTCGACAATTTCATAAATTCTCTGTAACGATCCTGGATTTGAAGATAAGAAAGATCCTCCAGACCTTTTGTACTGAATTTTTCAACACAGAAAGAAGCCATTGAACTTCCATAGATAACAGCACTTTTTAAATTATCTGGAGTTATATCTTGTGCCCTGTGAAGGAACCCGGTAAAACCTCCTGCAAATGAATCGCCTGCCCCGGTAGGATCATAAATCATTTCAAGCGGATACGCAGGTGCGGAAAAAATAAACTCGTCGGAAATAAGTAAAGCACCGTGTTCGCCTTTTTTGATTACTAAGATTTCCGGCCCCATTTCACGTATCTTCCGGGCAGCTCTGATTAAATTAGGTTCATTTGCAAGCAATCGCGCTTCGGAATCATTTATAATTAACACGTTAGCTCGCGGCAGTAATTTTATCAGTTCCTCTCTTTTACCTTCTATCCAGTAGTTCATAGTGTCGCATACGACAAACTGGGGGTTCTCCATCTGGTCCAACACTTTTAATTGTAAAACGGGATCAATATTCCCAAGGCAAATAAATTTTGCCTTTCTGAATTTCTCCGGAACAACCGGATCAAATTTTTCAAATACATTTAATTCGGTATATATTGTATCGCGGACATTAAGGTCATAATGATATTTTCCTGCCCATCTAAAAGTTTTCCCTTCGACAATTTGAAGCCCTTCAAGATCAACACTATGATCTTCAAGCAGCTTTATATATTTACTGGGGAAATCGGTTCCTACAACACCGACTAAATCAACAGATCCTCCGAAATAACTCGACGCAAGCGAAATGTAAACTGCCGATCCTCCAAGAGCATTTTCCACTTTATCAAAGGGCGTTTGAACAGTATCAAGCCCGAGCGATCCGACCACTAATAAACTCAATATTCTCTCCCGGTTTTTTTATGAATTAAACTACAAAAATAAAGATTTGCTTTAAGAAACGAAATTAAATTCAATAAATAATTTTCTCAGGATAATAGCCAAGTCAAAATTAAAAAATATGTCGTCATTTTTTATTTTATTAAAAATGACTAAAGTACTATAGTTCACAAATACGATAATGAAATTGTGTATCCTTTTTGCGAAATTTGCATCATACTTTAATAAATTTTATTGAATTAACAGGATAAAAAATGAATCACGAGATGAATGATTTTCAAAATGATGTGATTGAACAAAGCTTTAAAAAGCCCGTACTTGTGGATTTTTGGGCTGAGTGGTGCGGACCATGCCGTATTCTCGGGCCTATGCTGGAAAAAATGGCCGGTAAATATCAGGATAAATTTATTCTTGTTAAAGTTAATACCGATGAAAACCAGGAAATTGCTTCAAGTTACGGAATTAGAGGAATTCCTAATGTCAAGCTTTTTATAAACGGCGAAGTTGCTGATGAATTTACTGGCGCACTTCCCGAATACCAGGTAGAAGAATGGTTGAAAAAAGTTATACCGAGTAAAGAAAAAGAGAAAATAGAAAAAGCAAAAATTTTATTAAAAGAAAATAAAACGGACGAAGCAAAAAAGATCATCGAAAATGTTTTAACGACCGAACCGGGAAATGAAGAAGTAAAACTTTTGTTAGGTAAAATTTTAGTATTCGATGATTCCGAGAAAGCTGCGAAGTTAGTCGAAAATATTGACGGAGTTCCGGAAAATTACGAGCAGGTTGAATCGATTCAGACCATTGTCGAACTTCTCAATAAAGCTAAGAAAAAAGAAAATCTCGCTGATTCGGATGTAAAAGAACTTTATTTTTCAGCTTTACAAGATTTAAAATCCAAAAACTTCGATGCTGCATTATTCAAGTTCATCGAAATAATTCGCAGCGACAGATCTTATGAAGATGACGGGGCAAGAAAAGCCTGCATTGCGATATTCAAATACTTGGGTGAAGAAAATGAAATTACAATTAAACATCGAAGGGAATTCGGCAGTGCGCTTTATGTTTGAGTTTTGTATTAATATTAGGATGCTGCAATTAAATTTGCAGCACCCAATAAATCAATAACTTTCCTTTGTTAAAACTACTTTTCCTTTAAATACCCTATAAACAAAAATCGAATATCCTATTACGATCGGCATTCCAATCAAAGCTATAATCAACATTGTCAGCAGAGTTCTTGGAGTTGATGAAGCATTATAAATCGTTAAACTGTAAGCCAAATCTATGCTCGAAGGAACAAGCCGCGGGAAAAGGCTTAAAGCAGCTAAGCCGATCATAGCTGCTATCATTAAAGATGAAAGGAAAAATGTCCGGCCAAACTTCTCTCCTTTTAATGAAATGGGAATGAATATAATCGACAATAATAAGACTACAAATAATATCCAGAATAAAACATTGCTCAACACACCTTGAAATAAATATGCTCCTTCAAAAAAAGTTAGGAAAGTTGCGATGACATATAATATCAAAAAAATAATCCATGTTCTATTTGCCCAGTTAACCATTTTTTCTCTCTGGCTGCCATCGGATTTCATGGTCATATAAATTGCACCATGCATTGTAAACATGCTCAAACTAACAAGGCCCACTATAATCGAATATGGATTCAGTAACCCTAAAAAGCTTCCTAAATATTCACCGCTTCCTGTAAGCGGAACTCCACGTAAAATATTTCCGATTGCAACTCCGAATAAAATGGCAGGGAGTAAACTTCCGATTCCGAAAGAATAATCCCAGATTTTTTTCCAGCCAGGAGAATCAACTTTATTCCTGAACTCGAAAGAAACGGCACGGGCAATTAAAGCAAAAAGCAATAACATAAATGCTAAATAAAATCCGCTGAAAACAGTTGCATAAACAATCGGGAATGCTGCAAACAAAGCTCCACCGCCTGTAAGCAGCCAGACTTCATTACCGTCCCAGACAGGACCGATGGCATTCAAATTAATTCTTTTTTCATTATCGTCTTTTGTGAAAAGCTGAATCACTCCAACTCCAAGATCAAATCCGTCAAGAATTGCATATCCAATTATTAAAACGCCAACTAAAAGAAACCAGATTATATTTAAATCCATTATTCAACCACCTCCTTTACCGGTGCCGGAATAGGACCATGTTTCACTTCTTTTATTAAAAAATAAAGATACAAGAAAAGCAGAAGTATATAGATTATTCCGAATATAATAATCGAGAACCAAATATCACCGCTTGATACAACAGTTGAAACTGCATCTTTTGTTCTCATAACGTTGTAAACAATCCACGGCTGGCGTCCAACTTCGGTAGAAATCCATCCAAGCTGGCACGCAACTACAGGGAGAGGACTTACCCATATCATTATTTTCAATAGTTTTTTACTGTCCCAAAGTTTGTCTCTGTACAATTGCACAAATCCCAATGCAGCAATAAGAATAAAAAGCATTCCCAAAACAACCATATTATGATATGCTACGAATGTAATAAACAGCGGGGGTAAATCTTCTTTTGGAAATTCATCTATCCCTTTTATTTTTGCATGAATATTGCCGAAAGCAAGCCAGCTTAATAAGCCCGGTATTTCAATTTTCGCTTTTAATTCAGGGGGAGGAGTTTGAGGAAAAGCAAAAATGGCTAATGGTGCGCCCGATTGAGTGGTATACAAACCTTCTATTGCCGCAAATTTTGCCGGCTGTTCTCTTGCTACCTCTTTTCCGCTTTCATGACCGAAGGGAAAAACTTGAAGCAATGCCACAATCAATCCGAAACCTACTGCCAATTTCATAGCCTTCTTTGCAAGTTCGGTTTCTTTATTTTTCAGAATTAAATAGGCGGAGATACCCATAATTACAAAAGCACCTGTAATTAATGCAGCATCTAAAACATGGAAAAATCTTATTAAGGTTGATGGATTAAAAACAGCGGCCCAAAAATTTGTAAGCTCCGCACGACCGTTTTTGATTATGTAGCCTGCTGGTGTCTGCATCCATGAACCGGCAACTAAAATCCAGAATGCGGAAATCGTTGCACCGACAGCTACCATAAAAATAGAAAACCAATGAACACCTTTCGATACTTTATTCCTTCCAAATAAATATAGGCCCAAAAATGTAGATTCAAGAAAAAAAGCAAAAACTCCTTCGGCAGCTAACGGCGCTCCAAAAATATCACCGACGAATTTTGAATATTCCGCCCAATTAGTTCCGAATTGAAACTCCATTACAATACCGCTTGCTACCCCGACTGCAAAAGTAAGTGCGAGGATTTTTCCTAAAAACTTTCCCAGACGTTCAAAGGCTTCATCTTTTTTTCGCCAGCCTTTTGCCTCAATGATAACCAAAAGCCAGGCTAAACCGATAGAAATCGGCGGAAAGATGAAGTGAAACCCGATTGTCATAGCAAACTGTAATCTGGATAGAAGCACTACATCCATCTTTTTTCTCCTTTTAACTTATAGAATTTATTAGAATCAAATTCTTTCCAAAAACAATGACTGATGGATTTTGGCAATTCTTACGCCAAAAAAGTGTATTGAAGAATAATTTTTAAATGGTCTTTTGAGCATTTTATGGGGATGAAAAACCTGCTCTTTTATTTTTTTTTGAAATGATTCTCAGAGGTTAAAAGTGAAGAATTCTTTACTTCTCAGTAGTGAGAATAAAAATTAACTAAAACTTTCAATTGTTTTTTCAGCCGTACTATAAATTTTAAAAACTTTTCTTGTTCCTGTCAGTTCAATCAATGAATTTAATTGATGATGGACACAAGATAGTTTCAAATCGCCTTTAATCGAAAGTATTTTTTTATATGCAGATACAAGAGTACTTAAGAAAGTTGAATCAATAAAAGTACATTGATCGAGATTGATAACGAATTTTTTAAAACCTTCATCAATATGCTTGAAAATAATTTTTTTAAACTCTTCCGCCTCTTTCATTGTAGCGCTTTTTAAATTTACTACTTCAACGATAACGCTCCCTGTAACATAGAAATCAAAATTCATCATATTTCCTTTTAATAATTACAATCTAACTATTTAATTCAGGTATCTTCAAGAATTGATCCAACGTGTGAGGATTCAAAAGGGCATCTTTATTTTCGACCCTTTCCCCGTGAATAACTTTAGTCACAGCAAGCTCAACTTTTTTACCGCTGATTGTTCTCGGCACTTCCGATATCTGAATAATTTTATGTGGCATATGCCGTGGAGTTGCCGAAGCTTTTATATTGTTTTTAATTTTTTCAATTAATACTTTGTCGAGTTTCAATTTTTCTTTTAAAACAACGAATAAAACGATGCGTTGATCATTATTCCAATTTTGTGCAACAGCAATGCTGTCGATAACTTCATCCATTCCTTCCACAATCCGGTAAATTTCTCCTGTGCCTATTCTCACGCCGCCTGGATTTAATGTGGCATCAGAACGCCCGTAAACAATGATTCCGCCGTTTTCTGTGATCGTAATATAATCACCATGCCTCCATACATCAGGATAGTAATTATAATAAGCAGCTTTATATTTTTTCATATCAGGATCATTCCAAAAATAAACAGGTCTTGATGGAAATGGAGCAGTACAAACAAGTTCTCCTTTTTGTTCAATTACAGGTTCGCCGTTTTCGTTGTATGCTTCTACCTTCATCCCAAGTCCTCTACATTGAATTTCACCGGGATATACAGGTAAATTAGGATTGCCAAGCATAAAACAGGAAATAATATCTGTACCTCCGGAGATTGAAGAAAGCTGCAAATCTTCTTTTACATTTTCATAAACCCATCTAAAATTTTCTTGTGTAAGAGGAGAGCCGGTTGATAAAATGGTTTTAAGGTTTGATAAATCGTATTGTTTCTTTGGAACCAATCCCGATTTTTGACATATGCCGATAAACTTCGGACTCGTACCGAAAACAGAAACTTTTTCTTCTTCAATATTTTGCCATAAAACATTTATACCGGGGTAAGCAGGACTACCGTCATACAAAAAAACTGTAGAGCCAATCATTAATGAACTGACAAGCCAGTTCCACATCATCCATCCGCATGTTGTGTAGTAAGTTATAACATCATTGCGTTTTAAATTTGTATGAAGTGATAATTCTTTATAATGCTGAAGTAGTGTTCCGCCAACTCCATGCACGATACATTTTGGTACTCCTGTTGTACCTGAGGAATACATAATATAAACCGGGTGATCAAACGGCACTTGTTCAAATTCGATTTCGCCGGCAGGAAGTGAAAGTAAATCGTTTATGTTCAGCCACTTCGTACCTTTGTCTAAAAATATTTCATCTTGCTTCTTCATCTTCGTAAAATCATTAAACTGAGGAATCAATACAATGTTTTCTATATCCGGTATATTTTCGGTTATTTGTTTAATCTTACTTTTACAATCTATCAATTTGCCATTATATTTATAGCTTTCAATTGCAAAAAGAATTTTAGGCTGAATTTGCCCGAATCTATCGAGTACTCCTTTTAATCCGAAATCGGGAGAACAAGACGACCAAACTGCACCGATGCTTGTTGTAGCAAGCATTGCAATAATCGCTTCGGGAATATCTGTTACAAACCCGGCAACTCTATCTCCTTTTTTTACACCTAACTTTTTTAAACCAAACGCTAATGATGAAACATTGTTATACAATTCCGCATAAGTTATTTTGAAAGTTGGAGACTCTTCACGGGCACTTATTATAGCTGTTTGATTGTCTCTGTATCTCAGTAAATTTTCTGCGAAATTCAGTTTTGCTCCTTCAAACCATTTTGCCTCCAGCATGTTCCGGCTTGATAAAATTTTATCGAATGATTTTGAATGAATCATTCCTCCTATAACCCATATCGATTTCCAAAATTCTTCAGTATTGTTAAGAGACCAGTTATAAATGTCATCGTAATTTTTAACAGGTATTTTCGTTAGATTCTCAACATAACGCATAAATGCCGTCATATTCGAATGACGAACTCTTTCTGAGGATGGCTGCCAAATAGGAGTTTTCAATTTACTATACATCTTTAAAAAAAATCATAAATCCGTTTTAAATTTTATCAACATATAAAGCTGTTTTCCAAGCGAAATCTTTGTCGTTGTTTTCAATTGCACATTTTGAAGTAAGCTCTAAGAACATTTTTTTCTTTGGATGATTTTCTTTTGCTAATTTTAAAACGACCTTCAACATTTTCTCGTAATTGTTATGCATTTGATAACGATAAAATGCTTCCTCTGAAAATTCTTGTCCTTCTATTTCTTCGAAGCTAAATTCATGAATAAATTTTTCAACTTCATCTTTGCTGGGCAATGCTTGAATTGAACAAAATTTCCCGAGATCATTTCCGGAATAAATAGTCGACTCTTTCATAAATTTTGGCAGTTGCTCATAACCGATACCGAAATTTAAAGATGGCTTTTCAACCTCAAATATCGCATGGCCGTTTGCACGGCAATAATAATTTGCAGACATTCTTGAGACAAGATCTATCAACTTTGGTTGAATAATTCCGTTTTCAATAATGTCTTCTGCGACATGAAATTTAATAACTTCACAAATTGCAATGTTCGCCGAAGCTCCCCCTTCACCGAAGCTTCTCATTTCTCTCAATATACATTCCATCTGGAAAGGAGATTCTTTTACTCTAAATGGTTTTACAAGATCCGATCTAATTGGAGTTAATCCGCTTTTTTCAAATTCGTTCACATCAGGCGGAAATTCGGAAGAAGCGAAACTTATTTGTTCAACCATAGGATACGTTACGGATTGAACTACACATTCATTTGTATCGATTAAATTGTAATATGTATCCTTCAAAGTTGCATTCCTTCCTCTCCGTGAAGGTGAGAATGCAATTATGGGCGGATTGGATCCAAAACAATTGAAAAAAGAAAATGGGGTTAAATTAGGCGTTCCATCTTTTGAAAGTGTTGAAACAAGCGCTATCGGCCTTGGCCCGACTCCTCCTAATAAATACTGATGAACTTTTGGCTGCGGTAAGTCTTTGGGTTCGAAATGAATCATTTTACATTTTTCTTTTTTGCTAAAATTGAAAAGTCATTAGGAGATTTCAAAATTTTGTTTGAAAGTTTTCCCAGCCCGGTTATTTCCATTTCAATCGTATCACCTTCTTTAAGCCAGATTGGAGTGAAATTCTCACCTTTTTGTTTTGCTTCCAATGCCCACGTTCCGTTCAATTCCAGGTAGCATCCTGTTCCGCAGGTACCCGAACCGATAACATCACCCGGAAAAACTTCAACTCCGTAGGAAACTCTTTCTATTATTTCGGCAAAAGTCCAGTTCATATCTTTTAAATTTCCGTTTGAAATTTGCCTGCCGTTATGAAAAGCTTTCATTTCAAGATCATATTTATCTCCCTGTGGAGTAGAAATTTTGTACTGTTCCAATTCCGCTTTGGTTACCATCCAGGGCCCGATAGCAGTTGCAAAATCTTTTCCTTTAGCGGGGCCTAAATTTAATTTCATTTCCTCCATTTGCAATTGTCGTGCGGAAAAATCATTCATAATCATATAGCCGGCAATAAAGCTGTCTGCATCTTTTACGTCGATATTTTTTCCGTGCTTGCTTAAAACAATAGCGCACTCCAGTTCAAAATCCAGTCTATTGAGATGATCATTCTCAACTAAAAGATCACCTTCGCCGATAATTGAATTATGATTCGTAAAATAAAAAATAGGAAATTGATCGAACTCGGGAATCATTTCCACTCCCCGGTTTCTTCTTGCTGTAGCTACGTGCTGGCGAAAAGCATATCCGTCTCTGCAGGATTTCGGATGAGGAACCGGGGCTATAAGTTTAACATCACTTTTTTTAAGAAATTTTTTAATAGTTCCGTCTTTAATTGCTTCGTCCACTTTCACAGCAGAATTAATTAATTCATCACCACCTTCCAAAAATTGATTCATTTGAGATGGAAGTGAAATTTTTAATTCCTGTGCACTGATTTTTAGATCATAAATTCTGTCTTCAAAATAAAGTCCGAGTCTTTCATTATTGTTAAATATAAAAGTAACTAATTTCATTTCTTCTCCGTAAATTTTAGAATAATGGTAAGTGATGATATATAATACAAATGAACTCAGAAAAGATTCAATAAAATTCTTTCAAAAACCATAGAGATTTATTTGATTTCAATTCTATTATTTATGTTCAACTAAAATTTTATTATAAACTTCTTCAATTACTTCCAGTGCATAATCGGTTTCTTCGTCGGTACCTGAATTGATCCTTATCCCGTTAGGGATACCGAAAGTATTAACATGTCGTAAAATTAATCCTCTATCTAAGCATTTCTCATTAAATTTTGCAGTGATCTCCTCGGAAGGAAACAATATCAAATAAAAATTTGCTGATGTGGTGACATACTCTATTCCGAGTTCATCAAATTTCTTTTGCATCTTTTTTAATGATTTTTCATTTTGCTTTTTTGTTTTATCCAAAAAATCATCGTCTTCAATTGCAGCGATTGCAGCCTCTTGTGCAAGTATATTCGGTTCGAAAGGAAGCTTAACTTTATACAATTCCTTTATCAAAACTTCAGGTCCAACAGCAAAACCAATTCGTAATCCTGCCAACCCATAAGCCTTAGATAAAGTTCTAAGCACAATTAAATTTTCCAATTCGTAATTTAATCCGTTTGGATATTCAGGATTTGAATCAGCATAAACAGTATATGCCTCATCTAAAACTACTAAAACATTTTTAGGAACTTCATTTATAAAATTTTCAAATTCTTTTTTTGAAAACATAGTCCCGGTTGGATTATTGGGATTTGCAAGATAAATGATCTTAGTTTTAGCACTAATATTTTTAATGATTCCATCCAAATCGAAGTGATAATTTTTTAATGGAACTTTAATTGATTTCCTTCCGTATTTATCAGTGTTTACGTACCAGCCTATAAAAGTTCCTTCAGAAGTTAAGATTTTATCATCTTCATCGCTGAATGCCGTAACGATATATTGCAGAATGGAATCCGAACCGCTTCCCGTAACAATTTGTTCCGGTTTTTTATTATACTTTTTTGCAAGTGCATGAACTAACCGGTAAGCCGAAGGATTTGTATACCTGTGAAGCTGATCTAAATATTTTTTTGCGGCTTCAACCGCTTTCGGAGAAGGCCCTAAAGGATTTTCGTTTGATGCCAATTTGACTATTCTTGTTAACCCTTTTTCTCTTGCAAGCTCTTCTATAGGCTTCCCTGCTTTGTAAGGTTTTAATTCTTGAACGTGTTTAGGAATTTTTATCATTATAATTAATTTTTAAGGTTGTTTCAAAATTTACACAACCAAAAAATAAAAATATCCTTTTGCTTATCCAAAGAAAAAGAAATTGTTCTTTTTACAAATAATTATTTTTATTAACAGGTTTTTTAAAACAACCTTTTACGAGATCGAAATTAATTTTCTAACCATGATTTTTCATATGCTTCGGCCATCGTTTCTTTAACATTTTTAGTTAGTCTAATTCTTTTGAAATTGTCAATCATAATTGCATACTCGTCGGTTTCCTTTTTCCCGATAGAAGCTTCGGTTTTGCCCGGCTGAGGTCCATGAGGAATTCCCATTGGATGCAGCGTAATTGAACCCTCCTTTATTCCTTTTCTCGACATGAAATCGCCGTAAACATAATAGATAACTTCATCGCTGTCTACATTGGAATGATAATATGGAGCCGGGATCGACTGGGGATCAAAATCAAATAATCTCGGTACAAAATTACAAACTACGAAATGTTCGGTTGTAAATACTAAGTGAATCGGCGGCGGCAAATGCAGCTTGCCGACTTTGGGCGCATATTCTTTTATGTTAAAAGTATACGGATAAAGAAATCCATCCCAACCGACAACATCAAAAGGATGATGGGGAAGATGATATTCAAACATCCGGTTATCGACTTTCAGCATCAAAGTAAAATCACCTAATTCATCAATCGGCTCGGCGTATTGAGGTACTTTAAAATCGCGTTCATAATACGGAGCGTCTTCATAGAGTTGTCCGTATTCGTTTCTAAAATGTTTCGGTATTTCAAACGGAGTATCTGACTCAACAATGAATAACTTATTATGATCGTAATTTTTAAATTTGATTTGATAAGTTGTACCTTTCGGAACCATTATATAATCCCATTGTTCAAATGGAAGCGTTCCGTACTCGGATAAAAATTCGCCTTCTCCGTGATGAACAAAAATCATTTCATGCATAAAGCTGTTTCTGAAAAATATATCCGTATCCTCACTTACATGAGCAGTTGACATGATGCAATGATCATTTTTTAAAAATTCGTTTCGTGATATTAAAAAATCTCCTTTTGTTTGTTTCTCATCAGTAAAAAAATGATAATATTTTAATGGAGCATCTTTCCACATATTATCATTATCCAATGGAACTTCATTCAAGCTTTCAACTTGCGGGGGCATATAAATATGATATTTATTCGAATAAATACCTGAAAATCCTTTTGTGCTGAATAATTCCTCCCGGTACAGCGATTTACCGTCCGGTTTATAAAATGTTGTATGTCTTTTGGGAGGAACTTTCCCAACTTTCACATAGAAAGGCATGCTACCTCCTAAATTTATTTCAATTTCATTATTTAATTTTAATAAAAACTATTCTTCTCTATCGAAATTTCCTCTAAGCATTTGATCTTTTTCAATTGATTCAAACAGCGATTGGAAGTTACCCTGGCCGAATCCTAAAGCGCCATCATTTCTTTGAATTATTTCATAGAAGAACGTAGGCCTGTCACCGATAGGTTTTGTAAATAGCTGTAATAAGTAACCAGTGCCTTCCGAATCATCGCACAAAATTCCGTGTTTTTTTAATTCATCAATACTTTCTTTTATCTTAATTTTTTTTGTTTTCAACATTTCATAATATGTGTCCGGCGGCTGAAGGAATTCCACTCCGTTGTCTTTCATATTAGCAATTGTTGAAATAATATCCTTTGTTGAAAGTGCAATATGCTGAATGCCGGATCCAAAATATTCATCAATATATTCTTCTATCTGAGATTTTTTCAAACCTTCATACGGTTCGTTGATAGGATTTTTAACAGGTGCTCCTTCTTTCGATCTAACTACTTTTGAAAGAAGCGCAGAATATTGTGTTGAGATATCTCCCGCGCCAAACTCAATAAAAGTTTCAAAGTTTAAACTTTTGTTTAAATAATTCTCCCATAAATTCATTTCATTAACTCTAACGTTCCCGACAATATGATCGACTTCCTGCAAGCCGGTTTCCTTTGATTCAATTTTTATCTTTTGTCTCGGCTCTCCAAAACCAGGCTTAAAAATTCCTTTATAATTATCTCTATTTATAAAAACAATCTCTGCATCATCATATAATTTTATAGCCGCCTCTTCGATGTAACCCTTATCGTCGCTGATTTTTTTTGGATTGCGAACGGGAACAGCCCCGTTTTTCAGTGAAGCATCAAAAGCTTTTTTAACATCTTTAACTTTTAACGACCAGCGTTTAACTCCATCACCGTGTTTTTCAACAAAAGAAGCAACATCATAGTTACCCGGGTTGATAAATGAAGTAACTACGAACTTTAAATTATTTTTTGTCAGGTAATACGATACACGGTCTCTGACTCCTGTTTCAGGCCCGAGATAGCCGGTAATATTAAATCCCATTGCTTTTGCGTGCCAGTAAGCCCACATTTTTGCAGAGCCTACGTAGAATTCTACATAATCGTAGCCAATAATGCCTAATTGTTCGGACATTAATCTTCTCCTCTTCTATTGATTTGTAATTTTGTTGCGGTTTCTAAAGTTAAATTAAAATGGATTTATAGTAAAGAGTTGCTTATTACATGTATTTAATGACTTTCTCCAAATCACAATTCTCAAAGCTTAAAAGATTACAATAAATAATATCCCAATGAACATTATTATTGAACCTAAAAGCCTGCTTCTCAAATTTACTTCCTTTAAAAAGAAAAATCCAAAGAGAACCGTAATCATTCCTGCAGTTCTTTTAAGTGCAACTACATAAGCTACAAGCGTCAGCGAGAGTGCCGTCATGTGAAAAAAGTAAGTTAGTACCGTCATCAAGCTTAAAAAAAACAGATTTTTTCTTTCAAGCTTAATGGAACTAAAATTTAATTTCCCCTTTGCAATTGTAAAGATTGTAACACCTGAAAAAACGAATAAATTTACAAAAAATATATATTGATATACCGAAGAAGATTCAATCCCAAGTTTATCAAAATTCGCAGATATGCTCCAGAT
This sequence comes from uncultured Ignavibacteriaceae bacterium, assembly GCA_964556005.1. Taxonomy (GTDB): domain Bacteria; phylum Bacteroidota; class Ignavibacteria; order Ignavibacteriales; family Ignavibacteriaceae; genus CAZKUR01. Next base: position 7,226 of record CAZKUR010000015.1, on the reverse strand, counting down.
GAAAGAAACTATGAACATGTACCGGGTTCCTTTATGCTTCAGTAAAGATTTTAGCGGAGAGAAAATTCCTTCTGTTTTTAAATTGATATTTATAAGGTATGAACCGCCGACTATTAATATGATGCCGATTAGTCCGTATATATCCGGGAACTCACCGACAATTACGGGAGATGTAATTAAAAGAAATAACGGTGTAAAACTTATCATCGGGACAACAAGTGAGATATCCCCTTTTGAGATTGCACGGTGATAAAGTATTACCGCAGTAACATTTATTAAACCTGAAATGATTACTGCTTCATAAAATTCAGTATTAAATTTTAAATCGATAAAAAAAATAAACGGGAAGAAAAATAATAAGGGTAATAAATTATTTGTCCATGAAATAATTAAAGGATCAATATTAGAAGAGGCCTTTTTACTGAAGACATTTCTCGCTGCATCTGCGATCGGGTTTAGTATTGCATAAAGCACCCACATAAAATTACCTGAGATATTTTATTCTAATCAATTCACATTATCCAGCAGCATAAATGAATTTTCTTTTTTAACAACACTTTGATCGAGATTTTTATCTTTAAATTTACAAATCTTTAAAAGAGGACAAATAAAACACAAAGGTTTTGCAGGTTTGCAAATTTCCCTTCCGAGTCTTATCAAGTTTGTATGAAATGAATGCGCAGTACCACCCGGTATTTTTCCTAATAGCTGCTCAAAAGTTTTTTCAGGCATTTTGGTATTCACAAGCCCGATCCTATTTAATGTTCTATGTACATGAGTATCAACCGGACAGACATTTCTTCTAAGTGAAAATAACAAAACACAGCTTGCCGTTTTAATTCCTATGCCGTTATACCCTGTCAACTCATCCAGAATTTCTTTATCAGATTTTTCCTTAATAAAATCTAATGAAATCTTACCCTTTCCTTTCAACAACGATTGCAGGAAATTTTTTATTGCACCGGATTTCTGCTTCCCAAGTCCGGCAATTTTGATTACATTTTCAATTTTTAATCTTGGCAGTATTGCAACTTCTTCCCAGTTGCGATACCTTTCTTTTAGGCTGTTGAAGGCTTTATAAGAATTTTTATCATTAGTATTTTGTGATAAAATTGTTGCAATTAAAAGGTCAACGGGATCAGGCGGAGTTTTACTTCTTTCCGGAATTCCGAATTTTTGTATAAGCAGGTTGTTTATCTTTTCTATTTTTTTCTTCAAGGATAATTGACTTTATTAATAAAAAAAGGTTTTACTGAAACTAATTTATTAAAAATGTGAAACTAAAATCCTGTTCTTCAAATAATAAGTCAAATCAAAAGATTAATACACATTGGTGATTATGATAAATAATTTGAAATGCTTGGATTAAATTATTTTAAAAATATAAAATATTTTTTCACTCATACTCTATGTATTAAATTTTTTGTGTCTTGGAGCCTTTTATGTCACTAAGACTTCAAGACACTAAGTTATGTAAAAACTTATGAGCTAAAAATAAAATGAATAATTTTTGAGGATCTAACAAATATCAACTTCTATATCAAATTTAGGAATAATGCCACGTGGCAAATTCTATAATATTAAATAAAGGTTTAATTTTTATTTATCTTTTGTAATTAAAAATTCAGTGAATTCAAATTAGTTATTAAGGGATATGTATCAATACAGCATGGGATATAGAACCCTTTCAGGGTTCATTAATCTATTGATTATTCAGTACCATGGACGTTGTCCATGGCTAATATATCTGTCCCTTTCAGGGACATAAAATAAAAGCAAATTCATCAATTCAATTCCCCGAAGGGGAAAAATACTTAAGCCAAAGGTAACACCCTTGGAGAAAAAAACCAATCAAAAATAATTACATACCCCGAAGGGGGTTACATAAAATAGGAGGAGAAAATGCCGCAATCACTTGCAAAGGTAATTATACATATAATTTATTCTACTAAGAACCGTTACCCATTTCTAGCAAATACCGATATTCGAAATGAAATGCACGCATACTTAGGCGGGGCTTGCAATAATCTCAAATGTCCAGTAATTACCGTCGGAGGCGTTGCGGATCATATACATATACTATGCAAACTTTCACGCAATATTTCTCCGGCAAAGTTAGTAGGAGAGATCAAAAGAGAATCATCAAAATGGATTAAAACAAAAAGTAGAATTTTATCGAAGTTTGCCTGGCAGAATGGATACGGAGTTTTTTCCGTTGGTAAAAGCGAAGTTGACAAAGTGAGAACATATATTTTAAACCAGGAAGAGCATCATAAAAAGAAAAGTTTTCAAGATGAGTATAGAGCATTTTTAAAAGCATACGAAATCGAATTTGATGAACAGTATATATGGGATTAAAATATAGACCCCCTTCAGGGTTCGTTAATTTATTGATTATTCATTACCATGGACGTTGTCCATGGCTAATATATCTGTCCCTTTCAGGGACATAAAATAAAAGCAAATTCATCAATTCAATTCCCCGAAGGGGAAAAATACTTAAGCCAAGAGTAACACCCTTGGAGAAGGACAAATCAAAAAATTTACATACCCCGAAGGGGTTACATATTGAAACCATTTATGTATATTTAACATTTATAATTGAGATTAATTAAAATAAAAATATAAGGAGTTCGAATGCCTACATTAATGGTAAGCATTTCCGGTATTAGAGGAATTATCGGAAACGGCTTAGACCCTGAAGTACTTGTTAAATACACTTCTGCTTATGCCGATTTTATAAAAGAAGGTAAAGTTGTTATTGGAAGAGATGCAAGAATTACGGGCGAAATGGTAAATTCAATTGTTACAGGAACTTTATTAGCAAAAGGATTAGATGTTATCGATATTGGAATTTGCCCGACACCCACGGTTCAATACACAGTAAAAACTTTAGCAGCTCAAGGAGGCATTGCTATCTCAGCAAGCCACAATCCAAATGAATGGAATGCACTTAAGTTGTTAAACTCAACCGGACAGTTTATGACCCCTGAAGAAAATCTTGAATTATCTAAACTCCTTGAAAATGATCAAAATAAATTTCAAACCTGGGACAAAATCGGTACACGAACAATCGATAAAAAAGCCTTAAAACGTCATATGAGAGATGTATTAAAAATGAAATATATCGATGTGAAAAAAATCAGGAAAAGAAAATTCAAAGTATTAGTCGATTGCGTAAACGGAGCAGGCGCCTATATAATCCCGGATTTGCTTAAAGAATTCGGCTGTAAGGTTATTGAAATGAATTGCGAAAAAACAGGAATCTTTCCACGTCTGCCTGAGCCGCTGCCTGAAAATTTGAAAGAGACAATGAAAGCAGTCAAAAAAAATTCTGCTGATTTAGGAATTGTAGTTGATCCGGATGTCGATAGGTTAGTTTTAATTACAGATAAGGGCGAGCCCTTCAGTGAAGAAAATACCATTACCCAGGCTGTAAATTTTATTCTTTCTAAGAAGAAAGGGAATGTAGCAGTCAATCTTTCGACAACAAGAGCCGTAGATGATGTGGCAAAGAAATTCGGATGTGAGGTATTTCGTTCGCCTGTTGGAGAGGCAAATGTGGTTAAGAGAATGAAGGAAGTCGATGCTATAATTGGCGGAGAAGGAAGCGGCGGTGTAATTTATCCAGCTATTCACTACGGAAGGGATGCGCTCGTTGGGATAGCAATTACTTTGCAGCATTTAACCGAATTCGGTGCAAGCATTTCAAAATTGAAAAAATCTTTACCGCAATATTTTATAGCAAAAAAGAAGATTGAATTGGGAACTCATAATCCGGATGATATTATTTCCGTCTTAGTTGAAAAATATAAAAATGATAAAATAAATACTGATGACGGATTGAGAATAGATTTTGATGATCACTGGGTGCATTTCAGAAAATCAAACACAGAACCGATAATCAGAATTATAACCGAAGCTAAAACAAAAAAATTAGCAGAAGATTATTCGGAAAAATATTTTAATAAAATTAAAAATCAAATGTAGGATATCCATCTTAAATCTGTAAGATTGTTGAACTCTTTCAGCATCCAATAGACTATATTGCACTTAATTCCTCGTGTTTCAAACGCGGTTATTTATGTTGTGGGTGACCAAAAAAAATCATTGCGAAAGAGTCTTCGAGTGAAGTCCGCTTTGCCCGTCAAAGACGAGGTCTCGCCTAAAAGGCGGACGAGATCACTTCGCTCTACTAATAACAATTATTAGTTTGTCGTCATTACGAACCTGGCTTCACCCAACCAATATTCAAATCTAATCCCTGTAGGGTTAATTCTTATTATTTGTAGTAAATATCTATGGCTAATTATAACTTTTTAATTTTGACTTGGCTTAGTACAGCATGCTTCTTTTCTGGAGGTACCCGAATAAAGCTTTATCGAAGGAATCAGAAGTATCGATTAAATTATATTCGATGTTGGAATCCAAACATTCTTTCTTAATCCTGTTTATAAATTCAACAATTGCTTCCCTGTATGCTTTTTGAATCTGGTAAGGCTGGGTAGTAATTTCATCTTCGGTTTCCATATCTTTGAATATCGCATCGTTGCGAAAAGAAAAATTTCTCTCAGCCGGATCTAAAATCTGGAATACGATAACTTCATTTTTCTGATATCGAAAATGTTTTAATGCAGTTAGTATCGAATTTACATCGTCAAAAAAATCGGAAATAATTATTACCAATCCCCTTCTCTTTATTTTTTCGGCAATCGAACTTAAACAACCTGCAGTGTTTGTCTTGCTTGAAGCTTCAGCGTTTGAAAGATTTTTTAAAATTTCCTGCAAATATGCTCTGCTGGCTTTAGGAGGAATATACTTTATAATTTCTTCTGCATATAATGAGAGCCCAACAGCATCAGACTGTTTTATCATCAAATAACTTAAAGCTGCGGCGAGGGTTTTTGCGTAATCCAATTTAGTTGGATTGGATTCGGAGGCATAATTCATTGATTTACTTGTATCCAGCAAAATGTAGCATTTCAGGTTTGTTTCTTCCTCGAACTGCTTAATGTAATATTTTTCGGTTTTGCCGTAAATTTTCCAATCTACATCCCTGAGATTATCCCCCTGCATGTAAGGCCTGTGTTCCGTAAATTCGACGCTAAAGCCATGATATGGGCTTCGATGCAGGCCAACCATAAATCCCTCGACTACAAGCCTTGCCCGTAATTCGAGGGATTTTAATTTTGAAATTACAGAGGGTAATAAATATTTCCTATAGTCTTGTGTAGGAACCGGCATTACAACACTTGAGAAGAATCAGATTTTTTTTTCTCAAGAATTTGTTCCGGAGTCAAGCCCATATATTTAAGCTCTTCGCTTGCGGATTGTGCAAGCTGGTGCTTTGGATATTTTTGCAAAAATATTTTGTAAATCTCCGTGGCCTTATCGTAATGTTTTAAATCATTAGCCTCAATGAATCCGGCCATAAACAGGGACGGAGGCGCCTCCTCACTTTCAGGGTATTTTTTATATATACTTTTATATAGTTCGACTGCTTTACTTAACGATTCGGATTCTCCCATGTTTTTTACCATTTTATTCTGATATAACCCGGCCATATCTCTTAACGCGCGCGGGGCTAATTTGCTGTCGGGATATTTACTTACTAAATTTTGATAATCTTGAATTGCTTCGGAGATTTTATTTTCTTTTGTATTTTCGGCCGCATTTTTCATGTAATCCTGATCGGTAGTTTTACTGCAGCTGATAAAAAGTAAAGAAGAAATTAAGAGGACAAATATAGATCTCATTTTTCACCGGTTTATTAATTTAAGAGAGCAAAAATTATTAAAATCGAGTCGAATTAGCAATGGATAAGCAATTCCAAAAAATAAAAAAGCCCCGTAGACTTAGTATTACGGGGCAAAATTTACTTAAAATTGAAGTTTATTTGGTAAGTATCATCTTTTTGACAGATATAAAATTCTGACCGTTTATTCCGGTTGCCTGAATTTTATATAAGTAAATTCCACTTGCCAAATTTGAAGCATTGAAATCTACAGAATGAAATCCGGCAGGAATTTGTCCGTTAACCAAATTTGCAACTTCCTGGCCTAAAATGTTGTAAACTTTTAAGCTTACTTTGGAATCAACAGTTAAGTTGAAGTTAATTTTAGTGCTTGGATTGAACGGGTTTGGATAATTCTGCTCCAACGAAAATACCGAAGGTGCAACCGATACTTCCACAGTATTTGAATATGTAGAAGCACCGTTAAAATCGACTTGCTTTAACCTGTAAGTATAATTTCCGCTCTGTACTTTTTGATCGACGAATGAATAGCTATGAGGCTGTGTTGTTGTTCCCTGTCCTTTAACCGAACCGACAGTAACAAATCCGCTGCCATTGTTTCTTTGAATTTCAAATACGTTATTATTCAGTTCGGTAGCAGTATTCCAATTCAGGTTTACTGAATTACCGCTGGCTTCTGCGGTAAACGAAGTCAACTCAACTGGTACAAGTGTAAACGGAGGCAGAAAATCGGTATCGTAATATCTCGGAAGAACTTCATATCCATTATTAGGAGGAACTGAAGTTGTATACTGGCTGCCGACTCCAATTATATCCCTTGGCCATACGGGTTCAGGATTACCGCCAATATCAGTATCACTATCAATATACACTTTAAGCGAATCAGAACCGCCATCGCTTAAGTAAATCGTGCCTCCTGAGCCTGCGGCAGGCCAAGTTCCGCTGGTTTTATAAACATTTACAAACCCAACTAACCTATTTTCATAAGTTTCGGCATTGCTTAAATATTGGCTTATGGTAACTACCATTGGCGAAGGTACTGGATTACCCGTACTTACTAATGTAATTCCATTAGCATCGGCAGGTTCAATTTCAGTTAACCCGTTATATTGATTAATTTCGCCGGTAACCATTACTTCATCGCCTAAGTTTAATTGCGGTGTAGTCGAGCCGTAAAGAAAAACGTCTATTCCGCCGGTACCGTCATCAATAAAATAGGAAAGACTTGTCGTTTGGAAATTTGGAGAGATTACGACACCCTGAACTGTTAAAGTATCACCTAAATGATCAGGTACAAAATCACCATTTAAATCTTCAGTAGCATAAGAAATCGGGACAACATTAGTAGTCTGAACAACAGCACGGATATTCCAGTTATAATTTAAGCCGAAATCATTAAGATGCTGCCAGACTCCTGAGTCATTTACAAAATCGCCGTCAGGATCTGCCGGGCCTGCATCGACTCCGAACG
>CAZKUR010000014.1:0-64637 GCA_964556005.1 uncultured Ignavibacteriaceae bacterium | reverse complement strand
TATTTATTGCTTTGCCTGTTCTTCCAGCCGCTAAAAGTAAATCTGTTTGCCGGCAGAGAAAAGCTGGAATTTGAAGAACATCAACATAATTTGCCGCTTGCTCTGCTTCCGATTCTGTGTGAATATCCGTTAATACAGGAACACCGAATTGCTCACTAACTTTTTTCAAAATCTTAAGAGCTTTTTCATCACCTATTCCGGTAAATGATTCAAGGCTGGTACGGTTTGCTTTTTTGTAGCTTGATTTAAAAATTAATGGGATATCAAATTCATCGGTTATTTTTTTTATCGCACCGGCAGTTTCAAAAATCATTTTTTCATTTTCCACAACGCATGGGCCGGCAATTAATACAACAGGGTTATTTCCGCCGATTTTTATTTTGTTTATTTCTATCATTTCAAATACAAATTTGTTTTTTCCGGTTAAATATAGGAATTATAATTATATTGCTCAAAAGGAAATTTTAATCACATGGGCGAGTCTTTCATCCTAATGATTTTGAAATTATTCATAATAAGTTGTATTATAGTTAATCATTTTAAACCTTCTAAAACATTTGTTAAACATTTTCAGAGACTCAAGTGAACTCAAATAAATTTATTGCTAAATTTTTTCTAACAACAATTATTTCCTTATTTTCTTTTATAAATTTATTCAGCCAGCCTGTTAACGAATTAAATGCTGCACAAATAAAGCTTGCCCTCGAAAAATTAAATGTACTCGGGAGTGTGCTTTATGTTGCTGCCCACCCGGACGATGAGAATACTGCTTGTCTTGCTTATTATTCAAAAGGAAAGCTTTTAAGAACCGGTTATTTATCTTTGACACGAGGAGACGGCGGGCAAAATTTAATCGGAAAAGAACAAGGTGCGATGATTGGTCTTCTACGTACACAAGAACTTCTCGCCGCAAGAAAAATCGATGGAGCAGAACAATTCTTTTCACGTGCAATTGACTTCGGTTATTCAAAATCAGGTAAAGAAACGATGGACATCTGGGGAAAGAAAGATATATTATCCGATGTTGTTTGGGTAATAAGAAAATTTAGGCCGGATGTAATTATAACTCGTTTTCCCGGAACCGGAGAAGGTGGACACGGCAATCATACGGCATCCCAAATTCTTGCAAAAGAAGCTTTTGAAATTGCCGGCGATTCTACTGCCTTCCCTGAACAATTGAAATATGTAAAACCCTGGCAGCCGAAAAGAATTTTTTGGAATGCCTGGCTGCCGATATTAGAAAAGAGACATGAAGATTTATCAAAACTTTTAACTTTGGATTTAGGAAAATACAATCCGCTGCTTGGAAAATCATACAATGAAATTGCTGCAGAAAGCAGAAGCATGCATAAATCGCAAGGATTCGGCTCAACACCAAACCGCGGTAGAGATATAAATTATTTTGAATTTACCGAAGGAGTACCCGCATCAAAAACTCTTTTTGATGGAATCGATTTGACATGGAACAGGGTTAAAGGAAGTAAAAAAGTTTCCGAATTATTATCTGAAGCTGATAACAAGTTTGATCCTCAAAATCCTTCGGCAATTATTCCAATTCTTTTGAAGGCTTATTCGGAAATGAACAAGCTTCATGATGATTATTGGGTTCCTTTAAAGAAAAAAGAATTAGCTGAAGTAATTCGAGCTTGTGCAGGAATCTGGATTCAGGCTTTGGCTAAAGATTATTCTGCCGTACCGGGGCAGACAATCGAGGTGACTGCTGGTGTGGTTAACCGTTCTAATTTTCCTTTTACTTTAAAGGAAGTCAAATATACATTTCAGGATAAAGACAGCTTAATAAATTTTTCTTTAAAAGACGAAAACTTTGCCTCTGCTAAAACTACACTAACAATTCCTAAAGATATTCCTTATTCACAACCATACTGGATGGTAAAACCTCACCTCAAAGGAAGATACATAGTTGATAATCAGCGGTTAATCGGGAAACCGATGAATCCTCCTCCTTTAACAGCTAAATTTATTTTTAATTCTTATGACGGCGATTTTTCTTTAACGATTCCTGTTGAGTATAGATGGAACGACTTAGTTGAAGGTGAAAGGTACCGTCCCTTTATTATAGTTCCGGATGTTGCAATAAATATTGAAAATAAAGTTTATGTATTTCCCGATGATTCATCTAAAAAAGTCAACATTACAATCATCAGCAATGTAAATAATGCAAAAGGTACATTAAGGCTCGATTTGCCTGAAGGCTGGAAAGTAGATCCAAAAGAGATGAAATTTTCAATCGATAAGAAAAATGACCAAAAAACTTTCGCTTTTGAAGTCACTCCTCCTAAATTCAGTTCTGTTGGGAAGATAAAAGCCTCAGCAGAAATTAATGGACAAATTATTCATCAAGGAATGGTGGAAATAAATTATTCATATATTCCTATTCAAACTGTTTTTCCTCCTTCTGAATCAAAATTAATTAGATTGAATATTAATAAAGTAGTAAATAACATAGGATATATTATGGGTCCCGGCGATGATATCCCGGTATCTTTGAAACAGCTTGGTTACAAAGTTACTCTACTTTCAGATAAAGATCTTGAAGATGAAAACTTATCAAGATACGATGCAATCATTGCCGGTATCAGAGCTTACAACACGAGAGATAAATTGCCTATTTATCATAAAAAATTAATGGATTATGTTAAAAACGGCGGATCCTTTCTTGTTCAATACGATGTTACAAGAGGTTTGGAAACGAAAGAAATCGGACCATACCCGTTTGAAATTTCACATGACAGAGTAACTGTTGAAGAAGCCCCTGTTACTTTTATAAATAAAGATAATCCGTTGCTCAATTATCCTAATAAAATTACGGAAAAAGATTTTGACGGATGGGTACAGGAACGCGGATTATATTTTGCTCATACGTGGGATCCAAAATATCAAACAGTAATTGAATGCAACGATCCTGGAGAAGATCCTTTAGCCGGTGGACTTCTTTATACCAAATACGGAAAAGGTGTTTTCATTTATACCGGTTATTCTTTTTTCAGACAGCTGCCCGCCGGAGTGCCCGGTGCATACAGAATTTTTGTCAATCTTTTTTCAAGCAATAAGAGTGAAACAAAAGAATCGAGTTCAAAATAAATTAGAGGAAATTCCGCCGCCGTTTTTCAAAAGCTGGAGAAGACTTTATTTTTTAGTCTTCTCCAATCTTGTCTTATTGATTTTGCTTTTCTATTTATTTACAAAGGTATTTGATTGAGTCTTATAGACTGGACCGTTATGTGCGGGTTCCTTGCTTTCGTAGTGATTTACGGAATTTGGAAAACGCGCAAAACGGATAATATCGACAGCTATATTCTAACCGGAAAATCTGCTCCCTGGTTCACAATCCTGATTTCAATTATGGCAACCCAGGCAAGCGCAATTACATTTCTCTCAACCCCGGGGCAGGCGTATGTCGACGGAATGAGCTTTGTTCAATTTTATTTGGGCTTGCCCATTGCAATGATTATACTATCCATTGTCGCTGTTCCGATTTACCACAAGTTAAATGTTTACACTGCTTATGAGTATTTGGAAAAAAGATTCGATTTAAAGAATAGAATTTTAGGAAGTGTTTTATTTCTAACCCAAAGAGGACTTGCTGCCGGCTTTACAATCTTTGCACCCGCCTTAATTATCAGTGTAATTTTAGATTGGAATATTGACGTCACGGTTTTTATACTCGGATTTTTTGTAATTATTTATACGACTATCGGAGGATCGAATGCCGTTAATAAAACGCAAATTATACAGATGATTATAATTACTGCCGGAATGTTCGCTGCTTTCTTTACAATTTTTCATTTGCTGCCAAAAAATATTTCTCCCATAGATGCACTTTACATTGCGGGAAAAATGGGGAAACTCAATGCAATAGATTTTTCTTTTGATTTAAAGAATAAATATACTATTTGGTCGGGCTTAATTGGCGGAACATTTTTAATGCTTTCATATTTCGGAACCGATCAATCGCAGGTGCAAAGATATTTAAGCGGAAAGTCCATCGCACAAAGCAGGCTTGGGCTGCTTGCTAACGGAATTGTAAAAGTTCCAATGCAATTTTTTATTCTTCTCACCGGTGCTATGGTTTTTGTTTTTTACCAGTTCTCCACTCCTCCGCTTTATTTTAATCCTGTTCAGACACAAAAAGTTGTTCGGAGTAATTATTCGAATCAATATAGTCGTTTACAGAATATATACGCAGAAATTCATGATGAGAAAAAAGAAAATATTTACAAACTTCTCAACGGAATTAAAAATAATGAAACAGAAAAAGTAAAAGAAGCGGAAAATAGTTTAACTCAAAACGAAATTAGCGCAGGTAAAATAAAAAATGAAGCAGTCGGAATTATAAAAAAAGTTAATACAGGCTCCGACGGAAATGATACAAATTATATTTTCCTTTCTTTCGTAATTAATTTTTTACCTGTTGGATTAATAGGGTTGGTACTTGCTGCAATCATGTCTGCATCAATGTCATCGACTTCCGCAGAGTTAAATGCATTAGCCTCAACTACCGTAATTGATATTTATAAAAGATTAATCAAAAAAGATGCTCCTGACAAGCACTATCTTTTTATTACAAAACTTGCAACTGTCTTCTGGGGATTTTATGCAATGTTGTTTGCACTATTTGCAAATCGGCTCGGTACTCTTATTGAGGCGGTTAATATTTTAGGCTCACTTGTTTACGGAACAATCCTCGGAATTTTCCTTGCAGCGTTTTTTCTTAAAAAAGTTAAAGGGACTGCGACATTTATTGCAGCAATTATTTCGGAATTATTTGTAATTTACTGTTATGTTTTTACCAGCATTCCGTTTTTATGGTTTAATGCAATAGGGTGTTTAGGTGTGGTTATTTTGGGAATGTTGTTTCAGGCAACTTTAAGAAAAAACTAAAACCGTAATTAAAACCAATGATACTTCCTTTAGGCGACGACAATCGCGATAGAAGAATAAAACCGTTAATGAATTATTTTCTAATTCTCATTAATGTTTTTGTGTTTATTAAATTTCAGGATTTCGGAAATAACCAGAAATTCATTTATGAGTTTTCAACCGTCCCGGAAGAAATAATGACGGGGAAAGATATTGTAACTGCGAGCAAGACATATATTGATCCTCAAACCGACGAGAGATATACTGTTCCAGGGCTGCAGCCAACACCGATTCCCGTTTATTTGACTATTATTACTTCAATGTTTATGCACGGAGGCATTGCACATATTTTAGGAAACATGCTTTTCCTATTTATTTTCGGCGACAATATTGAAAATGTGATAGGCCATTTTAGATATTTAATTTTTTATTTGGTCTGCGGAATATTAGCTTCGCTTGCAAATATTTATGCAACCGTTTTAGTACATGCTAATCCTCTAATCCCGACCCTGGGTGCGTCGGGTGCAATTTCAGGAGTACTTGGGGCTTATCTGCTGCTCTTTCCAAGAAGAAGAGTTACTGTCCTCTTCTTTTATTTTCTGACCAATGTACCTGCAATCGTTGCAATTGGAATGTGGTTTTTGTTCCAGCTTGTTAGCGGGCTTGGAATGCTCGGCGGACAAGGTTCATCAGGTATTGCTTACGGAGCGCACATAGGCGGTTTTATTGCCGGAATTATATTAGTGAAATTTTTTGCTATCGGAAAACGTTAGAAGATTATAATCATATATTTCGATCACAAAAAACGTAGTGGCTGACCGAAAAGAAGAAAAAAGTCATTGCGAGTTACCGAAAAAAGCCTTGCCTTTATTTATCAGATGAATGACAAAGTTTATTTTAGTTTGATAATTATAATTAAAAAGTGAGATCACTTCACCTGCCTGCACGAAGCCTGCCTACGCGAAACGCTTCGTGTTTACACACCGAAGTGTTCCAACACGCAGGCGTGTAGGTAGGACGCTTCGGCAAAGGCAGGCTCCGTTCGTGATGACAAAATTACCAGTCAGGTCTCGTCGACCTGACGAGGTCGACGGACTTTTTGTCACCCACTACGGGAATAGAAGAAGAATTACAGGTTTGAATTACAATTTAATATTCTTCTTGTGATTTAACAGATTGAATATCATCTATAAAATCTTATATTTCAATTATAACGAACGAGAAAATTTTAATTATTACTTCAATAAATTTAATTGGAGGTAAAAAAGATATGAGTAGAGAAGAAGATAAATTGTCCGCATTATTAACAGGACTTATTGCAGGCGGAATAATCGGAAGCTTGGCAGCGCTGCTTTTTGCTCCTTCATCCGGGAGAGTATTAAGAAGAAAACTCAATCGAAAAGCCGGTGAAATTTTTGACGACGTTGAAGAATATTATGAATCAAGCAGAGGAAGAGTTCAAGAGCTTTACTCCGAAGGTAAAAAGAGAGCAAACGGCTTGATTGATGATGCTAAGAAAATTGTTTCGAATTAATAGTTAAGCATACATTATATTTTTTAGAGATGGCATCTTGTTAAAAGATGTCATCTCTTGTCGAATAAAACCATAACACGGATTCACTTTTCAATTAAATTTTTCCAAATCGTTCAATATTTATTTTTTGTCTTTCATTTTATCGATAATTAATTTTCATTTCTTTATTTACCAGCTAAATAATTTTTCGTAACTTAAATATCAAATTTGATTCAAATTGTTGCAGGGAGAAATTGGAAAATAATCGAAAAGTGCAGATTTTGAGAGCGGCATCAAAAAGATTTGCACGCCATGGATTAAATAAAACCACTCTTGAAGAAATTGCAAGGGATCTTAGAATCGGAAAAGCAACTCTTTATCATTATTTCGATTCTAAAGAGCAGCTATTTTATGAAACCATAGAATATGATACCCGGCAATTTATTATCGAAATTAAAAACATCTTTAATAATGAAGCATTATCTCCAACAAAAAGATTTTCTGAATATTATGACTATAAAGAAAAAGTTTACGAAACATATAAGCTTTTATTCGACACAATGCTTGTACTCTTAAAAGATGAAACTCTGGAAAAAGAACAGGCAGCTTTAAATAATTTATTCAAAAGTGAGGAAGAAGTAATTAAACTTGCTTTAAATTCGGTTTATGCAGGAAGGATAGAAACAATGAATCCTTCCCTGCCCCGTTTTATAATCGTAACAAGCTGGGGAATGCTTTTCGGGAACAAGCTTAATAAAAGCGGCAGTGAAGATTTTTTAATTAATTCCAAAGAGCTTATAAATAAAACACTTGAGAGTATTTTTTAGTTATTCATAACTGCCGTCGTTATCATCATCAATCTCATCATCTGAAAACAAGTATTTTCCATACTTATGTTTTATTAATTGGGCTTCAACTATAAAGAAGACATCTTCGGCAATGTTAGTTGCATGATCTCCGAGCCTTTCAATCTGACGTGAAATAATTAGCATCGCCACTGCAGAATCGATATTATCGGGATTTTCTTTCATTATCTGTTTTAAATTTTTATAATTCTCCATATTGTAGCCATCTAAAATATCGTCTGTTTTAATAACACTTTGTGCAAGCTTCGGATCGTTATTAATAAACGAATCAAGAGCGTTCTTAATCATTCCTTTAACAAGCCGTACCATATCATCAAAAATTATTCTTTTTATGAAAGCAGGTTTTCGTTTCATTAACAAAAAATTTTCTGCAATGTTTGTGGCGATATCTCCAATCCTTTCAAGATTGGTATTTATTGTTATTGCAGACATAATATAACGTAGATCCATCGCAACAGGCTGATTCAATGCAATTAATTTCTGACAGAGCTTATCGATTTTAACCTCGTACCTGTCGACCTTTTCATCCCGGTCAATTACCAGTTGTGCAAGTTCTTCATTTTCTTCATCGATTGCTTTAAATGCAAATTCGACCTGCTCATCAACGAGACTGCTCATTTTCAAAATACGTTTTTTTAATTTTTCTATCTGCTGCTCGAATTTTCTTTCCATGTATTCCCTATATTAAAATTGATTTAGAAGATTATCCGAAACGTCCGGTAACATAGTCTTCCGTTTGCTTTTTGGAAGGACTTGTAAAAATGGAAGTTGTTTTTCCAAACTCAATTAATTCTCCCAGGTAAAAAAATGCGGTAAAGTCACTGACTCTTGCAGCCTGCTGCATATTATGAGTAACAATTATTATTGTAAATTCTTTTTTCAAGCTGTGAATCAGTTCCTCAATTTTAGCTGTAGCAATCGGATCGAGTGCACTTGCAGGCTCATCCATTAAAATTATTTTCGGATTAATTGAAAGCGCTCTTGCTATACAAACACGCTGCTGCTGACCGCCCGATAAGCTCAACGCAGATTCTTTAAGCCTGTCTTTTACCTCATCCCAAATTGCGGCTTGTGTTAATGTCTTTTCCACAATTTCATTTAATATTTTCTTATTTCTAATGCCATGAAGTCTGGGTGCATAAGTGATGTTTTGATAAATAGATAAAGGGAATAAATTTGGCTTCTGGAAAACCATGCCGATATCTTTTCTCAAATTAACCACATCTATATTCTCTTTGTAGATATCTACATCTTCAATTATTACATCGCCGCTTATTGTAACACCGGGAATTAAATCGTTCATCCTGTTTAACGTTCTTAGAAATGTTGATTTACCGCAGCCCGAAGGTCCTATAAACGCCGTTACTTTATTTGTTTGGATTTCAAGCGTAATATCCTTGAGTGCTTGTTTTTTCCCATAAAATAGACTCAAATTATTGACTGAAATTTTTATATCTTTCATTTATTTTCTGTACGATAAAAAAAGAATTAAAGGAAATATAAATTTAATACGATAATAACTTAATAATTTAAAATTAATATTAATTATGAGTTAAATTTTCCCAACTTTCTGTTAATAAAAAAGCCGGTTTAAACAAACCGGCTTACTAAAAACATTAAATTTTTTATGGATTATTATTCATATCTTAAAGCTTCAATAGGATCCATATTGGCGGCTTTATAGGCAGGATAGGTTCCAAAAATAATCCCAACTGCAACGCACAACCCCATACCGATAGCTACCCATGCATAAGGAATTGCAGTTTTTGCGTTCAAAAAGCTTCCGGCAAAATTTCCAATGCTAACCCCGAGAATAATTCCGATAATTCCGCCAATTACACAAAGGAAAACTGCTTCGATTAAAAATTGGCCTAAAATATTTTTTTTTCTCGCACCTATTGCTTTTCTTATACCAATTTCCCTGGTTCGTTCCGTTACAGATACAAGCATAATATTCATTATCCCGACTCCAGCTGCTAATAGAGCAATGATGGAGACAACAATAGCTCCAATTTTTACACCGCCTGTAATATTATTAATTTGACCGATAATCGATTCATTGCTGAAAATATCAAAGTCATTATCCTTGCCGGGCTGAATTTTTCTTATAACACGCATGTAACCGATGGCCGCTTCTATTGTAGCTTCGTAATCAGCTTTGCTTTGTGTCATAACGGTTATATCAAGACTTCTATGCAGCTTCCCGAATACATTTTGAAAAGTAGAAATAGGTATAAGGATATTACTATCCTGGCTTTGACCAAATAACTGAGGTTTTCGTTCAAGCACTCCAATTACTTTTACCGGATAATTACTAATTCTAATAATCTGACCTACTGGATTAATATTCGGAAAGAGTTTATCGACAATATCCTGCCCTATGTCGCAAACATCATTTGAATATTTTATATCGATATCTCTTATATCTCTTCCATAAGATGCATTCCAATCGTTAGTTTTCATAGCTTCGGCTGTTAAACCGATTACCGTAATATTAGGATTTGTTTCTTTCCCATTGTATTTTACGACAACGCCATTCCGATCATCCTGTGCACCTACATACATTGCACTTGCCAACATGCCTTTCAACCTGTAATAATCATCAAGAGTGATATCCGGTCTGTTTCTATATTTCATCCATGCTCTATGTCCGCCTGCCATTAATGCCGGAAACTTGCGTATCTCAAAAGTATTTTGACCTAACTGAGAAAATCCACTCTCAATACTATTTTGAAGCATTGTTATTACAGTCATAATAACTATAATTGAAAAAATGCCAACAACCACTCCGAGTATTGTTAAAAAAGTTCTTAGTCTGTTTGAATAAATTGATTGAAGAGAAATGTTGAATATTTCAGAAATTTTCATAATAAAGAAAAAGCTTTTATTAGAACAACCATAATTATAAAATTTATTATTTGACAAATATAATTCATTACGCGTTTAATTTAAAAAAATTAAATGGTATTTATTTTTATTATACGTTATGTAATAATTTGAATGTGGAAAAGTTTATCCTATGAAGAGTTGTTAGTATAGAGAAAAAGTCGACAATTACCCAATATTCATTCTATATAGAAATGACCAATTACAGATGACAAATCTTTAGTCTGTCCCTGGTTATTGATGAATGGTAGGAAGTCAAAAATCAATGTACCTAAGAAACATTTACCCTTTTCCTTGAACAACTAATTTCGAGTATCCAATATCGAGAATAAAACATCGAGACCCTTCTGCCCAAGTTACTCATATCTCAGTGCTTCAATCGGGTCTAAGTTAGAAGCTTTATAAGCAGGATAAGTTCCAAATAGAATACCTACAAAAACACACAACAAAAAACCTATCGCAATCCAATCATACGGGACGGCCATTTGTGCATTCAGGAAACTTCCAGCAAAATTACCGATTCCTACACCAAGTACGATTCCAATGAAGCCGCCGGTTACGCATAAAACAATCGCCTCTACTAGGAATTGGTAAAGGATAGATGCTTTTCTTGCTCCTATTGCTTTTCTGATTCCAATTTCACGTGTCCTTTCGGTTACCGAAACAAGCATTATATTCATTATGCCTACTCCGGCTGCAATTAGCGCAATAATTGAAATAACCACTGCGCCGATTTTTACACCGTTAGTAATATCGTTTATTTGTCCCATAATCGATTCGTTGCTGAAAATATCAAAATCATTTTCCTTTCCCGGTTCAACTTTTCTTATAACTCTCATATATCCAATAGCCGATTCAATTGTAGAATTATAATCTTCTTTACTCTGCGACATGACCGTAATGTTTATACTTCTATGCAGCTTACCGTAAATAGATTGAAAAGTAGTTATGGGCATTACTATATAACTATCCCTGCTTTCACCGAATAACTGGGGTTGTTTATCAAGCACACCGATAACTTTTAAAGGATAATTGTTTACCCTAATAATCTGTCCAACCGGATCAATGTTTGGGAATAATTTATCGACAATATCCTGGCCGATATCGCAAACATCATTGGAATATTTTACATCCAGGTCCCGTATGTCTCTTCCATTTTCAGTAGACCAATTATTAGTTTTCATTGCACCGGAAGTAATGCCGGCAACAGAAATATTAGGATTAGTTTCTTCGCCCGAGTATTTAACAACCTGACCGAATTGCCACTGTTCTGCACCTATAAATTTTGCTTCTTTAAGCATTCCTTTAAGCCTGTCGTAATCTTTGAGAGTCAAATCTTTTCTGTTACGGTACTTAAGCCAGGCGGCGTGGCCGCCGCTCATCATTGCGGGAAATTTTTGAATTTGAAAAGTATTCTGCCCAAGCTGGGACACGCCGCTTTCGATACTCTTTTGAAGCATTGTTATTATTGTCATTATAACAATAATAGAGAAAATGCCTACTACTACTCCAAGAATAGTGAGTAATGTTCTCAACCTATTACCTTTAATAGATTGAAATGACATAGTTAAAATTTCTAATATTCTCATTATTCAAACCTCAAAGCTTCCACCGGGTCCATTTTTGCAGCAGTATATGCCGGGGCAAATCCGGAAATAAGTCCGGTTACTAATGAAACTACAATTGCAATTACGACAACGCTGTAATCAATCGAAGTAGAAATGAAATGATTGACCAGAATACTTAAAAGCATTGCGGCAAATAAACCTAAAATACCGCCTGCTAAACAAATAAAAGATGATTCCAAAAGAAATTGAGTCAATATTGTTCTTTTCTTAGCACCGATTGCTTTTCTTAACCCGATTTCCTTTGTTCTTTCTTTAACCGAAACGAACATAATATTCATAATACCGATTGCGCCGACGAATAACGATAACCCGGTAATAAATAATCCGGCAATTTGTATAACACCGACCCTGCTATTGAACAGATCAGTCAAACCTTCCTGCTGATTAATTCCGAAATCGTTATTCTCATCATATCTTAACCCCCTGATTTTTCTCATAACACCTTCAACTTCAGCTTTTGTATTTTCTATAGCAGCAGTACTCGCAGCACGAACATTTATAGTAATGCTGCTGTGCCTAAGGGAATAAAAATATTTAAACACAGTTCCGATAGGAACATATACCTGCTGATCGGGATTCATATCGCCTAATAAAAAGCTGCCTTGTTCGGCTAATATTCCAACCACTTTAAAATTCACGGGGCCTATTTTTACTTCTTTGCCGAGTGCATTTCCATAAGTAAATAAATCTTTTGCTACCTGGAAACCAAGGACACAAACATTTCTTGCGCTTTTTGATTCAATCTCAGAATAGAATCTACCTTGATCAAATGTGAGGTTTGTCGTTTTAATATAATCGGCAGTCGAACCTGTAATTATAACGTTATCTACTGCTTTCTGCTGGTATTTTAACGATTGTCTTGTAAATAAAGTAGGAGCAACGGCAGTAGGAAGTTTAACAAGATCTTTGAATTTATAATATTCTTCCATAGTTATGTTTTGTCGGTTTCTCATCTCCCACCAGGGCGTATTTGAAAACCATGTCCATTTGGAAACATATAAAACATCTGAGCCCAGAGCGCTGATTCCTTTTTGAAATGAATTATCGATACCTTTTATCGCAGTAGTCATTAAAACAACTACCGTAACGCCGATAAATATTCCAAGCATTGTTAATGCAGCTCTAATTTTATTTGCTCTTAACGCTCTCAAAGCAATCATCATGCTTTCCCTAAACTCAAACGATAAAAAAGCAATTCGGGACATAATACTACCTAAATTTTAATTATTTTCATTTTTATTGATTAACCTCCGAACGAAGTTTGGGAATAAACCTGTTCTCAACACGATCATCGGATGCAATTAAACCATCTTTAATTCTAATAATACGAGCGGCATGTTCTGCAATATATTCTTCATGTGTCACCAAAATAATAGTATTGCCTTTTTCATAAATGATGTTGAAAAGAACCATAATTTCTTCACCGGTTTTGGAGTCGAGGTTTCCGGTCGGCTCATCGGCAAGAATTATTGAAGGCCGTGTAACAATCGCCCTTGCAACTGCAACTCTCTGTCTTTGACCTCCGGAAAGCTCATTTGGTTTATGATGCATTCTATCTTTTAATCCAACATCAATCAGCGCTTGTTCGGCTCTCTCATGTCTTTCTTGTGCCGGTATCCCGGCATAAATTAGCGGGAGCTCGACGTTATGTATAGCATCCGACCTTGAGAGAAGATTAAAAGTTTGAAATACAAATCCTATTTCTTTATTCCTAATTTTCGCAAGATCGTTGTCGCTCATTTCACTTACGCTTATACCGCCGAAATCATACTTGCCGGAAGTCGGTGTATCCAGACAGCCTAACATATTCATTAATGTAGATTTACCGGAACCTGAAGGCCCCATTATAGCAACATACTCATTTTTATCGATTCTTAAAGAAATTTCCCGTATAGCGTGTACTTCTTCTGTTCCAACCTGGTATATTTTAGATATATGTTCGATATTTATTATGTTCATCTTTAATTCCGATTTTATTATTTGTTAATGTTGAACATCTTGCCTTTTTTCTCTACTCTTATGTTAGAACCGTCATGTAAATCCTTAGAGATAGCCCTGTATGGCCCTGTTACAACTTCCTCACCGACCTTTAAACCGCTTTTTACTTCAATATTGTTATCATCGCTGATCCCGGTTTCAACATCGACAGATTTAGCTTTTCCGTTTTTAGAAAGGAAGACTATTTCTTTCAGCTTTTGGCTATTTTCATTTTTCTTCTTGGCATTATTGTTATCGCTGCTTTCCGACTCCTCATTTTGAGAGGGCATTCCCATATTACTTCTTGCCGTAACACTTTGAATCGGAACGCTTATAACATCGTGCAAAGTTTTGGTTTCGATTTTTGCATTACAAGACATGCCAGGTTTAAATCCAGGATCAAAGTCGATGAATTTTAGCTTTACTTCAAAATTAACGACCTGCTCTTGAGTTCCTGTGCCGGAACTTATGGCAGTATTTCCTATTTGATATACGAGGCCTCTAAACACTTTATCTCCGAAAGCATCGATTTTGATTCTTGCAGTATCTCCAACAGAAAGAAGTACAACATCGTTTTCATCGACATCGACAACAGCAAGCATGCTTTTTAAATCGGAAACTGTCATAATATTGGTACCAACATTGTAAAGACTTCCGAGAACCCTATCGCCGAGTTGTACATTCAATTGACTGATAACGCCGTCCATCGGAGCATAAATTGTAGTTTTGCTCAGTTGATCTTTTTGAACCTTTAATCCTGCTTCCATTTGAGATATTTGTGCTTGTGCTGCTTCATAAGAACCCTTTGCCGATAAATAATTACTTTTTGCCGCTTCCAAATCAGAATCACTAGACAGATTCTTTGCATGAAGTTCTTTAGTTCGATTGTAATCAGAGGTTACTTTATCAAGCTGGGCTTTATTCATAGTTAATGAAGCTTTAGCACTCGCAAGGCTTGCTTCGGATTGTTCGACTTGAGCCAAATATGCATCTTGCTTGATTTTAACAAGCAGATCACCTTTATGAACATATTGCCCTTCTTTAACCGGGAGAGCGACGATTTCTCCGGCAACTTCCGGGGTAATTGTGACTTTAAATTCAGGGTCTAAAGTTCCTGTTGCCGTTACACTTTGGGTAATAGTTCTCTTGACAACTTTTTCAGTTTGGACGGCAACTATGTCGTCTTTTCCGCCGCTGACAAAAGCAATTATCACAAGAATTACAACCAGAAGCCCTAATCCGCCAAAAATATAAAGTTTTTTCTTTGATTTCTTTTTTTGACCGTTTGCCATTTAATACTCTCCTATTTTAATAAAAAACTTTTTTTATAAATAAAATTTTTTAATGATGGTTTGATATTCATTATTTTTTATTTTCTAAATTTTATAAAATCCTATTGTTGAGGTTCATATTTTTTATAATCTAAAACTCCAAGGTAATATTTTAATTGCTCGTTTAACACAATATATTGAAATTGTGCATTTATATAATTCGTTCGTGCATTTGTATAATTATAGCTTGCAGTAAGAACATCAAGTAAAGTACCCGAACCTAAAGAATATTTTTCCTGGGATGTCTTTAAATTTTCATTGCTGGATTGCACAGTGTTTTTGCTTACTGCTAATCCCTGTTCAGCCGCCTGCAGATTCAAATATGTAGTTTGAATATTTTGTTTTATTTGTCTTTCCAAATCTTCCATATCTACTTTTTTATTCATCGCATTTACTTCAGCTTGTTCAACACGGTTTTCCGTACTGAAGCCGGAAAAAATAGGTACGCTTAGAGTAAGACCTATAGAATAAGAAGGATATTCGAAAAGGTCTTTTACTTCGTCCGAATTAAAATTGTAGCCTAAAGTATTGGTTAAGCTTGGAAAATATCCTGATTGCGCAATAGTAATTCCGTTTTCTGCACTGTCAAAATCCAATTTCGCACTTTTATAATCGCTCCTATTGCTCAATGCTTCATTCACTAATTGACTAATATTCTGGTATTCAGATGACATGCTAGAATTTAGAATTGAAAGTTCCGTATTTGTAAGAGAATCGGAGAGAGTATAATTTTCCAACACATTTAACCCGAGGAAATATAACAAATTACTTTTAGACGTTTCAAAATTATTTTTTGCCGTAATTAAATCAAGCTGAGCATTTCCCTCCTGCACCTGTGCAGAATAGACATCAGCAAGAGTAACAGCTCCAAGCTTATTTCTCTCTGTTACCGTCTCAAGGTTTTGCTTGTTCCATTTTAAATTATCTTCTTTAACATTCATTAATTGCTTGTTGTTAACAACTGTATAATACAAGCTCATGGTTTGAAAAACGGTGTTCTGCTTAAGATTTTCCAATTGAAGCTGTGCAGACTCAAGGTTATTTTTACTTTGCGAAAGAGTAGCATAATTAGAAAGCCCGTCAAATAAATCAAGAGACCAGTTTGCGCCTGCCCTGTAATTTCTTGATTCGGTAGTAACAGACGGATTTGTTAAAACATAACCTCCGATACTATAACTTCCGCCTTTTTGAACATTTCGGTTCCAGTTCCAGCTTCCGGATGCATTTATGCTAGGTAAAAAATTGCCGTAGGCAGCTTTTACATTAGACTCAGATGCCTGCAGATTATTAGTTGCTTTTTGAAGAGTTGTATTCCTTTGTAATGCAATATTTATTGCTTCATTCAATGTGAGTACCTTTTGGCCGTATGCCATAAAGGTAAAAGTAAATGTGCATATGAGGATTAAGAAATAACGCATTATTTTCTCCCGGTTAAATTTCTTTTATTTTCCAAATTATGATGGTAAATAAATTTCATTATTAAAAAGAACGCTACAAAAATATCCATAATTAGATAAAATAATTGATAATATTTACCAACGGATTAATTATTATATGATTGGTCTATATTTGTCGGTAAAATTTTTTAGCTATCCCGCAAAATTTATCAAATCATATCTTATTTGATACTAAATATGGCGTTCCGGTTTAAAGAGAACTCATTAAATCCTGTTTATTTAGTGCTCAAACTTATAAGATTTTTAGGTATTTTTCAGCAGCAATAGCCGGTAGAAGTGAACTTTGCTCCTAATCATAGATTATTTCCCGAACTCTTTTTAAGATTAATCCCACTTATTTAATAGAAATCATTTTTCATGTTAGCAGGAGGTTTTATGCGATTGACGATAATTTTTCTTTGTACAATTCTGGCTGTTGTTCCTTCCCTGGCACAGAATCATCATCATATGAATCAAGATAAAGATATGAAGGTTTCCGGGAGCGGTAAAATTCCAGTAGGATGGGAATTAAGATTTGATCATAAAAATGCTAAACCGGATGAAATTCAATTCACAATGAACGGGAATGATTTCCATTTTATCTCCGGCCCCGCCGCTATTTATTACAATAAGAAAAATATGATGAGCGGAAATTTTAAGAGCTCGGCAGAATTCATTCAAACCAAAGCATCAAAACATCCTGAAGCATATGGCATATTCTGGGCGGGTACTGATCTTCAAGGTAAAAGTCAGCATTATTATTATTTTCTTGTCAGGCAGGATGGAAAATATTTAATAAAAACAAGAGATGGAGATAATACAAGCTTAATTGTCGACTGGACAGCAAATAATGCAATAAATGCAAAAGATAAAAACGGACAAACGAAAAATACTCTTGAGGTGGATGTTAATAAAGATAAGGTTAACTTTATTGTAAATGAACAACAAGTGAATAGCTTACCTATTTCAAAATTTAAAAGCAACAATGGTCAGGTCGGGTTAAGAGTGAATCACAATTTGAATTTGGAAGTGAAAGACTTTACGGCTTCCAAAATGTAATTGGTAGTTCATTCTCTTTAATTTCAATCAGGAAGTATTTTAAAGTTGAACCGACATGTTGAAGGCATGAATGCATGAGTGTATGTATGCATGAATTTTTGTTTTTAATGAATTATCGAAAGTTTAATCAGATAAAGAAATTCAAATTCGAAAATTTGCAGCTGATATTTATTAATAAAATCAGTACCTGTCTAATTTGAATTTTTCACCTAAATACAGCTTTCTAATTTCGGAATCATTGGCGAGTTCTTCGGCTTTACCTTGTTTGAAAATTACTCCGCTGATAAGAATGTATGCTTTGTCAACAATGCTCAAAGTTTCATGAACATTATGATCGGTTATTAAAACGCCGATTCCTCTGCTTTTCAAATTAGCCACAATTTTCATAATATCTTCAACAGCGATCGGATCGATACCGGCAAAAGGCTCATCCAATAAAATAAAGCTTGGGTCGGTTGCTAATGAACGTGCAATTTCCGTTCTTCTCCTTTCACCGCCGCTCAACTGGAATCCCAAACTCTTTCTAATATTAGTAATGCTCAATTCTTCAAGAAGCTTTTCGCACTTTTCTTTTCTTTGTTTCTCTTTTAGTTTGGTCATTTCAAGAATGGCCATAATATTTTCTTCAACAGATAATCGGCGAAATATTGAAGCTTCCTGCGGAAGATAACCGATTCCCATTTTTGCGCGTTTATACATCGGAATAGAAGTTATCTCGACATCATCCAAAAAAACTTTACCGGATTCCGGTTTTATCATCCCCATAATCATATAAAAAGTTGTTGTTTTACCTGCACCGTTGGGGCCAAGTAAACCGACAATTTCGCCTTTATTTACTTTTACCGATGCTTTGTTTACTACCGTACGTCTTTTATATATTTTAATAAGATCTTCGCTGTGAAGAGTTGCTGAATTCATTTTATTCTCTGTTTCTAATTTTTTTCAAGATATCTATTTTTGTCGGCCTATTAGTTAAGAAATTAAAGCCCGGAAGAGTGTAGGCTTTTTCATTTCCTTTAATCATTTTTTCAGGATAATATTCGCTTGTCGGGGAACCGTAAAGACGGACCTCGGTTACTTGATTATCTGTAAAGCGAATTTCTGCCGTCTGTGAAGAAGCTTTGTTCAATCCGTTAGGTGTCGTTTTTTCATAAAGGTAATAAATGCTGTGAACTCCTCCATAAATTTTGGTATTTTTTATTTTATCGTTATTGAAATTCAAAATTATCTTCTGTCCCGAAGTTTGATCAAACCGTGCCGGATAATCTTTGCGTTGCGAAAGTAAAAATGCATTATTTGTGACGTCAAGAGAATCAATACGGCTTTTACTTAAGAAAATTGTAACCGAGTCTCCGGTTAATTGCGAATTTTCATACCACAAAGCAGGTTGAGGTGCTTCTTCTTTAAGTTTGTTTGTGATTATTTTTCTTTCGCTTCTGAAATATAAAGTCAGGTCGTTTTTTGATGCAAACCCTTCTCTCACAATCATTACCGAATCTTCAGCTTTAAATAAATTAGTTGAATCACGGAAAGCTTCCATTTTATTAGAGCTGATTAGTAGTGTATCAAGCCTTGAAGTTTTCACCGTATCGACCTTGTCTCCTGGTAAAGTATCTATTTTTGTTGTAAAGACCGTATCAATCTGCATAAAAACAGGATTCTTATTTATAAGAGTATAAAGTTTTTTGGCATAATCCTCAAGGTGGTCTCCAAAAATTACAGATTTGTTTTTTAAGCTTGTTATCTTCACGTTGTTATCGGCAATTGAAATTCTGTCATTTCTAAAATGAGTAATGCTGTCGGCGGTTATAACATCTGTTGAATCCACAATTTTAACATTGCCGACCGCAATTATTTTATTGAGATCTTTATAATAAATAAATTTGTCGGAAGTCAAGGTCGAAACGGTATCGTACATTCTGACATTACTTAGAAAAACAGCTTTGTGTTCATCAAAATAATAGGTTCCGCTGTCGGCATCGAGAATAATTTTTTTATCGTTAAGTTCCACCCCGGAATTGCTTTCGCTTTTTTTTTCATTTCCATAATAGTATGCATGGGGAGTTTTAATAACCAGGCTGTCCTGTGTAGCAATGACATCACCAATTAGTTCAGCATCATTTTTAGATACATATTGAATCGCATGATCGCACGTTACAACAACGTTTCCCTGTTTAAGCACAACGTTTCCAAAAACTTCTTTAATCATTTCTCCGCCTATCATCCTGCCGATTAAACTATCGCCGCTAACGGTAACAGTCTGCCCATTTTGCTGTGCATTAGAAAAAGAAGATATCAAAATCAGAATGACCAAAACTGTTATTAAATTATTTTTAATCAAGAATACTCACAATTATTTTGTAATGATTTTCCCCGATTTTCCAATATTAAAAATAAAAAATAATTTCCTGTTAAAAGAAATTTATTAAATGTCATCAGTTATTTAATTTTCACTTTTTACTTTTGGGTTTCGTCCCTATCGTATCAAGTCTTGTCACATATGTAATATTGTAAATGACGTAGTTCCTCAAAGCCTGATCAGATTCAAAGCCGTAGCCTTGAATTTTCTCTTTAGACGAAATGATTGTTACAAATTTATCAGATACAATTTTTTGATCTTTATTTCTCCATATAAGTTCTTCGGTTTTTAATGTTACTCCGCTGTCACTCACCGCTACAACACTATCTATAGCATATAAATTATTCGTCCTGCTGTCAACTTTGCCTTTTTTTGCAGTTAAGGTAGTAGTGATTTTTCCTAAGCGGTTATAAAAATCTACCTGGATATTACTGTCGAGTAAAGTTTCCTGTGCTTTTTCAAAAACTTTTAGATGACCTGCGTGTAAAATAGCGTCAGTTATGCCTGAGTCGGAAAAAATCACTTCGGTGTTCCAGCTTTCCTGTGAAGGCAATTCTCCCTCAGTTAAATTAATGTTAACCGTTGGTTTAACTCTTTCCTGCGAGCATCCGGCAGCAAGGGATAATATAATTGCAAAGAGAAATAATCTTTTCATCTTTGCTGTATTCCTAAATTTATAAGATCATGCAAATGAACTATCCCGACGGGTTTATTAGCATCATCGACAATGACTAAAGAAGTAATCTTGTGATTTTCCATTTGCTGCAATGCAAAAGATGCTAACAATTCACCTCTCGTAACTTTCGGTTTGGCAGTCATAATATCTTTAGCCTTTAAATCTTTAATATCCATCGTTCGTTCAAGCAATCTTCTTAAATCCCCGTCAGTAATAATTCCGATCAAATAACCGTCATCATTAATAACACAGGTAGTTCCTAATCTTTTCGAAGTAATTTCGAAAATAACATCTTTAAGTGAAGTATTTTCAAGGACTTTGGGCACTTTATCTCCGGTATACATTATCTCTTCTATTCTGAGAGAAAGCCGTTTGCCAAGGCTACCTCCGGGATGTAAAAGTGCAAAATCTTCGACAGTGAATCCTCGTTTTAATAGAAGAGCAACTGACAGTGCATCGCCTAAAACCAAAGTTGCGGTAGTTGACGAAGTGGGAGCAAGGTCATGGGGGCAAGCTTCTTCCGCATCCCCGATGCTTAAAAATATATCGCAACCTGCTGCAAGTTTACTTTCTCTACTTCCAGACATCGCGATAAGTTTAACGCCTAATCTTTTAAATAACGGAATAAGATTTAATATTTCCTGTGTGCTGCCGCTTTTTGAAATAAGAATTACAACGTCTTCCTGCCTAACCATTCCTAAATCGCCGTGAAGTGCATCGGTAGGATGTAAATAAATCGCCGCAGTACCTGTTGAATTTAATGTAGCAACAATCTTTCTTGCAATAATTCCGGACTTGCCCATTCCCGTTAGAACGACTCTGCCTTTTGAATTATAAATTACTTCGACGGCTTCAACGAAATTATCATTTATACTATTTACTAATCCAGCAACAGCCTCGGTTTCTATTCGTATAACTTCCAATCCTTTTTTAATTATCTCTCCGTTAGTCAAATTATTCCTTCCTGAAAATATTAAACCATTTGTGATTATGCTCCGGTTTGTCATGAATTAATAATCCGGAGAAATCAAAATTTATTCTTCTTAAATATAAATTATATTTTATAAAAGCATTTATGAAATCTTGGTCGGAATATTTTTCAACCTCGTTAAAAAGATTAATTGGCCGCAATGCAATTTTAGAATCTCTGATTCCTTTAACTGACATAAGTTCCGTATAAAAATTACTCACAGGTATTAAATAATTAATTCCTGTAGCTGTTTCATGAAGCCATATTTTCTTATGAGCAGGTGCAATTGCTAAAATAAATTTTCTCCGTACAATTTCTATCTCTTTTACAAAAGATCGATCATTGGGAGCATTATCGCCGGGGTTCCATTCAGAATAGCTCCATCTCGACAATTCCGTAAAGTGCTCCGGCAGATTTTCCGAATGTTTCGGCGAAATATCCGTTTCGATTTGAAATTCAAATTCTTCATGTATAGTTACGTCAATTTCATCTTCTTCAATTTTGATTGTCCCGGAAGCCAATACCGGCATAGTCGGCATTGAAATATCCGTCTTCGAATTTTCTTTTCCGAAGATATAATTGTTCATACCGAATCTGCCATAACCGGTTATAAACAAGCTTTTAATTCTATTTCTATAATATTTATAGCCGGGTTTGTTTTCCGGTAAGACAGCAAACAAAAAATATTTTTCACTCTTTGTTGCTTTCCTCGGGAATTCTTCGATGTTGTAAGTGTTATTTATATCCAACGGATTAAGTTTTCTGCAAATAATTATTCAATTATCATACGAAAATAGATTTTTTTTGTGAGAAATTAAAAACTCTCATTTTTGCCGGAATTTAAAATAAAAAATGTGCGGCTTAATAAAAGATTGAAACCGCACATTCTATAGAAAGAAATAATAATTTTGAAGTCACTTACTATCGTTATTTCAAAAGTACCATCTTGTTGGTTTTTACAAAATTGCCGGCTTGAATCTTATAATAATAAACTCCGCTTGAGAGATTGCTTGCATTAAAATTAATTTCATAATCGCCTGCTTGTTTTCTCTCGCTGACAAGGGTTTTAACTTCGTTCCCAAGCACATCGTAAATTTTTATCGTTACATATTCATTATCCGGAATTGAATATTTTATTTTTGTACTCGGGTTAAATGGATTCGGGTAGTTTTGGCTTAAATCAAAATTTAAGGGTTTATTAATGCTTACTTCTGCTATGTTTGAATATTTAAATGCACCATCCACATCGATTTGTTTCAACCTGTAAGAATAAATCCCTGACTGTGATAAATTTTTATCTTCATAGGAATAATTCTTTTGTTCTGTTGTTGTGCCGAATCCTGAAACGAATCCTATCTTATTCCACTGGCTTCCTGACGATAATTGATCGGAACTTATTTTTCTTTCGATTTCAAATCCTTTGTTATTAGTTTCGGAAGCAGTGTTCCATTCTAACAAAACACCATTTGAACCGACATGTGCATTAAAAGCATTTAGTTCGACAGGAGTTGCCAGTTCAACAACAAGCTCAACCTGTCTTTTGTGATAAGGTGTTCCGTTAGGTCCTTTCCCTTCGATATCAATTTGATAATTGCCGAGAGTTACAAAACCGGAAGTTTTAATTTTCAATTGAGTCTGTCCCGGGAATGTAGATATAATATTAGAAGGTTCGAATGAAACATCAATAGTTCCTTGGCTCGGAGTTGGAGAAACAGTCGCAGTAAATATAGCATCGTTTGTATACAAAGTTGTAGCAGGGATATCGATTGTATAATAAACACTATCGGCATCATTAAATACCGTATTTGATGCAGGAGTAGTTAATAAAGCAAAATCGGGGAAATAACTGACGTAACTTCCAAAGTTGCCGGATCTAAAATCTGTCCAGACAATCATTGAAACGTTACTGTTAGAAGTTACAGCATCATAATCACCTTGATATCGCGGTGTGCCACCACCTCCGCATGTACTGCAATTTATCTTCATCTTTTGATTTGAAATTCTCTGGTTCGGTGCAAATGATTGACCACCGTCATCGGAGAACGTAGCATAAATATATGCACTATCACTTGTAGGTGTATCTCTTGTATCCATCCATTTTACAAAATACCTCCCGGTTTCTTTATCGCACCAGATAGAAGGATGCCATTGATTATTGTTTTGTGAATTTGCATCATCATTAACAACAACAGCACTTGACCATGTAGCGCCTTGATCATCTGAATAGCGGGAAAAGATATCCGGTTTGTTTCCGTTTCCTGAGGGGTTGTTTGATGCATACACGAGATATAATCTTCCGCGATATGGCCCGTAGCTGTTGTCCGCTGTAATGAAAGGATAAGGCCTTGTCCTCATATTTTGAACAGAGTTCCGGTTTTGGACATAGGTTCCTACATAATTAGAAAAATATTGAGTTGACATGAGCTGAAAAGTAGAGCCGCCATCTGTTGAGCGATAGAAACCATAAGCTGAGGCATAACTGCTTCCTGAATTAGTTACAAAGTAAACGCATCCGCCGGGAATATCTGTAGAACCTTGTTTGTATGGACCAACAGCTACCATAGCTCCCGGAAGAGGTGAATTTGAAGCAGTAAATGTAGTTGTAAAACTTGCACCGAAATTTGTACTTCTGGCAAAGCTTTGGCCTGTAAACGAACCGTTCGTTATCGAAGCATATAGATAGTTCGAATATGGCCCATCCGATTGATCGGCAGCCATCCAGCATTTATCACCGCCAGCAATTGCTACAACCGCGGAGCCCCAGGTTTGCCCGTTATTTGTTGATCTGAGTACAAGTGCCCCGCTTATTGAACCGTACAACGACATATAATATAAATTGCCAACACTGTCATACGCAGTAACAGGATCGCCGGCAACTGATGTACCGAAGCCGGGCGCTGAGTACTGCCAATCAAATCCATTATACGTTCTATGCGCACCATTAATATTGAAAGCGTTAAAATATTGCAGCGGATCATTTGGGTTTTCAGACATGTGCGGCTCTGCAAAATCAACGCCCAGGTAGAAGTTATCCCAGCCGTTTACAGTAACAGGGCTGAACATTTCATCCTGCGGTACCCACGAGTTAGTAAGATCTTTCGGCAAATGATCTATGTTTGAACTGCTGATTTGCGCTTTAGTTGTTGCCGCAAAAAAGCAGATGCTAAAAAGGAAGGCAAATATATAACAAAAGCTCCTGGTAGAATTTTTCCTCAACATATTTTTCACTCCTTGTTGATAAGTTATTGAAAACGTAATTAATTATGTTTTAATTGAATGAATAATGAGTTCGCTTTAAAAAGATCTCTTTCTTGAAAAATGATTGGGAATATTTTAAATATTAAGTTTCAAGATTTTTATATTCAACTTAAAAAAAGTGGCAAATCAAACAAGTAAATGACAAAGATCATCAGTAAGAGGAATGTAATTGCGATAATTCAAAACTTGCAGTACCATGAAATAATTCGTTTTGGATTAAACATGAATCAATTATTCAGAACAGTATTTCTCTTATTTAATATATTAAAAATTTATTAAAGAAAAAAAATATTTCTTTCATATTCAAAATTTCTTGACGAAACCGGTGGATTATTACTTTTTGCCCATGAAAAGTTCCTTAAATTCATTGATATTCTCAGGATTATTTAGCCTTCTAATTATTTCTTCTTCGGCATCTTTGGATTTTTTTTCGCTTAATATTTTACCGAAGCCTTCGCTTGAGATAACTTCACAGC
Organism: uncultured Ignavibacteriaceae bacterium; assembly: GCA_964556005.1. GTDB lineage: Bacteria > Bacteroidota > Ignavibacteria > Ignavibacteriales > Ignavibacteriaceae > CAZKUR01. The sequence goes on along the minus strand of CAZKUR010000014.1, from coordinate 39,321 downwards.
TGCATACTTTTGCAAATTCTGCAAGGTTTGAATCTGAGGTTACAACAATAATCTGTTTTTTATTTTTTGTTTGACTGATCTGATCTTTAATTTTTTGATCCGCTTCCCTGTCGTCTGAATAAACTATTTTGATATTATTTGTTTTAATTTTTAGATTTTCAAATCCATCAAAATGGAGTGACACTTTAACTTTTTTAAGCTGGAAATAATTTTCGACCATGAAAGCAAGTTTTTCTCTTGCACCTTGTTTATCTTTTTTTTGAAGAGAAAATAAAAAACGTACTTTTCCGATAAGGTTGTTTCCGTCTATGATATATAGTTTAGACATGATTTACCTTCCGTTATAAAATTGATCACGTTTTGTAATTTTGAAATCCGAAAGCTGCGGAGCCTTTATTCTAATTTCGAGAAAATAGCCTCTGAACGTGCCAATCGGATTCCATGTAAAATTTAAAATCCATGCATGAAGATCCCTCGATATTTTAATTTGAGGTGCAGCAAACTCTTTCTGCTCAAGGTCATAGCTGCCGGTAAAGGATAATTTCCAGTTAGGTGTTAAATTAAAATCAAGGCTGCCGCTAAGATTGGAAGATTTAAAAGTTTGTGAAGGAATCGGTTTGCTTATAGAATAAATATAGCTTAGCGAAATATTCCAGGGTATTGAGAAATCAGCTTCTTTGTTACCATAAATACCTGTATAAATATCGTTAACATAACCTGTTCCTCTATTGTCTTGAAGTGTGTCCGCTTGATAGGTATTTTCATTTTTACTGGATTTTAATTTTTCCCCCGATAATGTAGTTGAAACAGAAAAAGAAAAGTTTGTCATACGCAGCAATCCCTTTCCTTCATTTATCAAAAATTTGTTAATCTTTGAAACAGTGGAAGAATAATCATAAGGAGTAAATGAAGAAGAACCCTGTAAGCTGAAAACGTTACCAACCTGTGTGCTGTAAGATAAACTCAAATCCGATAATTTTAAGCTGTCTGCTGCAAAATTATATCCCATTCCTGCATTTAATCTTAAAAGCTGGATCTTATTTACTTTGGATGTTGTATCTGTCGGATCGGCAGCAGTTTTCATTTCAAAAATATTATTAATGGATAATGAGATGCTTTGTGATTCACCGGAAGATGGTCCACCGAAAATTTCTCTTTGAAACTTATTATACTGAACTATATTGCCTTCGGGAGTTCTGTAAGAATCATAATAGCCCCAAAACGGTTTTGAAAAATCGGGAGTAAAGTTATATGAAATTGAAGGATTAACAGTATGACGAATTGCAGCGATTCCAAAAATATTCGGCTGAAAGATTCCATAAAATTTTGTTGAAGCACTTAATCCTACATTGAATGTACGCACAAAATTAATTTGTTTCACATCATTAACAATAACAGAATCATTTCCTGTATAAGGAGAAACAATATCGGAAATTTTGACTTTCTTATTATACCATCGTTCATTGTAATTGACGGAAGGAACAATATTGAAATAACCGATTTTAGGTGAAGCACTTATTACAAAGTTATGCTGAATACCTCCGCGAATTTTTAACTGCCCGTTTGTCTTTACCCTGTTGTTTTGAAATTGCCCCGTGTATGAATATCCGATCAAATCGTACCATTTATAGTCAGCAGGATTATTGGAAGTTCTAAAAGGATAAGCGCGGTTTTTTGAAAAAGTTAAATTAGGAAGAGATTCATTTATGTTTCCCGATTCAAGGTACTGTGTTCTGCTGTAGCTTAAAGAAAGACTGTTGCCTGATTCTTCCCAGCTTTTGAATAATGTTGCATTTGAAACAATTGTGTTTGTCAACTGCTGGTTTATATCAGCTGAATTTCTTTGAATAAAATTTTTGGTTGTAAAATCGAGATTAGCATCGAATGTTAGAGTTGGAGTAAAATTTTGATGATGCTGCCACATTAGCTGCCAATTTTTGCTTTCTTGCCTGTCGGGGTCTGTAATAAGACCTGATTTAAAAAAAGCGTAACCAGCCTGAAAGTTACCATTATAGTCATAACGTTTAACATAACGAAACCTGCTGTTTAGCCTGTAGCTTCCTCTCGTATAATAATCGGCAGTTAAATTCAAATCCAGGTAATCGTTGAATGCAAAGAAATACCCGAAATGATTAAAATATTTTCCATATGTTCCGTCATCTCCGAAAGCCGGTGCTATAATTCCCGATCTTCTTCCCGATTGAAGCGGGAAAACTCCGAACGGAAGTGGAATTGGAAAAGGCACACCTCCGAAAAACATGAAGATCCACTTTGCATCAATTTCCTGTTTTTCGATTACTTTCATTTTATTTGCAAAGAAATAATAGTGGGGAGGTTTTGCATCGCATGTGGTGAATGTTCCATCCTCAACAAAGTATGAATGCTTGGAAACTTTTTTTATTTTTTCGCCGCTATAGTATGCTCCTTCTGATTCGGTGTTCGCATATGAAATGAAACCCTGATTCGTTTTAAAATTATATCTCATCGAAGTACCTGAAAAGGATTCACCACCTTCGGTTAAAACGGGTGCGCCTTTTAATTTTCCTTCAAGTGTATCTGATTTTTCTCCTTCCGCGTCAATTTGATTTGTCTTAAAATCGATGAACATCTTTTCACTTTTTAGATCCGTGGTTTTGTATTTAAGTTCGGAATTTCCGTAGATATCCATCTTCCGGTTTTTAATGTTAAAGATTAGAGAATCACTTGAGCTTGCATAAATTACGGTATCAACATCATATTTTTTCTCTTGTTTTGTCGTATCGTCTTTAAATGATTTTAAACCGGAACCTGCAAGTAAAGAATCCTTATTAAATTGTTGAGTTGAATCCGAAACTTGAGGAAAGGCAATCCCTGCAACCAAAAACAGAATTATAGATACGAGAAATAATTTCATTAACGATTCAAAATTTTACAAATTCATCAGACAAATTCTCAAGAAGACCTGTAAAAAACCAGGGCAGAAGCGCCTTTTATTCCTGCATCATTTTTTAATTTTGCAGGCAGCACTTTAACTCTATGTTTTAACGGTTTCAACACACGGTTTGTTACACTGGTACGTATAACATCAAATAAAGGTTTGCCAAAACCGGCAACTCCACCACCCATAATAAATGTACTTATATCGAGCAAATTGCTGACCGATGCCAGAGCTGCTCCAAGGTGCAAGCCCATATCTTTTATAATCGATTTTGCAAATTCATCACCTTTTTCTGATGCATTCTGAATTATTCTAGGAGAAAGATTTTCCGGATTGTTTTGAATTAATTCCCAAATTTTGGAATCTTTATGATCCTGTAGTTGTTCTTTTACTCTTTTTACCAAGTATTGATTTCCGACAAAAGCTTCGATACATCCAAAGGATCCGCATTTACATTCCGGACCTTTATAATCAATTGTAATGTGCCCGATTTCCCCGGCTGCACCGAATTCGCCCCGGTACATTTTATTCCTTAGAATAATTCCCCCGCCTACGCCGGTTCCTAAAGTTACCATAACAAACGAATCATATTTTTTCCCTGCTCCGAAAATCATTTCACCGATTGCGGCTGCATTAGCATCATTTTCTACATGAACTTTATATTTAAAATCTTTTGCCACGGCTTTTATTAAATTAACTCTTCCCCAACCTGGAAAGTTCGGGGGATTTTCAACAGTTCCTTTCTTTATATCAACAACTCCAGGCGCGCCTATTCCAATTCCGCGAATTTTATAATCATTGGATTTTAAAATTTCCTGAATTCCCTTTTTAATATTCTTAACTACAGTCTTAGTTCCTTCTTCAGCTTGAGTTTTAACGGAAATTTTTTTTACAATTGTACCTTTTTCGGAAACGATCCCGATTTTAATATTTGTCCCCCCGAGATCGACCCCTACGGCGAACTTGCCAGTTTTAGCCATGAATAATCCTTTGCAAAAAAAATTTGAATAAATTGTTTCCTGAATTTAATACTAATTGAACTATTATTAAACCTGTTGATCATAAATAATTATAGCGAAATATCCAATAAATGTTTACCGGTTAAGTAGCATAAATAGACAAGTTCTACATATTATATGTAACAAAATTAAAATCAAATGAATTCAAATCTTAATTTAATTAAGAAATGATTATTTGCAGTGAATTAGGTAATTTTCAAAAAGTTATTTATCGGGGAAATGATCATCTAAAGTTAAAGTTTAATTTAATTTAAGATTTTTCACCGTAAATTGCCGGAAATCATTTAACTCCAATTCTCTTAACCATTTGTTGAATTTCCGGATTCGACATAAACAATTTCCAGATAAATCCGGTTCGATAATTTTCAATCATTACTGTAATAGGCGCCTGATTTAATCCCATATAAATTTTAGCAAACCAATTTTGAGTTAAGTTAAATGCATCGTAAAAGCCATATATTCCCCACAGTTTATCGCCTAATTCACGGTAAAAATATTTTAAGGCCTTCATCGATTCTTCCGGTGTAAACGGAAAAGAAGCCAACGCACCGGTTGGAGTAATTGTACCGTTATCTTTATTTGCTGAAGGATCATGCGCCAGATAACCCCAAGGATCATCACTGGCCGTTAAGCCCCAGCAGCTATCACCATAACCAGCATACCCTCCCGGATTATCAATGCAATATAGATGATTTATTCGTGTAATATTTTTACTGTTTTCGAAATAGTCTGTGTATTCATCTTTAATAATCTTGGGATCAAATCCCATGAACGAATAATGATTAAAAAATAAAGGGCCGCCGCTGCCGACTCCAACATCCAGTTTTATTCCGTAATAGTTATTACCGTTTGCATAATGATCTCCGTCAGTAGTCTTACCCCAATTGCGCCGGTACTTCACGGCGCGTTCGGACTGTCCGCAGAAACCGCTGTAAAACATTTCCGGTTCAACAGGATAAGTTGGAGAAGCAATTGCTAAAAGGTAAACTATCATTGTTTCGTTCCAGCCGACGAGAGGATGATTGATAACCCACTCAAAGTCTGGGGACCAATGCCAGAATAAAAAATCGCTGTCCGAACTTTGCTTGTACCAATTCCATTCAATTCGTTGCCAGATTTCAGTAATGCTATTTCTAATTTCATTTTCATCTGCAATATTTTTATTAAAGTACTGCCTTGCCGTAAGAAGACCTTCCATTAAGAATGCAGTTTCTACGAGATCACCGCCGTTGTCATGTTTCCCGAAAAGCGGAATAACATTACCGGTATTCCCATCTAAAAAATGAGGAAAAGCTCCGTGAAATGTATCTGCTTTTTTTAGAAACCTAACAATCATTAAGAGTCTCTGAACCGCTTGGTCACGAGTTATGAATCCTCTTTCTGCCGCTGTAATAATTGCCATAATTCCAAAGCCAGAGGCACCGACAGCAATCAAGTTTTCATCACCCGGAATATTTTCCAATCCTAAACCTGCTGCCTTATGACCCGAATCCCAATAGTATCGGAAGCTTGCTTCCTGTACCATTGATAATAACTCTTCGTCACTCATTTTTTTTGTTTCGGAAGAAACAGAATTTGATAGCGGGCTTTCATTAAAATTTAAGTCAAGACAACTTACTTTATAATATACCTTTACGCCGCTTTTACCTAAAAAATCCGAATAACGATTAAAGTTGTCTTTTTGAAATGCTACCGGTGTAAAATTGACACCGTTCGTTGATCTGTATATTTTATATGCAAATAATCCAGGATTATTTATTTTCTCCCATTCCAATTCAATATGCCTATCATATCCTTTAGCCTTAATCAATTTAGGAACCGGAAGGTTAAATGAGTTATTGTAAAGATTAACGAAAGTTATTTCATCAATTAAAAGAGTATGTTCTTTTTTATCAGGAAAACCTTGAGAGAAATTTATTTCTTTAATTTTATGAAAATTAAAAGCCTTGTCCGTTTTTGAAAATGCTTTAATCGGAATTTTAATTTGAGTCCATTTTTTGTAGAATATTTCATTAATAAATTGTGAAATCTTTAAAGCATTCGTTTCTTTGTTTTGCCAATCCTTTATTGAAATAAGAGGCAATGAATTTTTTTCTATTTCAACAGGAGCAAAAATCCAGAAAGAAAGATAATCTCCGTAAAAATTTATATTCCTGTTCCTCCACTTATCAATTTTAATTATGCCTTTCCAATTACCATTTTCGCTGGAAGTCCAGTTCATTCTAATGCAATTAGGAGGACAAAAGAAATTAGATGATTCGACAGGAAGCTTACTGTTTAGTAAAGAAATTTTCGATTCGCCGTCAAAAAAGCCTGAACTGTAGAAATAAAAATTATCGCTTTTACTGTAATCAAAAAAAACATGATTATCATATTTTGATTGAGGAAAAATAAACATCGATACGAAAATAATGATTATAAAAATTTTCTTGAGAGATAACATAACTAATTACTCCCTTAGTGTAATCGAAAAAGAAATAACAATATTTAGTTCTGATATATTAACCTTTCATTAAAATGATGATAATCTTATCAACTGTCATAACCGGTTATCGAAAAGTCCTTGTCTTTATTTATCAGATGAATAACAATTTTAGTATTAGTTGGAAAACCCTAAAATCATTTCAATAATTATTGTGAACCCAACAGAGTTCAGATTTGAATATTGGTTGAGTGAAGCCCGCTTTAGCCCGTCAAAGACGAGGTCTCGCCCTTAGGCGGACAATCTCACTTTTTATCAATATAATGGATAGGATTACTTCATCCCGATTCTGCGTGGTGACTGATGAATCGGGATTCGTAATGACCTTTACTTTTTTGGGTTATTCACTACCTATCTTGTTATTAGTAATGAGTTTTCGAGTGAAGCAATCTCACTCTTGTATCTCATCTATTGGGATTGCTTCACCCGACCTTCGATAATCTATTCACATGATGTCGGGTCTGTAATTACTGTATCCTTTTTTATCTTCATTCGGTTCTTTTAATATCATTCTTTTATTAGTATAATAGTATTACATCTCAGTCATCTTCCCTAAGACGAAAGAAGTTTTGATCGTATTATCTGAATTTCCGCCGATCATGATTTCAAATTTTCCAGGTTCTACTATCTGTTTCATTTCAGTTCCATAGAATGAAAGCATATCCTGGGAAATATTGAAGCTAACCGTTTTGCTCTCACCAGGTTTTAGAGAAATTTTCTTGAATGCTTTTAATTCCTGAACCGGTCTAGTAATGCTTGCGGTACAATCATGCACATAAAGTTGAACAACTTCTTCACCTTCAACTTTACCAATATTTTTAACATCAATACTAACGGAATTATTTTGCCCGGAAGAAAGTGTATCGTATTTGATTTTTATATTATTATACTCAAATTTTGTATAGCTTAAGCCGTAACCGAACGGATAAAGAGGACCTTCAGGTAAATCTAAATATTTTGAAGTATATTTATCATTTTTATTAAAGGGCCTGCCAGTATTTTTATGGTTATAATAAACCGGAATTTGTCCAGTTGTACGGGGAAAACTTACAGTCAATTTCCCGGATGGATTATAATCTCCGAAAATTACATCTGCAATTGCATTACCTGTTTGCTCTCCTAAAAACCAGGCTTCAAGAATTGCAGGAATATTTTCCGCTGCCCATGAAAAGGAGAGGGGACGTCCGTTCATTAAAATTAATATTACGGGTTTTCCTATTCGATAAATTCTTTCAAGCAGTTCTTCCTGAATACCGGGCAAATCAAGATTTGATCTGCTTGCAGCTTCTCCACTCATATCAGCCCCTTCACCAAGGACTAATAAAACAACATCGGAAATTTTGGCTGCATTAACAGCATCTTCAAAATAACTTTTATCTTCACTATTGATCTCACATCCTAATTTATAAATTATTTTAGTACTAGCAGAAACCTCATTTTTAATTCCTTTCAAAACAGTTACAACATTTTCTATAATTGGTTCGGTGTTCCAGGGACCTAAAACATCCTGACGATTATCTGCAAGTGGACCGATTACTGATATTGATTTTATATCCTTTCTTAAAGGCAAAATATTGCCTTCATTTTTTAAAAGTACTATTGATTCCTTTGATAACTTAAGTGCGGTTTTATCTTTTTCTTCTTTGGAAAGATTACGTTCTTTAAAATAATTTATATTTACAAATGGATGGTCAAATAATCCTGCTTTGAATTTTATACGTAACACTCTCTTCACTGCAGTATCTATTATGTTTTCATTTAGCTTTCCATCCTTAAATAGATTTTCCAAATTATTTAAATAGACGTTCCCAATTAATGTATCCCCTGCCATGTCCATATCTATTCCCGCTGTTATACTGCAATAAGCTGCATCTTTTTTATTATCAACAATTCCATGATTTATTAGTTCGCCTATTGCATTCCAATCGCTAACAACAAAACCATTAAATTTCCATTCATCCCTCAAAATTTTAGTCAGTGTAAAATAATTGGCGGACGCGGGCATTCCATTTACTTCATTGAATGCACTCATAATTGTTCCTACTCCTGCATCGACTGCAGATTTGAAAGGAGGTAGATAAATTTCTCTTAAGGTTCTTTCGGAAATATCAACAGTATTATAATCCCGTCCTCCTTCAGCACCTCCGTAAGCAACATAATGTTTAGCACATCCGACTATTTTATTTGGGCTGCTAATATCTGTTCCCTGAAATCCATTTACAATTGAAGCTGCCATTACACTGCCCAGATAAGGATCTTCACCAAAACCTTCAGCTATTCTTCCCCATCTTGGATCCCGAGCTATATCTACCATTGGAGCAAAGGTCCATTTTGTACCGTTCGAAGCAGCTTCAAATGCCGAGATTGAAGCAGCTTGTTCGACAAGTTCAGGATTCCAGCTTGAAGCTTGTGCTAATGGAATTGGAAAAGTTGTATTATATCCGTGAATAACATCGTTCCCAAAAATTAATGGTATAGCAAGCCTTGTTTGTTCAATTGCGATTTTTTGTAATCTATTTACTTCTTCAACATTTCTAATATTTAAAAATGAACCGACTCTACCTTGCCCGAGCAATTCCTCTTTCCATTTTTCAGTGCCACTGTACTGTACTAACTGACCGACTTTTTCCTGCAATGTCATACGGGATATCAGCGAATCAATCTTATTTTCGACTTCCTTGTTTTGAGAAAAAACTATTGCAGTAAATAAAACGATATTGAAGCAAAATAAATTTTTAAATTTCATAATATTTTACCAATTAATATTTATTTATCCTTTAACACTTCCCAGCATAATTCCTTTTACATACTGCTTCTGTAAAATGAGGAAGATTATTAAAATCGGCAGGATAGTAATTACCGAACCGGCCATCATTAATTCAGTATCAGAGGTATGCTCTCCCATCAAATTTGCAAGTGCAACCGGAAGAGTATACATTGAATTATCCGTCATTGCAATTAAAGGCCAGAGAAAATCGTTCCACGTTCCCATGAAAGTAAATATAGCAAGTGTAATTAATATCGGTTTTGCAAGCGGTAATATTATGGAAAAATAGATGCGTAAATCCGAAGCGCCGTCTATCTTAGCGGATTCTATTAAACTGTCGGGAATGGAAAGAAGATATTGCCTGATTAAAAATATTCCGAATACACTTGCCATACCCGGGATGATTAAAGCCATATAAGTATTTATAAATCCCATTTCTTTAAGCATAAGAAACAGCGGAAGCATTGTTACCTGTGCAGGTACAATCATAAAGCTAAGTAGAATTTTGAATAATTTATCTTTTCCCCTAAAGCGATATTTTGCAAAAGCAAATCCCGCCATTGAATTAACAAATAACGAAATCACTGTGATCAAAATCGAAACGGCAACACTATTGAAGAGATATCTTGAAACATTAAGTCGTTGAAATAAATTCGCATACTGCTCGAATGTTATTTTATCCGGAATAAACCTGGGCGGATAAACACTAGCATGTCCGCTTTGCATCAACGAAGCAGAGAGCATCCAAATGAATGGCAGCAAACACATCAATGCAGCCAGCAGCATAAAAATATGAATTATTATTTTCTTCATTTAGTATAATGTATTTTCTTTAACTACCTTAAGTTGTATTAGAGTAATTATGAGAACAATAAAAAAGAGAACGAACGCCAGTGCCGCAGAATATCCCATATTCCACCAGCGGAAGCCTTCCTGGTACATATACAAAACAATGCTCAGCGTACTGTTTAGCGGACCGCCCTGTGTCATTACATAGGGTTCTGCAAATAATTGAAAGTATCCGATGATAGTAATGAGAGTAATAAAAATTGTAGTCGGAGCAAGCAAAGGCAGTGTAATATTTTTAAATTTTTGCCAGCTTGATGCTCCATCCAAATTAGCGGCATCATAGAGGTCTTCCGAAATATTTTGAATTCCGGCGATAAAAATTATCATATTGTAACCGAAGTTTTTCCATATTGCAAGAAGAATTATAGCCGGCATTGCCCAATTCGGATCGCCGAGCCAATCTATTGGATTTATACCGATAAAGCTGAGTAAATAATTAAGCACTCCAAAACGAGGATGGTATATGTATCTCCAAACAATTGCAACGGCGACCAGTGTTGTAACGACTGGCATAAAATAAACCAGCCTAAAGAAACTTTTAAATTTCACCAGCTTTGAACTCAGCAGTATTGCCGCAAGCAATGATACGAATATGGATAAAGGCCCGCCGACAAGAATAAAGTAAGATGTATTTTTTAATGCCTGCCAGAAAAGAGGATCGTTAAAAAGATTAAAATAATTTCCGGCTCCGATGAATCTCATATTACCTATGCTGCCAAGTGCATATATATCAAAATCAGTAAAGCTCATTAACAAAGCAGCAATTACCGGAATTAAAAAGAAAATAAAAATCACTATTAGAGACGGAGCAAGAAAAAAGTAGGCTGCCGATATTTTAAATTTTCGAGTATTCAAAATTTTAGCATTTATTTATAATTTATTTTTTACCATCCATCGTCGTTTCTCTAAAATTTTATCTGCATCATTATCCAAGTGATTTAATGCTTCTTTAATACCCATTCTCCCTCTTGCCGCATATTCAGCATACTGCTGCAATTTGGAAAATACAATTTGCTCCCATTCGGGAACCTGCGGCATTGGAAGAACATTTTGAAGCTGATCATAAAATGCTTTTAAATATTTATCATTTACTAAAATTGAATCATCCCAAGCCTCTTTAACTGCCGGAAGATCAGAAGATACTTTAAAGAAATTAACTTGAGCTTTTTTTGATGATAGAAACTCAATCAGTTTCCATGCTTCATTTTTACATTTAGAATTTTTAAAAATTACCAGGCTTGAACCTCCGGCGATAGATGCCCCGGGATAAATATTATTTGGCGAGGGAAGCGGAGCAGTCTGCCAATCAATTTTATTGTTATTGGTAAGTCTATTTTTAAATTCGGTTACATTCCATGGGCCGGTAATATACATAGCTATATAACCTTCTTCAAATGCCTGGTAAACATTTGAGATACCTGTCATTGCAACCGGAGCAAGATCATCTTTATAAAAATTTATCAAATATTTAAATGCTTCTTCAAATTTAGGATCGCTAAAATTACCTAACGTATTATGATCTTTTAACAGAGCGGCGCCGTTTTGCATTCCGAATATTATAAAAGGAGCCCATTCAGAAGTCGGGAGGAAAAGAGGATAACAATTATGCAATGATGAATTCTTTTTAATTTGAAAAGCTGCATCGTGAAGTTCCTGCCAAGTTCGTGGAGGATTCGGAAACCCTGCCTTTTCCATTAAGTCTTTCCGGTAAAAAAGTACGCGTGTATCGACGTACCAGGGAATTCCAAATAATTTTTCTCCCAGCTTATTCGTCTTCCAGATACCAGGGAAAAAATCTCTCTCTTTAATAACTTCTGAATATTTTACTAGGTTTTTAAGTTCTTCTAATGAATTCAAAGCAGCAAATTCCGGAATCCATGTATTTCCAAGTTGTGTAATATCCGGGGTAGTTTCACTTGCAAAAGCAGTAATTAGTTTTTCGTGTGCAGCAGTCCAGGGAATAGCCTGAACTTTTACCTTAATGCCGGGATGGAACTTCTCAAATTCATTTAAAAGTTTTTGTACATTTTCGGATTCGGCACCAAACGCCCAGAAATTAATTACAATTATTTTCCCGTTATCTCTGCACGCTGAAAAAAAGAATAGGATTCCAATAATTAGTTTTAAATTTTTTTTTAGCATCATCGGCCTTAATCTATTTTTGAAGAACCATTTTACCTGCAAGCAATTTATCTTTCCCTTTAATTGTATATAAATAAATCCCGGAACCTGCATAAGCACTATGATCGTTCTTTCCATCCCAAACCAGGTTTTTTGTTCCCTGCTTAATAATTCCGTCGAAAAGCGTTTTCACTTTCCTTCCGAGAATATCGTAAATAACTACTGTAATATGCTGAGCCTCAGGGATCGTAAATGAAATTGTAGTCGCAGGATTAAATGGATTCGGGAAGTTTCCTTTCAGTTCAAAATTTATTTTTTCAATATTATGATTGTCAGCTACACCGGTAGGATCATACACAAAACCTATTGCATCAAGCATAGGCTGAATTTCCGGGCTTGCCATAAACTTATTCCATAATAATTGCGTACGTGCATTTTCGATCATTACAATAATAGGTCCTTGATCTATAGCGAGATAACTCGCGGCATACCAATTTTGCTGCAAATTCATTGCATCTTTAAATCCGTAAATTCCCCAAATATGATTTCCGTAACTTCTATAAAGATTCTTTAAAACCATCATAGATTCATCAGGCGTGTAAGGCATAGATGAAAGAGCCGCCGTTGGTGTTATTGTTCCGTTATCACCGCTGTAAGGAGAGTGGGCATTATACCCAAAAGGATCATCGGAAGAAGTCAATCCCCAGAGTGAATCTGAATAGCCTGCATAACTTTGCGGATTATCTATACAGTATGCCCTGTTAATTTTCGTATGATGGTAATTATTTATAAAGTAATTTGTAAAGCCGTCTTTTTTATTTCTTGCATCAAATCCCAGAAAGGAATAATGAGCGAAGAATAAAGGACCGCCGTAGTTCCATCCTACTTCCAATGGAATGCCGTAAAATGATTGTCCGTTTGTATACCCCGAACTACTTGCCCATCCGTCGGCGTATAAATTGGCAGGGATACTATGCGTTGGCGATGCTATTGCCAATAGGTATGTAATCATGGTTTCGTTCCATCCGATTAAAGGGAAATTCATAATCCATCCGAAGTTAGGCGACCAATGCCAGTAAAGGTAATTTGTCGGCGGATCCTGCCTGTACCAATCCCATTCAACGCCTTCCCATAAATTTTTAATATAGATTCTGATAACATTTTCGGTAGTATTATTTTGATCAAAATATTGTCTTGCTGTAAGAAGTCCCTGCATCATAAAAGCGGTTTCTACAAGGTCTCCCCCGTCATCGTGTTGGCCAAATGGAATTACATCACCGGTTTCACCATCAAGCCAATGCGGCAATGCACCGTGAAACCTGTCGGCTTTGGTGGAAAGGAAATTAAGTATTTGAAGCATTCTTTGTGCACCTTCTTCACGTGTTATGAAGCCTCTTTCGATTCCAACAAGAATTGCCATTATACCAAAGCCTGATCCGCCTGTTGTAACAGTATTTCCCGAACCGGTTCTTTCCCTTGCCAATCCGGAAAATGGGTGAGCATAATCCCAAAAATATCTAAAGGTTGCTTCTTCAACCATATCGAGCAGCTCGTCATCATTTAAGGAATGAGTTGATGAAGTTGCAATACTTGAAAAACCGGATTCGTTCTGGTTATTGTCGAATGCTGTAATTTTATAAGCTCCGCTTGCTCCGCTCTGGCCGATGAAATCAGTGTAATATCTATCGTCTTTTGAGGCTACTCCAATAATAACATAATTAGACCCCTGCTGCCTATACACATTATAACCTGCAACGTCCTCCTCTGTGTTTAATGTCCAGTTCAGATCAATATGCCTGTCGAATCCTTCAGCAGATAAGCCAACAGGCGGAGCAGGCGGAATTGTATCGATTACCGCCGCATTGGAAATCATCCTGATTTCATCAAGGTACAGCTTGTGCTCTTCTCCATCAGCCTCATCCTGACCGAAGAATATAGTTTTAATAATTGTAAAATCCACTCCGGTTGAACCATTGATAAAAATATCGATTGGCAGAGAAATTTTAGTCCAATTATCTGCCGGAATATCTGAAGAATAATCCGAAATTTTCCTTTGAACCGATTTATGATTATTATTGTCTTCGAGGTACATAACCGGTAAATTTAATGAATCGATGGGCTGTTCAGTGTAAACCCACAACTGTACCGAATCCATAACGGTTACATCCCAAGTAGGCCATGGAGTTCCAATCGCGGCACAAGCGATTCCCCAATCACCTGTTGCATTTGAAGTCCAGTGAAGTATTAAACTATTTATACCGGAATAATGATAAACCGTATCAACCGGGAATTTTTCACCCACGCGTTCCAATATGCTCGGGTCATTTACATAGCCCCAGCTCCAGTCGTAAAAAGTATTATCGGGACTATCGCTGAAGAAGATGTAAGGCCCTTGAGCATTTCCATTTACATATAAAAGGAAAGTAAACAAAATATAAAATATTATCTTTTTCATATGCTTACTCCGTAGATTTATTTTTTACTAACGAAAAATCACCTCAACATTACAAGTTTTTTTGCCGGACGGAGAAATTACATTTCCATGAATTTCTTCGCCATCAACTTTTATTAAATCAACTATTCCATTAGAATCTTCCGGTATATTGAACCGGATGGTAAAGCAGGTTCCTCTAAACATTCTCTTTACTTTATATTCCGTCCAGTTTAACGGAATATGCGGATCGATTATCAGTCCATCTTCACTGGCTCTAATTCCGAGAATCCATTCGATAATAACTTTTTGAAACCAGGAAGCTGAGCCTGTATACCAGGTCCAGCCTCCTCTGCCGTAATATTTTGAATCTGGTCCATCAATGTTTCCAGGAGTTACATACGGTTCGACTTGATAAACATCAGGATCTTGGGAATTGTATATAGGGCATAATCTTTTGAAGATTTCATAAGCGATATCGTTTTTATAAATTTTACAGAAGGCAATTATAGACCATATTGATGCATGAGTATATACACCACCGTTTTCTCTTCTCCCAGGTGCATATCGTGTAAGGTAACCTATATTTTTATCGGAATTATAATAAGCAGGGTACAATAATAAACAACCGTTTTTCTTAAAAAGAATTTTTTCAACAGAATACATAGCGGCAACTTGCTTTTCTTTCGAAGCAATATCACTAATTACAGACCAAACCTGCGGATTTAAAAAAATTCGTCCTTCGGAATTTTCACTGCTCCCAAATTTTTCTCCGCAATCCTTAGTACCGCGGAAAAACCACTCTCCATCCCAGGCAATTTTATTAAATGCTGTTTGGAGTTTATTTCCTTCAACTTTACATTTTTCGGAATAGCTGTTTTGGTTAGTTCTTTCTGCTATTTTGGAAAAATTCATCAATATTAAATACAGAAATTCAGCCAACCATATGGATTCACCTTTCATTTCAAGTCCGGCAGCATTTATTCCGTCATTCCAATCTCCTGCTCCAATAAGCGGCAAGCCTCTTTGACTCATTCTTGACAGTACCATATCAATTGCTTTAGTACAATGCTCGAAAATTGTCCCGCTTTCACTATCACTTTCATAATACGGTTCTAATTCACTAAGGATTTGATAATTAGCAGTTTCCTTTAAATACTCAATTACAAGGAAAGGAAGCCATAATAAATTGTCGCTTATTTTTGCTGCCATTCCCTTCTCAGTTATGGGATGCCACCAATGCAGAACAGTACCATCATCGAATTGATGTCTTGCATGAAGCCGAATTTGCTTGGAAGTTTCTTCCGGATTAGTAGTTAAGAATATCATGCTGTCTTGCAGCTGATCTCTAAATCCGAAGGCACCGCTTTGCTGATAATATGCAGTCCTGCTCCATAACCTTCCGGATATAGCCTGGTATGGAAGCCATTTATTAACAAGGATGTTCATAGCTTTATCAGGAGTGTCAATTTCAAAATTACTGAACAGTTCTTTCCATTTTGCTTTAACAACGTAAAAAGCGTTATCAACATTAACAGGATTATTAAATTTTTGTTTAGATGAAATTATCTCATCTTTATTTTTTTTTAATCCGGCTGTAAAAATTATTCTATCCGAACTTTTTTTATTTATCTTTATATCATTCATTAAACAGGCAATAGGATCTCCCCACATACCTATTGAATTTGAAAGTTTGCCATTCATCAAACTGAAAGGATTTTGAAGAGATCCGTATTGCCCTATGAAGGAGTACTTATCACCATCGTAGCCGGAAATATTTTTATTACTCAACAAGAATCCCGTATAGGGATATTCGTAGTTCCAATGCCCTCTATCCCCGATGGGGATGTCCCAAATTCTTTTATTAGCTAACAGCCCGTTGCACTCTTTGTCAAATTTAACATCGATAAAACAACGGTGAAACTCACGGTGATGATCCGAAGATGAACCAAGACACCATTCAAAATAAGTGAAGACAGATAAATCGATATTTTGATCACCTGTATTATTAATTTTTAAATCCCATATTTCAATACTTTCTTCGAACGGAACGAAGATGCATAATTCAATTTTAATTTTTTTATAAATACTTTCAAAAATCGTATATCCTATTCCATGCCTGCATTTAAACGAATCAAGATCCTTTTTAACAGGCTGCCAGGTTGGGCTCCATATTTCACCGGTAGTATTGTTTTTTATATAAATATATTTTCCCCAATTATCCTGCACAAGATCCTGATGCCATCTATTTAAACGGTTAAATTCCGAATGTGTTAACCAGCTAAAGCCGCCGCCTGCCTGTGATATTACTAATCCATAATCTCTGTTTGAAATAACATTTATCCAGGGCTTCGGAGTCTGAGGTGTTGTAATTATATATTCATTTCCATCATCGGAGAAGTAGCCGTATTTATTTTGAAAAAGAGGCATTAAATTTTCCTTTTAGAAAATTTATCATTAAAACCCGATTTCCAGAGAAATTCTATGAACAGCATTGAGTCTTCCGAAATCTGCGTATGCATAATCCACTTTGACAGGCATATAATCCGTGAGATAATATAATAATCCCAATCCGGCAGTTAAACCCTCTTCACTATCCTGTTTAAATAATGATTTATACCCTGCCCGTAAAAACACTCTTTCCATAAATCCGTATTCAAAACCTACGTTGACAAATTCGTTGTAATCGTTCGGATGAAGGGCATCGGCAGAAATAATAATTGAATGAATATCACTTTCAAAAATTTTCATTGAAAGACCGACCCTATAAACCAGCGGCAAATCCCATTCATCCATTTTTATTTCAGCATAAACGTTTTGACTGTTTCCATGCTCATCCTGATTGTAGCTGTAATAAATAAAATTATCCTCTCCCGAATATTTTATTTTGCCGCCGATATTTGAAACACTCATCCCGAGATTTAAATTTTTTATGGGAGTGTTATAAAGAATACCGAGATCAAATGCTATTGTAGAAGCAGACATATGCCAGATTCTTTCGCCGACATATTTGCCGGTAATTCCGATACTGAAATCTTCAGTAAGATTTAATCCGTAGCTTATGCCAATTGCATAATCATTAGCAGAAAAATATTCACCTGTTCCTTCAGGATAAATTTCCGTACGAACTTTCATATCAGCCATTCCTAATGTGGTATAGCTTAAACCAATTGCATTTTGTTCGCCGATTTTAAGAACAACTCCTGCAAAATCATGGTTTATATCGGCAATCCAATATGTATGCGTAAACATTGCAGCGCTATTCTGCAGCTTGGCAATGCTGCCCGGATTCCAGTATAATGCAGAAACATCATTCGACTGCGAAACAAATGCGCCTCCCATCGCTATTGCCTTTGCTCCGACTTCAATTTTTAAAAACTGTCCGGCAGTTGTTCCGGAAAAAACCTGCGATGATGTTTTTCCGCTTATAAATAATATTATTAGAATGGTAAATATCTTTTTATACATGATATAAACCTGTTTATTTAATTACAGCGAATTTGTCAATTTTACTTGGCAGCCCGGGAGACTCGACATGGTAGATATAAATACCGGGCGCTATGTCCAGACCATTTTGATTTGTTAGATCCCAGGATTCCTGGCCGTCAAAATTTACTGCGTTGTGGTAGAGTGTTTTTACAAGGTCGCCGCTGATTGTGTAAATACGAATAGTTGCCTGTTTCGGAAGATGAATAAAATAAATTCTTCTTTCTCCTCTACCGGTAGTTGTTAATCTCTGCGGTTCCCATTTTGCGGAACCAACATAGGGATTTGGAACTACGGCTATTTTACTGAGATCCTTTGCTGCTTGTACCGAATTAACTTTTGCACCGTTGGTTAGAAATGTATATGTATCACCGGTACGGAAAGGCGTTCTGATTACAATTTGTCCCACTTCGCCTTCGGAAGGAAGATACAATCTTTGATTCGGCGGAGCGATAAATGTAAACTTCCATATTTCTTTCCAAACAGAATTGACCTGCATCCAGATAGTAATGTAATCCCCGGCAGAAATTTTTCCATCGATAAGAGTATCCGGTTCCCATAAATAATATCTCATTTTTTCATTTTCATATATATCCCAGACTTGAAAATTCGTAGCCGATCTATAACCGAACCGCCAGGATGAATCCGGCTGTCCAACACGGATTTCGTAACTGGATGGAAATCCATGTACTCTTGATGGAAATGAATATAACAATTGACCTTGAATAAGAAGATTCGATGTTCCGTTTTTCCAGCCGGAGTTATCAGGATCAAAAGCAATAGTATCATTTGCAACAAGAACTCTCATTCCGTTGAACAAGGGATTGTAATCTTCAGCATTAATATATTTTGAGTCGACAAAAATCTGTGAAGAATCGTTTCCATTTATTTTATATAAAGAATATAAGATTGTATCCGGATGGGTTGTATCGTTAAAGAGAACCGTATAATTTCCATCCGAAATTTTATTAGCGTCCAAAATATCTACGCTGACGCTGCCGGTTGCAAAGCCGCTGCTATGTACAATCCCGCTTTCCAAACCTGGTTGAACATAACCTGCTACTCTTGTTCCCGGAGTAACATAAGCCGTATTTTTATCGACCGTGACATTTCCTGCCAGATCGCGAACTATAACTTTCGCGCATTCGGACGGATATAATCCTATTGCAGAGTTTCCTTTATCGTAAGAAACCAATGCATAATAATAGGTTTGCCCGTTAACAACATTCGTATCAACCCATGAATGTTTTAATCCCTTGTTATCTCCCATATAAACTTTTACTCCCTGGTAATCAAGAGGGAAAAATCCTTTTATATCATCCACTATATCAAACTGAGCGGAAGGTTTAAAAAGACTATTTTCTCCGTAGCCGCTTGTAATAGTATATGAGTCTAGAAAACCAGGATCTGTAGCTCGATAAATTTTATAACCTTCAAAATCATACTCCTTTAGAAAATCATCGTATGAATTTTCTGCCGAATTATCCCAATACAAGGTAACTCTTCCATCTCCGGGTACTGCAGTTAAATTCGGTTTATCAGGCGGACGGGCAAAATTATAATTATTGTTATAAATATCCTGTACGACCTGTTTATTTCTTTTAATATCATCCAGGTCATTTCCGAATACTAATGCAAGCGAAAATCTTTCGGTAGTTCCGGCGGGAAGTATAAATGGACCGGAACCGAAAAGAAAAGCTATATTTCCATTTTGCAGCCTTGTATCGAAATGACTGTAGGAAATTCTATCCCAAATCTTATCATCATCCCTGAAGACAACTCCCGAACCGATATAAAAAACATCGAATGCAGTTAACCCAATTTGATCGGATTCATTTTTATCAGTTTTATCAATATGCGGTTCTCCAGGTTGTTTAGTATCAACCAACCCGAATTTATTTACAGGCGAAGTGGGAGCACCTGGAACAACACCAGGCGGCTGCCACCCTGATGTAGGTTTGCCGTCTCCCTCTCCAAAATCACCTGTACCTGCCAGTCCATCCAATCCGACATCATCTGTATTGGAATTCCAGTTTCCATCGTTATCAATTCCGTCATCCCTTGTTTCATCAATCATCTCATCGATTTTTCCGTCGCCGTTATTATCTATACCGTCAGCGTACTTCATGCCGATATTTATCGAATCTTCATCTACAAGACCGTTACTATTATCATCAATCCCGTTGCCTTTAATTTCACCTATAAGCATCTGGGCAGTAATGGTAGGACTTCCAAATTCACCGTCATTGTCATCGTCAATTTTGTTATAACCGTTTCCCGGGCTCTCAAGAAATGCATAACCGGCAAACCCTGTAGGATGCCATCCGCCCTGGCCTATTCCGTCATGATCCCAGCTATAAGTTATATCGTTATTTATATCAAATGAAGCATAATCATCGTTAGAATCATACTGCCCGCCGACACCGCAATCGACATACATTCCGAAAATAATCTTTGTATAATCTTGAGTACTCTCATTAGTAATTTCATAATGCCAGAAAATAATATCTTCTGAAAGAATGTTGGACCATTGAAACCCTCTTACACCGACACTTAATCCGAGACCTCTTCTTGTATGATCCTTTGAATCCGGGAAAAAGTTAGGCCCGTCATCGCTGTTGTCATCCACCACAAAAAAACTTTCTTGATCGGCATTAGTTCTTTTTCCGAAATAACCGTTCCAAAAGCCGTTCCATGACGCATTTTTATCGGGCCAGCTTTCCGGCCAGGTGATCGGATTATCACTCATTGCAATATTATCCTGGTTAGGATTAACATATCCGGGCCTCGGCTGCCAGCCGCGTTCCACACCTGTCGGAGAAATATCCATATTCTCTCTGTACCCTGCTTCGACTATATGAATAGTTTGTCCGGTTTCATCTTCAACTTCTGCAGCTACGATAGGAGTTATGCCGTCCATGTAAGAATGCCCCGATCCTTTTGGCCAAACGCCTGAGGGTTCTCTTCCCCACCAGGCAACTTCTCCGAAATTATAAAAAAGTGTTTCAACTAAATTGCCGTTGTGAATTCCCTCTTTTCGATACTTTCGATCGCCCCGCATATTCAGCGGCACTTGGATTTGGGAAAGAATTTCTGTTGATAAAAACGCAACTAAAAAAACAGTAATAAAAAATGATTTACTTTTATCCATGACAAAACCTATTACAGATTTAAATTATAGGAAATTCCAAGTACGATTCTTCGAGGTTCGGAATAAAAGTCGGGCCTGATTAAATATTCATCAAGAGTATTCGGCCCCTGGTATTGAGGTGTATATTGATTAACGAGCGAATAGCCCGCACGTCCCGTATCACGATAAACATCTTTTTCATTTTTTGTATCGAACAAATTAAAGACTTTCGCATATAAAGATATTGTAGAATTCCAGAGTACAAAATCTTTATTGAATTGAAGATCTACATTTATCTTGGAGGGCATCCTCGCACTATTTTCAAAACTTGTTTGAATAGACTGCAGTTCGGGAGTATACGGAAAACCACTTTCATATTTAGCGATTAAGCCTATGTTATAATTATTTGGAATTATGTAAAACAGTGAAACATTGATTGTATGCCTTTGATCCCAATTCAATGGAACAATCTGGATATTGGGTTTTTTAGGCGGAGTTCCCTGTGCTTTATTATAAGAATCATTCGGATCAGATGCATTACCTTCGGCTATCTGCAAAGTATAATCTAGACTCACCGAAACATTATCATTAACCGGTTGCTTAGTTAAAGAAATTGAAAATCCCCTGGCTTTTCCGTAATCGCGGTTCACATAAAGTGCGTAGCGATCACTTCTTATATAAGTATCATGAATTTCAGTTCCCAATAAATTTGTAATATCTTTATAGAAGCCAATTACTTCCAATCCAATCATATCCAAAAATTTGTAATGAAGTCCAACTTCATACGCTACGGTTGATTGAGCTTTTAAATCTGCATTTCCCATTAGAGTATACAAACCGCCCGGACCTACTCTGAAATTCGGATTTGTAAATAAATAATTATAAGGAGGGAGCTGGAAAAAATGTCCATAGCTGAAATGGATTGTACCGTCAGCTGATATTGGGAATGCAATACCGAGACGAGGACTGATTTGATATTGCGGTTTTGCTTTAACTTTTGGAGAATTATGTGGATCACTAAAATCGCTAGGAACTACTCCTCTTGAATTAAAATAATCATAACGTACACCGGCATTTATAATCACGCTTTTATATTCAATCTTATCCTGCAAATAGGCAGCAAAGGAAAGCGGATTAAAATAAAATTTGCCTTGATTCAAATAAAAGTTATAATCAAAAATTTTAACTGTATCCTGGTATTTGACAATTTGATTATCGGGTTGAATTTGAGATAAGTTAAATTCAATACCTCCTTTAACCTCATTATAGTGATCAACCTGGCTGAGTAAATCTACTTTAACTATATTAGTTTGTGTAGTGCGCGTATTGTAATGCATATCTGTTCCGCCGGTAAGAAAAGCATAGTTGGTTAATTGAAACAACAATTGAGGGTTTGCATACCGCGGGTCATTCATATTTTCATAAACGTATGATTTCCAATCATTGCGGCTGTAAGAATATTTTAATTGAAGAAAGGTACTCGGCGAGAAAACATATGTTAATGAAAATATATTGTTGAATGCGCTGCTGTAATTTTTAGGTAATCCCTCAGGGTTAAGCTTATATATATGATTGTAATTCGTACTGTCGGATTTATCCCATAAAAACAGATTTGAAAACTTTAATTCAGGAAATAAATCAAAACTAATTTTTCCTTGAAAGCTGTAGTTTAAATAAGAATTCATCGGAACAGCTTTATTATCTCCTGTTGATACGATGTGAAAGAGATCTCCTTCCTGGTAAGAACTGTCTTTCGGATTGAAACGCCTTTGTCCGTATATCCAGCCGTCACTCGAATATCTTCTTAAAGCTACGTTATAACTAAAATTGTGTCCTAAAAATCCAACAGGTCCGCTGAGATTAATTTTTGTTTCATTTACACTCGTTGGATTAATATTATTTATGTTATAAAAAATTTTACTATGGTTGCTTAAATAATCTCCTGACGAGAACGAAACACTGCCTTCGAAATTTTTGGATGTCTGCTTAGTTATAACATCGACCACACCAGATAATGCCTGACCATATTCAGCATTGAATACACCGCTGATCACTTTTACTTCCTCCATGAACTGTACATCGATGTTTGCTCCACTCGCCCCGGTATAAAAATCATTTACAGGAATTCCATCAACGAGATAAGTTACTTCGGAAGTTCTGCCTCCCCTAATATGAATCCCTCCGTTAGCATCTTTTACAACTCCTGCTTTTAGTTGGAGTATATCACTTAAATTCTCTAACGGAAGGCTTTTAATTTCATTTGACGAAACAGAGAGTTCGCTTGAGGTTAAATCTGTTCTTATAATAATTTTTTGTGCGGTTACAACGATTTCTTTACTAAGCTGAAGAGTCTTTGCTTCCAATTCAAAATTTATACGCGTGGTTTTATCTGCCTCCACTACAACCCCGGTTACTTTCATGCTTTGATACCCCATCATAGAAGCAATCAAATTATATTGACCGGGAGGGACATTAAGAATGAAATACTCACCGTTAATATCGGCGGCTGCACCCATTGTGGAGTTTTCGATAATTATATTGGCTCCTATTAGAAGCTCACCGGTATTCTTATCCTTTATTGTTCCGGCAATTTTTCCTGTCTGGCCAGAATAAATTGCAGCCTGATTTAGGATAAGGGATAAGAATATATAAAATGTCAGTTGGTAAAATTTTTTCATTCAGATTTATTTTTTTGTTATAAAATTAGTCTTACAGAAAAAATAACTTAATTTACCGGAAGAGAAAGGGAGCAAGCTTTCAGAAGCTTACTCCCTGAAATAAGTTTATTTCAAAAGCATCATTTTATTTGTTTTTACTATACCTGCAGCTTGAAGCCGGTAGAAATAAATTCCACTGGCAAGATTAGATGGAGACCAGTAAGTAAAATAACTTCCTGCATTCTTATATTCATTTACTAAGGTAGCTACTTCTTTCCCGAGAATATCATATACTTTAAGTATTACTTTGGAACCTTCCGGAATTGTGTAACGAATAGTGGTAGCCGGATTAAAAGGATTGGGATAATTTTGTAATAATTGGAAAGTTAAAGGACCATTTGGAATCACATCTTTTACATCGCTCAGATTTGATAGATAAACCATTCTGAAAAGATTATATTTCTCGAAAGTGATATCTACCCACTGACTTCCCCACCAATGAGGAGCATAATCCGATGTATCTTCATTATATGCATCGGCAGATGAATAATCCAAATCCCAGATAACTGCACTTACACGAACAGTATCCCCATCCGAATAACCGAACAAATCGGTATGAACGACAATTTCTAAAGAGTAGCCTGCATCTTCTCCGCCAACTTCGGTATGTGTTACCGTGCCGGCAGGTTCAAATGATGCTCCTTCCGCACCTCCGGTTGGTACCGTAGCGCTTAACTGAAATTGGGTAGGACCGCCTACCGAATCTCCAAAGTACATATTCTTTATTTCCATTCTTTGGGACGGATCCGGAAGGTATTCACCCTTGTTTGTCATCCAGAGGAATAAACCATCTGCCTCCCATCCGGGCGCCCACTGACAAACCGATTTGTCGTCTGAAGTTACACCTATATAAAGATCCGTTCCATTATGTATAAACTTAACGGTAGCCATGCTTTGATCCGTATATGAATTCAGCGGATTATTCCATTGCATATAATATCCGCCGGTACTTAAATTGGAACCAACACCGATTACTACTTGTTCGGCACCGCTCCAGAATGTTTCATCGAGTTTACCGTCTAAGGTAATATTGTCGGTGGTTTTATTTGCATTTATTAATTGAGGATCTGCCAATCTTAAAATCCTAAAATCTGTTCCCCATTCGCTTCCCCACCAGCTCTTCCAGTAAGAACCGATACCGCCGTAAGGATCCATATCATCAATATATCCATCCGGATCGAATATATTGATTGAAACTTCAACATCCGCATACGAATCGGTATAGCCAAGCTGATCAAGATGAATTACCATCTCAGCAGTATATCCTGAATCGATTTGTGTAGTATCATTAACTATAGTACCCGGGTGTTTCCAGGCAGCTCCCTCACCGGAATTCGGATAGTTTGCAGGTTCTTCATAGTGAATATCCGGGTCAGTTCCCCCCACATTAAAATACAATTTGTATTCAACAGGAATGCCGGAAGCATCCTTAATCTTCATAAACAGTCCGTCACCTTCCCAGCTTGTTCCAAATTTGCCAACAGATTGATCATCGGATTGAAGTGAGATATAAAGATCAAGTCCGTTATGCAAAAATTTAACAAAAGTTGTAGTTGTATCGGTATAAGGACCCACGACGGTTATAGTATCGGTAACCGTATAGATTACATCACCTGGTAAAGCGCCGGCTTTAAATACCAGGTAGTCGTAGCGTTTTAACCAATCGGTTTCGTCTAAAATCCCGTCTACAATCATCGGTTCGGCTGTCGAAACTACTTGAATGTACGGCGGATCCACATGGTTTTGCGCGGTAACTTTTGTTACGAAAACAAACATGAATAGAAACAGAAGGCTGGAGACGGTAAATAACAATCGTTTCATATTTCCTCCTTTTAATAAGGTTTAATAAATAATTAACTGTATGAACCGTCAGTTTTAAGGAAAAATTATTTCAGCAATCTGCAGGATTCGCCAACTATAATGCCTGTAGACACTTTCAAATGCCTGGGCTTATGATCGACTCCATTTTTAATCTTATCGATCAATAAATTGGCGGCTGATTTACCTATTTCAGTAATTGGAATGTGAACAGTAGTAAGTCGTGGAGTAAGAAAATTAGATAATAGAATATCATCGAAACCGGCAACTCCAATGTCGCCGGGTATTTTAAGTCCAAAAGATTTTATGGCTTTATAGCACCCGGCAGCCATCATATCATTACCTGCAAAAATAACTTCCGGTTTTTCCATTAAGCTCAAAAGTCTTGTGCAGGCTAACCTTCCTCCTTCCGATGTAAAATCACCGGGAACAATCCATTCTTGCCGTAAAGGAAGATTATTATTCTTTAATGCTTCAATATAACCATTTTTTCTTTGAATAGCATCGTTATTATTTGCAGGCCCTTCAATATGAGCAATTCTCGTATATCCTAAGGATTTAATCAAGTATTCCGTAATAGCATATGCCCCCTGAAAATTATCAATATTAACTGTATCGACATTATCAATAGGGAAAGCACAATCTATAATCAATAATGGTGTATCGCTTTTTTTAATTATTTCTTTGATGCGATCGTTTATCAGTGGAGACAGGATTATAACACCGTCCACCATACTCTTTCCCATAAAATTAATCAGCGATTCGACAACAGATCTTTCACTATGAGAACCTGCAACAATTATATGATACTTATATGAAGAAGCTGCTTTATCGACGCCTTTAATTATATCGGTATAAAAATCACCTTGAATTTCAGGCAACACTAAACCGATAATTCCTGTACTTCTCTTAACAAGGTTTCGAGCAACTATATTAGGTTTATAGTTTAATCTTTCTGCTATTTTTCTTATTGATTCTTTTGTGGAAGGACGTACTTTATCGTTATCATTTAAAGCACGGGATACGGTTGCAATTGATACATTTGCCTTGTAGGCTATTTCTTTTATTGTTATTGGCATTTTAATAAATAAATGTAAACGTTTACATTTGCTTTTAAAGCTAAGTAATCGAATTGTAATAATCAAGAGATATTGATAAAATATCAGATTATTTTTTACGAAAATTTCTTTACTAAATTAAAAAAAATCTCTAACCTCAATTATATAAATATGTTATAGAGTTTTTAATAATTGTAAAGCGATTGTAAATAATTTTAATTATTAACTATTCGCAAACAACAATGCAATTGAATAAATCTTTCAATTATATCAAATTATTTATAAAGTTAAAGAAAATGTAAATTTACATTTTCAAATTTTTTAAATATTTATTGATTATTTATCCGCTTAATGAAAATCAAACAGTCAATTCGAAAATTCAAAATTTCTCTCCTTTAATCACTTGTATTATTTCTTCCCCATCGTAATTCCGGGATCAATTCTTCGTTTTCACAATTTTGAATTAACCTGTTTAATCTGCTTAAACGTGTTTCTTCTTTCTTTGCACTCATTACCCAGCGGATAGAAGGATTGCGAAGTGAAGGGATTAATTTTTGAAAATAATTCCAGGCTTTATTATTTCTTTTAAATAATTTTTTAAAATCATTACTAAGCTCATTTATATTTTGTTCATATGAATAAATTTTTGAATTTTTTTCATCGAGTTTTTTGAATGCTGCCAACCCGGCAGGCTGCACCAATCCAAGCTTTATAAGTTCGTTTATTCTTTTTATGTTTTTTGCACTCCAGGTACTTTTAGGATTTCTTGGTGTAAAACGAATTGTATAAGAAATATCATCTAACGATTTACGAATTCCGTCAATCCAACCAAAGCATAATGCCTCATCTACAGATTCCGGCCATGTTACACTTGGCTTCCCGGTACTTTTCTTATAATATCCAACCAACAATTCATTTTGTGTTTTATGATTTTTCATAAACCACTTTCGAAGATCATTCTGGTTTTTGAAAAATATTGAATTCATTAATTAATAATTTTTTGAGATTAAATTATAAAAACAATCTTTTTTAAAAATAAAGAATAATTTTAAACTTTTTCTTCCATATATTTTAAGAAGAAATAAAAAAACATTTGAAATATTAAGATTCTCTTTCCTAATTTGCTAACAATATGTAATTGTTAAAAGACAAACGTTTTTGACAATTTTAATAGATGTTTTTATAATAATTTTTAAGTTTGTAAAACTTAATTTATTTTTAAGTAACATATCCTCACTTAACCGGAATTTCAAAAATAATTACATCAAAAGGGGTAATTATGAAGAACTCGGTTTTTATATTTATTAGCTTTATTCTCCTTTCTAATTTTATTTTCGCTCAAGATACACTTCATGTCCCTTCGGAATTTTTAACAATTCAGGCAGCAATTGATTCCTCAATAAACGGTGATATCATTTTAGTAGACGAAGGAGAATATTTTGAAAACATTTTTTTCAACGGCAAAGCAGTAACTGTCTCAAGCATATTCGTAATAGACAATGATACTTCGCATATCAGTAATACAATTATAAACGGAAGTCAGCCTGCCGATACAACTTTAGGCTCAGTCGTCTATTTTGTAAATGGAGAAGATACAAATTCGGTGTTATGCGGATTTACTATAACCCGCGGTACCGGTAGTATTGAACCAACCGGAGCATACCGGGCAGGGGGTGGAATTGTTGTACTTTCAGGGGCTAAAATTTGTAATAATAGAATTATAAATAACTCGGTCGTCTTTCCAGATCATCCATCAGGTGGTGGTGGAATTTATGCTTCAATAAATCCATCAAATCAAAATATGATTTTAAAAGATAATTTAATTTCCTCAAATTATTTAAATGGTAATAATTGCGCAGGCGGCGGTTTATTAATTGAAGCAGAAGGTATATGTATAATTAAAAATAATGTTATTGAAAATAATCATGTTGAATCTGACGGTCCTGCTATAGGCGGCGGAATTTATTGCAGCACTTATTCGCCTTTCATGGTTAACATTTCAATAATTAAAAATTTTATTGCAAAAAACAGTGTATCTTCTTCCGTCGGCGAATATGCAGAAGGAGGCGGAATATTTTTTGACGTCGCAAAAGCTGAGTTGAGAAACAATTTAATAGTTAAAAACTCATCGATGTTTGGCGGAGGAATTTCACTTTATAATTATCTCGCAAACGGAGTTATCCAACACAAATTTAAAATTGCCGGTACTCTTTTAGGTTCTTTATCAAAAATGAAATCAATCCACGCCAAAGAACTGAATATGAATACCCTGCCTCAAGATTTTACTTTAATTAATAACACAATTGCAAATAATAATGCATCCGTTCAGGGCGGAGGTATTTTAACAACAGGCATAGTGGTTAAAATTGTAAATTCAATTATCTGGGATAATTTTTCTCCAGCAAATCCACAAATTTCCGGTTCCATTCAAATTGACTATTCCGCTGTTGAAGGCGGTTACAACGGAACAGGAAATATAAATCAGAATCCTCTCTTTTTGGATACTATGAATTACTATTTAACTAACGGCAGTTCTCCATGTATCGATACCGGAAATCCCGATTCGATTTTTAATGACATTGAAGATCCTTCAAATCCCGGCTTTGCTCTCTGGCCTTCATTGGGAACTATTCGCAATGATATGGGAACTTATGGTGGAAATCCCGAAACGGAAATAAATAATTTATTTGTTAACGGGCCAATCTTTCAATCATTTCTTGACCGTATTCTCTCCGTTCCAGCGGGTAACAGACAGGCTATTGCAGACAGCTTTTTAACAACACTACCGTCATTCCCTTTTATAGAAAATAATTCGATTACCTATTTCCTATATACAGGACAAGCAGGTCAAATAACCGTACCCGGTGATGCTAACGGCTGGACAAACGATGCTTTCCCGATGGCTAACATTGTTGGTACAAATTTATGGTATAGAGGAAAAGTATTTGAACCTGATGCAAGGTTGGATTATAAATTTTTATTGAACGGAAGCAACTGGATTTTAGATCCTCGAAATACCAAAACATGTACCGGAGGGTACGGACCAAATTCAGAGCTTGCAATGCCGGAATATATTTATCCTCCGGAAATTAACTATTATTCAAACATACCTCACGGTACATTCTTCGATACAACTTTCCACAGCACGAATTTAAATAATACAAGGACAATAAAAGTTTATTTACCACCGGGTTATGATCCCAATGCAAGCAGAATGTACCCGGTTATACTTTTTCATGATGGTCTGGAATTTGTATCTCTTGGTTTTGCAAACAATATAATTGATTATCTATTATCCGAAGGGAAAATCGATCCAATTATTGCCGTATTTGTACCCCCCGTAAACCGGGATGAAGAATATGCATTCAGTCAAACTCAGCAGTTTAGTTCATTTATTATTGATGAACTTATGCCGTATATAGATTCAAAATTTAAAACCGATTTAATTCCCGCTTCACGAGCAATGCTGGGAATTTCTTTCGGAGGTTTGATTTCGACACAAATATGTTATGAGCACCCCGAAAGCTTTGGGTTATGTGCTCCCATGTCCCCTGCTTATTGGCCGAATAATAAACAGGTTTTGATGAATGTAATGAACGGTGATAAGAAAAATATTAAATTTTATATCGATTGGGGAACATATGAATTAAGCATTGCATTCGACGGAAGAACTTTGGTAGATGTTCTAAATTCCAAATTTTATGAAAATCTATTATGGCTTCAGTGGCATGAAGGACATAGCTGGGGAAATTGGTATGCGCACCTGGATAATGCTCTTGAACATTTCTTCCCGAGAACAACAGAAGTAACAGAGAAGAGAAAGACCCCGGCTTGTTTTAATCTAAATCAAAATTATCCTAATCCGTTTAATCCAACGACAAAAATTAGTTGGCAGTCGCCGGTTGGCAGTTGGACAACTTTGAAAGTATATGATGTTTTAGGAAAAGAAATAGCTGCATTAATTAATGAGTACAAACCTGCCGGAAATTATGAAATTAAATTTAATGCAAGAAATCTTGCAAGCGGAGTGTACTTCTACCGGTTAAAGGCAGGCGATTATTTGAAAACTAATAAAATGATTTTATTAAAATAACGACAAATGTCTTAATAGTAAATAAGATTAAAACTAAACAGTGACTATATTTTATGAATTCAAAAGGGAAGGAAAAAAATCATTATTAGATTTATAATATTTTCAAATGTTTCTCAAAACTAAAAGGAGGTGGTTTTTATAGCGCTGAAAATCCTGAAAATTTTTTCAATTAATTTTTAATAGGAGTTAGCTCATGAAAAATTTCTTCGAAGTACTTGTAGTTTCAATTTTTCTGTGCAGTTTTATTTATGCACAACAGCTTCCTTACAATACAGGGAGATATCATGTTTTAGATCAAAATGGGGAGGTGAATCAAGACCGCTTAATTACAGTACCTGCAGTTAATTATTCTTCTTCGCATTCATTTGGAATTGCAACATCAAATGAAGAGGATATATTTACGGGGACTACAATTCGCTGGAATTATACAGATGCAGTTTCAATTGGTGATAAATGTGCTGTAAGCGGCAACGGCCAATATGGTGCAGTCGGATGGGGTTTAAATAATCCAAGAATCTCATTTTATGGAAATACTAATTCAACTCCTATCTGGGAATATTCTGTTGCAAATAATCTTCAAACTAACTTCGTTTCTTTGAACTACGCAGGTGATCTAATAGCTGCGGGCGCTTACCACAATGTTTATGTATTTAATAATTCCAGTAATGTTCCAATTATTAATTTTGATTTAACAACTCTCGGCGGTGATCCTGTTGCCGGTCCGGTTGCCCTAACTCAACAAGGAAGTTTTTTAATCGCAACATCGAACTTAACAGATTCGTCTATAATTTTAGGATTTAATATACCATCGGCTATCCCTGTTTGGCAAATTACATTAGCCGATCCTTTAGGAGGCAGCGGTAATATCCAGGGCCTAAAGCTCTCAGGAAATGATTCCCTTATGATCATAAATACTTACGGAGCATTTTGGGTAATCGAAACATACACTGGGAATATTAAATATCAGGGCACTATTAATCCGATAAGCAGTTCTTCAGGAACTCAAGCAAACCAGGGAATAAGCTATGATGGCAGCATTATAGCTACAATAAATTATTTCGGGTATGTAAGAGTTTTCCAGTGGAGCGGCTCAACATATAATTTACTCTGGCAGAACCAGGAACCGCCCGGTGTTTATTATAATTGGGCAAGCGCCGTAGATGTATCAAAAAACGGGAATTATATAGCAGTAGGAACATTAATCTTTATTTCATCTACCCAATATACAGGCACTGTCAAGTTGTTTAAAACCTCGGAATCAGGCACACCTGCCTGGATTTTCGGAAGTTGCGGAGATGAGGTAACTTCAGTTTCATTTAATGATAATGCAAATGTATTAGCTGCTTCTTCATGGGGCGATTTAAATAATGCAACCCCGGATTTATATTTATTTAAAACTGCAGAGGGAAGCAATCCCATATTTACAATTAATACCGCCGGGTCATTTTTTGATGAAGCAATCTCGGCAGATGGAAGCTCACTTCTAACTTCCGGTAAAGCCGTTCACGCAAGAGCTTTCGGAAACGGCGGCCTGGCTTATAATGTTTCTGTCGATACTTCCGATTCCAATATACCTGTTGAACTTGTATCATTAAAGGCGTCGATCGATAATAATAATGTGACATTAAACTGGGCTACTGCAACCGAAACTAATAACAAAGGTTTCCAGGTTGAAAGGAAATCCCTTAATACTGATTACCGGCAAATTGCTTTTGTTGAGGGAAACGGCACAACTACTCAACCGCATCAGTACAGACTTGAAGATAAAAACCTGAATTCCGGCAAATATACATATAGGTTGAAACAGATAGATTTTAACGGTAAATCGGATTATTCGAATGAAATTGAAGCAGATGTAAAATCACCGGCAGATTATTCATTACTGCAAAATTATCCGAATCCGTTTAATCCGTCTACAACAATTAAGTATTCAATTCCCAAAAAAAATTATGTTAGCTTAATAGTTTATGATTTACTCGGGAATGAAGCAGCAATTTTAGTTGATGAAGCAAAACCTGCAGGAAATTATGAAGTTGAATTTGATGCAAGCAATCTTTCCAGTGGAGTTTATTTTTATAAGTTACAGGCCGGTTCCTTTATGCAAACAAAAAAGATGATTGTTTTAAGATAGCTATACTCAACTACTTTTTTTTCAAAAAAGAGATGGCATCTTTTTCATAAGATGTCATCTCTAAATTTTAAAAAGCGAGCTAAAATCTTACTTAGATGTTCTTCCGCCTTGATCACCAATTAAAACCCACTTATCCCCTTTCTTTGTCAAAATATCCGTCCATCTTCCGCTTGTTGTTTTTACATCGCCTTTTGAATTTTGCTCGATTAACTGGTAATAATAATCGACAAATGCAAAGTTACCTTTTACCCAAATAACTGCAGGAGTAATTACATGCATAATCTCCGTATTTTGAGACATATCGGCTTTAATAAATTTTGTAATATCCTCTTTATCCATAGGTGTTTGGAAAGAGTAATTCCACCCTTGGTAACTTTCATCGATGTAGTTTAAATAATCTACGGCATCACCTTTTCCGTAAAGATTCCAATAATCTTCAACACTCTTCCAGACTTCCTTCTGAACTTCCGTTAAATTTCGTTTTTGTGCAAACAAGGAAGTGAAAGGAATAATTATAACAACAACAAATAGCAAACGGTTTAATTTCATTTTACGTCTCCTTAATTAATAATTAATCTTTTTAATCCTTTAATCTTGTCTGCCTGCTGAAGCTTTAGCGTAGGCAGTTAATCTTTTAATCTTTCAATTTTTTAATTTTTTAATTTTTTAATCTTTTTCATTTCACATATTTCACAATCCAATCGATCCAGCGTTTATAAACATCAGTTCTATGAACAATATCGTGCGGAAAATGTACGTCGAGAGGATAGGCATAAAATTCTGTGTGTACACCGTTATCCTTGAGAGCATGATACATTTCATAACTATTGATTATTGGAACGTTTGGATCACCTACATCGCCTAAAATCAGTGTTGGAGCTTTAACGTTTTGTGCAAGAATAATCGGAGATTGTTCTCTCCAGATATCCCAATATTGTTTTACCCAAGGAGAACCGCCGAAGAAATATAAATCGTAAGTTTGATAGTAGGCTATCGTGTAATCCATTACCCAATCGTTCAACGCCGCACCTTCAACGGCAGCTTTCCATTTATCCGGGTATTTCCCATTCAGCCAGGAAGTCATATAACCTCCATATGACCAGCCTGTAACACCGATCCGGTTTGTATCAATTATTCCCATCTGTTCAATTTTATTTAAACCAGCCATTATGTCTTTCCCCGGTCCTTCTCCAGTATTTCTATAAATAGCATGTTGATATGCATCGCCCAAATTTATGCTGCCTCTGTAGTTCGGCTGGAAGACAAAAAAACCTTTCGCAGAAAATAGTTGTGCAAGATCTGAGAAATCAAGAGTCGATGCACCTTCAGGTCCGCCATGAATTACCAAAACAAGAGGATATTTTTCTCCCTCTTTATAATCAACCGGATATGTAAGAACTCCGTCTTCATCAAAACCTTCGGGGCCTTTCCAGTTTACTCCAATCGATTTTCCCAATTCCAAGGAATCGATGAAGTTATTTAAGTTGGTTAATCGTTTTGGCTTTCCATTTAAAGATTCAAGTATATATAATTCGGTTGGATGAGTAGGGGTGCTTCCTGTAAACACTACGGTTCCGTTTTTTGAAACACTCAAATTTCCATATCCGACACAAACATCACCAAGATTTAATTGCTCAGCTTTCCCGTTTAATGGTTGTTTCCAGATTACAGAGCTTGTATCCTTATCTCCTGAAAGCAGTACAGCTTTACCATCCGGAAGCCATGCATATTGATTTATGTTTCTGTCCAAATCCTTTGTAATATCTGTAATCTCTCCATTCATTTTGATATAAACTGCGTTGCCGTTATTTAAGTCTCCATTTCGCGCCATGACAAACGCTAATGCATTTCCATCAGAAGAATAAACAGGCCATCCCGAACCTTCATCCTTTACTATGGTTTTAATTTCTTTACCACTCGTGTCAACTTCGGCGATAACTGAATGCCATGAATTTCCCTCCCAGACATCAGGAAATTGTTGAAACGTAATTGATTTACCATCCGGATTCCATGCTATCGGAGAAATGGTTCCCTGATCAGTGCAAAGACTGGATTTACCTTCGGTTAACCTTTTAGCTTTTCCACCCTCAGAAGATACAATCCATAAATGCCAGGGTTGAAGAGCAGCTCGTACTGTATAATTATTGTCTGTAATTTGAAATCCGTCCTCGTGATGTTTAATCTCTTTTGGATTTGGAATGGTATCCTGTGCAACAAACGCAATTTCTTTACCGTCCGGGCTCCAGCTAAATTCATTTACCCCGGTTTTAGAATCTGTAATTCTGACTGCATCGCCGCCGCTCATCGGCATAATGTAGATTTGAGATTTTTTTGTTTCATTATCATGAGCAGTAAATCCCAATTTCTTGCTGTTAGGCGCCCAGCTTATGCCTGAAATGCCGCTCCGATGGTAAGTTATGCTGCGAATAGATCCATTTGAAATATCGATTAGATCAATTTCCTGCTTAGTCGAATCTTTTTCCCAATCGTAACGGGAAACAATCATTGCAACTTCTTTACCATCAGGAGAAATCTGAGGATGAGATATATTCACTATTTTTCTCAAATCAGAAAGTTGAAAAGGCTTCTTTTTTACCTGCCCGTAATTAATATTTGTTGTCAAAAAAATAATTAAAATTAAAAGAATTGATTTAATGTATTTCATAAAATATTCCAGATATTTGATAAGATTCGAAACATTGGTTTTCAATATATAAAACCCAAATTGTATATGATATTAAATGAATATAGAACTATGATTTTCTAAATCCCGTTTATATCTAAATCTAAATAAAAAAAATAATATTATACTTGAGATTAAATAATTATTATTTGCTCACGTGATTTTTATCTAAAGCATTTTAAAGATCATAAATACATTGTAAGCTACCTAAAAGAAATAGCAATGAAAAATAATAAATTTGAGATCATCAATTAAATAGCGGTACAGTCAAATGTGATAAACGGAATTCCCAATTTTACTTCCCCTTCTTTCACCGCTTTAATATTTAAATTATTTTCAACTGCATCGAATATTTCTTCCTGCATTTCCTCATCAACAATATTTTTCCATCCGCCGACGAACCAAAATTTAATTAAAGGATGATTAAACATCGAAGTTCCATCTGAAAATCTTAAATAAAATTTATTTTCTTCAAGGCTTTCAATCCTAAATCCGGTATTACTTAACAGTAGTTTTATTTCCGCGAGAGGTCTTCTTTTACTGTAAATTTGTTCTTTGATTCTTTGGACAGCAGCAGCATTGTTTCTTTTAATCAATTCCTCTTTCAGCAAATCATAAAACTCAATCATGCTTTC
This sequence comes from uncultured Ignavibacteriaceae bacterium, assembly GCA_964556005.1. Classification (GTDB taxonomy): domain Bacteria; phylum Bacteroidota; class Ignavibacteria; order Ignavibacteriales; family Ignavibacteriaceae; genus CAZKUR01. Next base: position 2,984 of record CAZKUR010000014.1, on the reverse strand, counting down.
CTCAAGATTCATTGTGAAGACAAATTGAGCACCCGTTTTACTTACACGACGGCATTCGTTCAATGCTTGATTTATATCCTCGACATTATTTATCCCGTTATTGGATACGATAAGATCAAAAAACGAATTTCCAAACGGAAGCTTTTCTGCAAAGCCATAAATAATTTCAATGTTTTTCAAATCGTAAAATTTGATTTTAAATTCAGCACGTTCATTAGCTTCTATCCACGGATCAAGGCCGTAAACTTTGGATGACTCCCCTAATCTTTGTGCAATTTCTATCGAAGGAAATCCCACTCCGCTGCCGATATCCATTACATTCATTCCTTTATTCATTTTAATTTTATTCAGAAGTGAAATGCCGAAAGGCGCAGACCAAAGAGGAAGTTCATCTAAAGAAGAAATTAAATTTTTATCTTTAATATCGACGCTAAGATTCAAATAATTTTTCATTATTAATTGTGCATAATTAAATGATAGAAGATTTTCCAGGTTAACAATTTTAAATATTTAAAATCAATTTATTCTATCAACCTTGAAAATCCCAGATAAGGAATAAGAGGGGTTGTTTCAAATTCAATCAATCCTGTTTTTACAAGAGGAAGTTCTTGAAGAAAATTTCCGGCTTCGTCTTCATCCATGCACTCCAAAATAATAACGGCAGTATGATTGTCACGATGGAAATAAATTTCCCTTATAACGCCCTCTTCATAAAGATCCAGTATCCTTTGCGATTCGGCTTTTAAATAAGGCCTCAAATCGTCCGCCGTTACATCCGCTTTCTCTTTTTCAATTGCAAGTATTTTCATAATTATAAATTTGTTGTGATTAAATTGTTTGAAATTAATATTTAAATATAAAGAATTCTTAATAAGTTAGTAGATATTGCAATTATTCAAATCCGAAAACTCAATGTTTATCATGCAACTAAGATGAAATAATTGATTGCAGATAATTCCTTAATTGGCTATTATTACCTGACAACTATTTTATTAAGCGATAATTATTTGAAATTCCGAGTATATTAGCAAGTTACAAACAAACCTGTATCCTTTTTATTCGGCATACCTTTTGTTCATTCATTTAATTACTTAATTATAGCGATATAATAAACTCTCCTGAAAGGATACAAAAATGTTTAAGGGAAAAAATAATAACGATGGGAATTCTTCTTATACCGGAAAATTAACCACTTTATTTTTAGTGATATCATTCCTTGTTAGTTTTGTCTTTTATTCCTGCAAAAAAAGTGATACCTCAACTAATCCTCCTGCACCTACATGCGATCAGGGATGTCAAGATGAATACACTGCTTATGGTATGATCGATATCTTCTGGTTTGTATGGAATCAAAACATAGCCGGTCAACCAGTAGGCAGCAAAGACTTTACTGTTAACGGACCTCAAGGCGGTTCAATACATGTAACCGGCAGTACTGACTATTCAACTTCCACCGGCGTAAACACCATGCATTTAACATTGGCAATGACTGATTGTAAAGGCATTGGTGATAAGTATGCTCTAACATTTAACGGCACGGTCACTGCAGACGGAACTTTTTCTACGGTTCACAAAGCTGTAACTTTTGCTTGCTCTCAACTTACGTATACAGGAAATGTAGGTAAAGATAATTGGGTGACTGATGTAAATGGAACATGCCCAATAACGTTTAATCAAACATTAACTTCAGTTGATGGGACAATCTGCGGAAGGTCTTTTAACTATTAATTTGGAATTATTCATTAGTAAACTAAATTAATTTATAATTTTTTTTTCTGTTCTTGATTTGTTTAAAGGGAAAAAATGAACGGTAAAATAAAAATTAATCTCGGAAGTATATATAAGAACCTTCCTTCCTCCACTTTGGGGCAGAGCAGTTAATAACGCAAAAAAAATAATTCCTATATCTTATGACTTTGATGATTGATAATTACCTCAGTCCAATACATATTATAATAATTTAATTTCGTAGGCCAACAAGCGATATTAAATGTCATCATCAGACATTTCATTTTTTAAGCTAAAAAAAATTTTCTTCTAAGTACAAAAACCTTTATAATTTTCTTCTAAACTAGAAATTCTATCTCACAAATATTAAAGGACTTGATCTACGACAAGTTAAATAAATGAGACTACTAAGAACACACTATCATAATGTCACTAATGACATTTTTAGTGTACTAAAAAATAGCTTAATTAATTTTTCGTAAACTTAAAGTCAGGAGTTAGTATGAATTATAGAATTCTGCTTTTATGTTTATTTTCCACTGCAATCATTTACTCACAAGTCCCCCAACCCGATCATGTTGTAATAGTAATAGAGGAAAATCATGGATACAATCAAATTATTGGAAACAGTAATGCCCCATATATAAATAGTTTAGCCAACGATACTTTAGGAGCGCTGTTTACTGACTATCATGCGTTAACGCATCCGAGTCAGCCTAATTATTTATTGTTTTTTTCAGGTGACAACCAGGGAGTAACAGATGATAATATTCCTACCGATACGCCTTTTACTACGCCAAACCTCGGTGCAGAATTGCTTCAGTCGAATCTGACTTTTGGAGGCTATTGCGAAGATTTACCATATACCGGCTATCAGGGTGGAACAGTCGGTTCCTACCATAGAACACATAATCCATGGGTGAACTGGCAGGGAAATAATGCAAACGGAATTCCGGCAAGCCTGAATATGCCTCTTACGGATTTACCTACGGATTATAATGCATTCCCAAATATTAGTTTTGTTATCCCCAACGAAGATGATGATATGCATAACGGAACCATCGCACAAGGCGATACATGGCTGCAGAATAATCTTGGCGGTTATATTCAATGGACTAAGACTAATAACAGTTTATTTATTCTTATTTTTGATGAGGATGAAGGAAGTGAAAACAACAGGGTCGTTTGTTTAATAGTAGGCCAAATGGTTAATCAAGGCCAGTATGCTCAAAATGTTACGCATTTAAATTTGTTAA
>CAZKUR010000013.1:65753-71375 GCA_964556005.1 uncultured Ignavibacteriaceae bacterium | reverse complement strand
TCAAGCTCGATTAACTTTTGATCCAGTTCTGTTTGATATACGGCATCAAAATCAATTATCTCATCGGCAATTATATTATTTACATTTTCCACGGCTTTAAGTACACCTTTACCGCCGTAGCGCTCTTTATCACCGTCCCGCAATTCAACAGCTTCATGTTCGCCGGTCGATGCACCGGACGGTACGGCTGCTCTTCCGATAATACCGCTTTCAAGCTGTACCTCAACTTCTACTGTAGGATTACCGCGGGAATCTAGAATCTCTCTTGCTAATATGTCTACTATGCTTGTCATAAAGTAACTCCTTTAACGTTTTAATATTCAATTTAAAAATTCATTTTTTCATGTTTACAAAATTAACAAAAATGATTGTTAAATAAGTGATACAGGCAAGCAATTTTTTTCTTTAAACCCAAGTGATTTGGCTTTGCTAAAATGAAAAAAATAATTATTATTTTATTGATAATCTTTATTTAAGGACAAAATGATTTTAGATTCAAACAGCCGAAGGCCGGAAATTGATTATCCGTGTGAATGGGGCTATAAGGTGATTGGCAAAAACGTAGATAAAATGCTTGAAGCGATAGAACATGCGGCAAGCGGTTTGGAATATTCGGTTACTCCTTCAAATATCAGTAAGCATGGCAAGTATTTCAGCTTGAACTGTAGAATGGAAGTTCCGAATGAAGTCGTCAGGAATATTGTTTATGAAAAACTCGATAAAAGCGAAGCGGTGATCATGGTGCTATGATATCTTCTTTTACCTTCCTTTAAATTAATATTGAAAATTTATATATCTTCGATAATATTTTCTACAGGTCTTAGAAATTGAATGAAATAGAAATAAGCAATTATGAATGGACAGTAGACAAGCATAACAGAAACTGGTCCGTTATTAAGATTAAACGGGGATGAATTATCAAGAGAACAAAGATTTGCTAGTCCGGGTAAAAGAGAAATTTGTTTATCCTCATTTGAACCTGAAGATTTAATAAATTACAATTACGATCTCTTCCGTAAAGCCTGCACATCAATAAAACCAAAAAAATTCTGGATGTGGGAGGAGATGAAGGCACTTTCGAAATAAGATTACTCACATGAAAGAAAAAATATTTTTAATTCTTTCAACATTTTAAATATTTTTTTCCTAATTTATCTTTTCCAAAGAAATAAATAATTCATACACTATTTTTATTCTATTCTGCTAATTAAAAAAGAATGATTCAAAAATATAAGCATGTAATCTGGGACTGGAACGGAACACTGTTCAACGATGCAGAATTATGCGTTGATATAATTAATGGAGTCTTATTTAGAAGATCTCTTCCTCCTTTAACTCTAAAAAAATACAGAGATATTTTTACATTTCCTGTTGAAGATTATTATAAAGCGACCGGATTGGATTTTAGTATTTATCCGTTTAAAGAATTGGGAAGGGAATGGATGAATGAATATGAAATTCGTAAAAAAGAAGTAAGTTTATTCAAAGATGCGCAAAAAATTTTAGAAAAAATTTCAAAGTTAAAGGTCGGCCAATCTATTCTTTCAGCGTATTCACAGCACAGTCTTGAAGAAATTGTGAATCAATTTAAAATAAATCATTATTTCACTCACCTTGTTGGATTAGACCATATTTACGCAACAAGCAAATTGGAGCTTGGCATCGATCTTATGGAAAAATTAGGCAACGGGAAAGGTGAAACATTGTTAATCGGAGATACTAAACATGATTTTGATGTTGCTTCTGAAATCGGAGCCGATTGTATTTTGATTGCTTCAGGGCATCAAAGCAAATCAAAGTTGGAGGAATGCGGAGTTGAAGTTTTTGATTCGCTGGAGGAATTAATTTTATAGAGGAATTAAATTGAAATAGATTTAATTGTATAATAATAGTCATTGCGAACGAGTCTTCGAGTGAAGCAATCTCACTTTTACATAGCGAGAGATTACTTCACCCGGTCTACAATTTTTTGGCAATATGAGTCCGGATTCGTAATGACTGGTCTTGTCATTGTGAGTTACTTAAAATTGTTCTAATAATAAAACCAAAGGATAATCTTTTGTTACCTCAGATCTTCAGAACAAAAAAATTAGACGTTCTTATAAAAGAAGGGGAAGAACCTGAACACCAGCTAAAAAGGGTCCTTGGAGCATTTGATGTCGTGATGCTTGGGATAGGTGCAATTGTCGGAGCAGGAATTTTTGCAACCATAGGAACTGCCGCAGCAGGAGATTTTGCCCGGCCGGGTGCCGGCCCTGCTTTAATGTTATCATTTGTTCTAACTGCAGTTGCCTGCGGATTTGCGGCCCTCTGCTATGCCGAATTTGCAGCTATGGTTCCGATTTCCGGAAGCGCTTACACTTATTCTTACGGAACACTGGGCGAACTTGTCGCATGGATTATCGGCTGGGACTTGATAATTGAATATGCCGTAGGCAATGTTGCTGTTGCAATTAGCTGGGCAAACTATTTTAAAACGTTTGTTGCCGGATTCGGAATTAACATTCCCGATTGGCTTATAATCGATTACAGGACTGCTACAAAAATTCCCGGACTGCTCGAACATGCTCCTCACATATTCGGAATACCGATTGTCTTTAACCTGTTTGCATTTTTAATTGTTGCTGCGATAACAGTTGTTCTCGTCATGGGTATAAAAGAAAGTTCCCGGATGACTACAATAATGGTTATAATAAAGCTTGTTGTATTGGGGATTTTTGTTGCTGTTGGATTTTTTTATGTCAAGCCTGCAAATTGGACACCTTTTGCACCGAATGGATGGAAAGGTATTCAGGCCGGTGCTGCAGTGGTATTTTTTGCTTACATAGGATTCGATGCCGTTTCAACCGTTGCGGAGGAGGTGAAAAATCCCAAAAGGGATATGCCTATTGGAATAATCGGTTCGTTGATAATCTGTACTATTATTTACATTCTCGTTGCAATGGTATTTACGGGGATAATTCCATACAAAGCTTTAGTTCAAACTTTAGCAACAAGCCAGGCTGAGCCGTTAACTCTTGCAATGCAATATGCGCATATTGAAAAATACGGAGACCTGATTATCGGTATAATTGCTTTTGGTTCGGTTATAGCCCATACTGCTGTGCTTTTGGTTTTTCAATTGGGACAGCCGAGAATTTTCTTTTCGATGGCGAGAGACGGACTGCTTCCGAAAAGTTTTGCAAAAGTGCATCCGAAATACAGAACACCGTATGTTACTACAATTGCAACAGGGCTTGTAGTCGGATTGGTTGCCATGTTTACAACTATAGATGAAATGGTTGATTTGACAAATATAGGAACCTTATTTGCATTTATGCTTGTTTGTGCCGGAATAATTATTCTTCGGAAAAGGGAACCGGAAAGAAAAAGACCATTTAGAACCCCATGGGTTCCGGTAATTCCGATACTTGGAATTGCATCCTGTTTATACTTAGCGCTTGGTTTGCCCTGGATTACATGGCTGCGTTTCGGGTTGTGGCTTATTGTTGGAATGGTAGTGTATTTCTCTTATGGCTTTAAAAGAAGTAAGCTTCGAAATCAAGTTTCCTCAGAAGGTACTTAATTTTGCTAAAAAATAAGTTTTAATATATCAACATGAATCCTATAGTGATTTATTTCATCCAACACATTGATAATTTAGAATTTATTGAACAAGGAAAGTGAAATGAAATTTGCCTTAAGAATTTTATCCGCAATTATACTTTTAAATTTACTTTTATTTTGGGGATGCAGTAAAAACAGCAATTCCAGCCTGAAATGGTATACCGATCTCAGTCAAGCAATGAAAGTTGCACAAAAAGAAAACCGAACAATCCTTGTCGACTTTACCGGATCTGATTGGTGTGTGTGGTGTAAACGTTTGGATAAGGAAGTTTTTTCACAGGAACCATTCGAGAAATACGCAGATAACAATTTAGTTCTCGTTAAAATAGATTTTCCTGAAAAGATTCAACAGTCAGATGCAACGATTTATTATAACAGGCAGCTTGCACAAAAATTTGGAGTTCAGGGTTTTCCAACTATTTTTCTTTTAAATCCAAAGGGACAAATAATTGCACAAACCGGTTACCAGCAGGGTGGAGCGGAAGCTTACGTGCAGAATTTGAAGTCGTTGATAATGTGATTTTACTTTGTAGAGTTTGTAACTTAAATTTTTGAATGCCGCCAATGCGCTAATATCATTCGCGAATTAGCGGCAAAAATATTCTTGTTCGGATTTTACAATTTAAAAGATGCACCTTCAAATTTTGATAAGAAACATAAAGTTCAATCTTTCATTTCGATTTATTCTATTTTTGTTGAAAGCCAATAAATTAACTGGGTTTAAAAATCATTAAAACTAAAGCAATGTACGGAGCGATAGTTGCAATCGTTCCCCATAGATTCCAATCTTTAACTAATTTATCATACTCATCCCAGTTGAATTTAGTCTCGTCGCTTGCCAAGGCATATATCTTTTTCTGGGCAGGAACTACCTTAGCCATGAAAGCAGCACCGGAAATAATCAGCAAAATGAACGACCATAAAATCCACGGAGTACCGGAAACCGATAGATAATGAACACCGGCGGCTCCGAATCCACCGATGAGGATTCCAAATATTGCAGGCATAGTAAAAATTCTATCCGCTTTTATTATTCCCTGAAAAGTGAATGCAATCTCTTTCGGATCCTTTTTCTTCTCGGCCTGAGCTTTCCAGAAAATTCCGATTGTAATATTACCTAAAAAAATAATGACGGATAGTACATGGATGAATTTTAAAAAGTCGTACATGATGTTTCCTCTAATTGGTTCTTATTTAATTTACAAAAATAGTCTTGTTATTCGATTTGAATATTTTATCCGTCACATTGGTAAAATTTTCTTCTGGTAAAAAGAATATTTTTACTATGCTTGAATAATTTGTTTAGATTTAATTCCGAAAATCATAATTATTCACTATCAGAAAGTTTTTATATTGCTGTTTGAAATTCTTAACATATTTGTTAGTCTTCAAATTCTTTAGTAGTAATTGTACTGTTATAATTAAATGGGAAATATTAAAATTATTAGAGTCCTTTTCCGCCTGAACAAAAATATTTTGTTTAACTCATTCAAAAAAAACGCAACTTGGGTAAAGATTTTAACCGCTGCAGCTATTATTTATATATTTTTAAATGCATTCATAAGCGGCGGGATGCTTGCACTTTTATTTAAATCGAAAATTCATCCCGGCGACAAGAATTTTATCCCGGTCTTAAACACGATTTTATTTCTTCTTTTTATTTCAAATATCCTTGCTTCATTATTTATCAATAGCTCAGATTATTCCTCAAATATTTCGTCAAAGCTTATCTATTATCCGATTACATTAAGAAAAATTGTTTTGCTAGAAATAGGTGCCGGTATTTTTGAATTTTTTAATTTACTATTCGTTCCATTCTATTTCGCAGCATTCTTTACTGCCGGCGGTTTTGATTCTGCCGGAAGATTTTTCATGTCCGTTTTTATTTTGATTTTATTTGTCTTTTCTATCAGCGGAATAATAATGCTTGTCAGGAATATATATCTTTTTATAATAAAGAATAAAAAATTAAAAAGGGTATTTCTTTATTTATCGATAGTGCTGCTTTTTGCTTTA
>CAZKUR010000013.1:0-65653 GCA_964556005.1 uncultured Ignavibacteriaceae bacterium | reverse complement strand
GCTTTAAATTTTCTTATCCGATTTTTCCATAACAGTCATAATATATTTTTATTAAGCAGCTTTACCGGCTGGCTTCCATCGGGAATTTTTGCAAAATATGTTTCGCAGGGACATTCGAGAGAATTTTTTATTACCTCAGCTTTATATTTTTTCATATTTCTTTTTTTGATTTCTGAGGTAAATCTCCATATTCTAAGAATAATTAATACTGCTGCAAAGCCTGGGCATGAAAAAAGTTCGAAGCACGAACAAAATTTTATAACAAAATTGGTTGACAGGTATGTAAGCAATCCGATAATTAAAAAAGAACTGCATTATACATTCCGTTCGCCAAGGGAACTTTTAAACTACGGAGTTATAATTTATTTTTATATCTACACAGCTTGGATGGTATTAAGCGATGGAGTATCAAAATTAGGGTTACATCATGTTTTATTAATAATGCAAATGTTTTTCTTGTTTATGCATATATTGATAATCCTACAGTACTGCGGGAATTTCTTCCGGTACGATTATGAAGGAGTTATAAATTATTTCTACCGGCCAATTTCGTACAGCTATTTAATTCGCTCCAAAACATTTCCTTTCAACATTATTTTGATTTTTAATATTTTATTTGCTTTGATTATGCTGATAATCACCGGCATTAAGCCCGCCGGTTTTCTATTATTCATAAGCTTGATAATTATTTTATATCATTCGGGCAGTGCAGCCGGGACTTTGTTGTCGATTTACTTTCCTAAGCGAGTTAATCTTTACGGATTGACCGGTTCAAATGTTACTTTTTGGAGCTTTATTATAACACTTTTGTCGGCTTCAATTTTAATCGGATTATGTTATCCAATGATAAAGGATTTTTCAGGCGTATTCAAAATATTTGTCTCAATAATACTTTTAATTTTTAGTTTGAAGATTTATTATTCACAGGAAAGAATAAACTCAATATTTGCAAAGATTTTAATAAAAAGAAAAGAAAGGATCATCAACGTATGCCGGTAGACATTCTGGAAATTAATTCAATCGGTATAAATTTTGGAGATTTGAAAGCCCTGGATAAATTAAATTTTAAAGTAACGCAAGGCAGTATATTCGGTTTAATAGGCCCGAACGGCGCCGGTAAAACCACTACTATCAATTGTATTGCAAACTTGCTGGATACGGATGAAGGCTCGATCAAAATTTTCGGTGAGGTGCTTGAAGAAGAAAGCATCAATATAAAAAAGAAAATGGGCATTCTCTTTGAAAATACTGATGATCTTTTTATTTATCTAAAAGGCGAGGAACAACTTAGGTTTGTCGGTGAAATATACGGGCTCGATAAAAATACAATTGAAGAACGAATAGATAGACTCTTCGATTATTTCGAAATGAATTCTCATCGGTTTATGCTGATATCCGAATATTCAAAAGGAATGAAAAAGAAAATCGCCCTGGCATCGATACTTTTACATAACCCGGATTTGGTAATCCTTGATGAACCTTTTGACGGACTGGATGTATTAACTGTTGTTAAATTAAAGAAACTCCTTACTATTCTGAAAGAAAAGGACAAAACAATCTTAATCACTTCTCATATTCTTTCCTACATAGAAGACTTAACAGATGAAGTTGCAATAATTAACAAAGGTAAGATAGTTTATCAAAGCAGAACCGAAGACATCCGTAAAAAAATTAAAGATGAAATAAACAAAGAAACCTATCAATCGCTTGAGGAAGTTTTTGTCGATATTGTTTCAGGAGACGACGATCAAAAAGAAGAAGTACTTTCGTGGTTATAATCGCTTTTATCTATAAATTTCATTTTTATTTTACTATTCACTTTACTCTTTTAACCTGTGAAAGAAACAAATTTTAAAGCCTACGCAGCCTGGATAGCAATTTGCATTGTTTGGGGAACAACCTACCTTGCAATTAGAGTCGGTGTCGGTCATCTGCCTCCTTTTCTTTTTGCAGGATTCAGATGGTTAATTGCCGGAAGTATCTTTATTGTTATCTTAAGATTTAGAGGAATTAAGCTTCCCGATAAAAAAGATTTAAAGCATATCATCATAGTCGGAGTTGCCTTAATTGGATTGGGAAATGGGTTCGTTGTATTCGGCGAGCAGTGGATCCCGAGCGGGTTGGCTTCGTTATTTATTACTACGCTTCCTTTCTGGATTGTAGGTATTGAAACTTTTATTATAAGGGGAGCTAAATTAAATCTAAAAATTATTATTGGACTATTATTTGGATTGTCCGGTGTATTATTAATATTCGGAAGCGATTTCAAATATCTCTTCGATCCCAAAAATATTTTAGGTGTTGCCGGGATGATGTTTGCAGTAATGGCTTGGTCATCCGGAACCGTTTACTCAAAATATAAAAAGATTAACACTAATCTTTTAATGAGCGCTTCAATTCAAATGCTGTCCGGCGGAATTTTACAGGTGATTGCCGGAGGATTTTTAGGAGAGTTTTCAAAATTTTCCTTTGACCAAAACAGTTTTTTTGCGTTTACTTATTTAATTTTTGTAGGTTCTTTTATAGGGTATGCTTCATACATTTATGCAATTGCTCATCTTCCTTTGTCACTTGTTTCAACTTATGCTTATGTTAATCCTGTAATTGCATTATTTTTAGGCTGGCTTGTTCTCAATGAAGCCTTAACGCCGGAGATTATTTTAGCTGCAATCATTATTTTTACAGGTGTTGCAATTGTAAAGAGCGGAAATGTTAAGAGCAAAGTTCAAGCTGCCAAAGTTAAAACTTGAACACGTTAATATGGTTATCGCAAAACCAAATAAATCAGAAGTCCAAATCATGCTTCATAAAAAATACAATAACTGTGAATGATAAATTAAGGATTATTTCACCCCTATCGGGATTTATGAACTTTTATTTAAAGAGATGTTTTTTAATAATATCAGCCCTTGGCTTAAAAAATAAAATTAAAACTTCAGAATTTAAAGCTCAGCAAAATCGATATATAAAAAATGCCGAAGGTCTCCAGACTTCGCAGAGTCTGGCGGACTCTGTGAGCATGAAATTATTTAAAAGAAAAGAAGAGAAAGAGATCCAAAATCCCAAGAGATGACATAAATGTGAAATAACTTATATGATTTACCTTTTTACTCATTTTAGGTAGATATGAATATATTACTTAATTGGGTTTGCAAAAAAAGTTGGACGAACTTTCTGATAATTTTAATTTTTACTTTGCAATTCCAAATTTTTCCCCAGCAAGATTTTGTTACTATTAAAAGCTCTAAATTTTATTTAGGCAGCACAGAGTTTAGATTCCTCGGTTTTAACGCATATTATCTTCAATCTATTTATTCCGGATCAACAAAAAGACATTTTATCGATGATGTTTTTAAAACGGCAAAGGATTACGGATTTAAAGTTGTACGAACATGGGCATTTAACGATAGTGATTCGGAAAATGTGCAAGGGGTAATTAGATATGCTCCTTATAAATATTCTGAAAATGGATTTAAGGCTTTGGATTATATCATTTCAAAAGCAAATGATTATAATGTAAAGGTTATCCTTACTTTGGAAAATAATCAAAAGGATTTTGGAGGAATTCCGCAGTACTTAGTATGGGCAAATCAATATTTAGAAAATTCCGGTAATTATAATCATAATGATTTTTTTACAAATGATTCAATTAAAGCATGGTACAAAAATTATCTTTATACAATTTTGAATCGCAAGAATTCTTTTACTAATATTTTATATAAAAATGATCCGTCTATTTTCAGTTTTGAATTGATGAACGAAGCAGAAAATCCTGATGAAAATTCACAAGTAATTTTAAATTGGTATAATGAAATGAGCGCTTATTTTAAATCCATCGATTCTAATCATCTTTTAACTACCGGTGAAATTGGTTATGATATTTCTTCTAACCATTATTCAAATGTTGATTTGTTTTATAACAGTTCGTATTTCCTTTTTAACGGGTACAAAGGAACAAGCTTCTATAACAACACCGAATTGAAAAATATAGACTATGCATCTTTTCATCTTTATGCGGAAGCTTGGAAGATGAACAACATAGCCGGTAATACATGGATAAACGATCATGTCAATATTGCTTCATCATTTAGCAAGCCTGCATTGCTTGGAGAATTCGGAACACGATATGAGAAGGTTAAATTCTATAAAGAATATTTGGATATGATAAAAAATTCAGGATCGGATGCGGCGATTGTTTGGCAGTATGTACCTCAAGGTCTAAATAAAGATGACGGATATCAATTCAATGAAGTTGATAACCAACAGCTTTTTACTGTCTTTGAAAATTTTATTTCAAATCTTTATGTAGATTCAACTTCTGTTTCTCCTCAGACCTTTTCCGGATTTTATTTATTTCAAAATTATCCCAATCCATTTAATCCGACAACTACAATAAAATATATGGTTTCAATTCCTCAGTTCATCGAAATTGATTTATACAATTCAATCGGCGAAAGAATCGGAATACTTGAAAAAGGTTTTAAGAAAGCAGGAGAATACCGGCTTGATCTTTCCTTCAACAATTATTTACTGGGAAGCGGCGTGTACTTTTACCGGATAACCGGAGAGATATCTTCTGAGGTTAAGAAGATGATACTCTTGAAATAGTATTGATTTGGCACTGGATTCTAGATGCTCAATACTTGACATATTTGATGACTATGAATTGACTTTTCTAAAATTTCTTTGATTGAAATAATGAAAGGTTATAAGAATATTTTCTATTAGTTCTTGTACGAGAACCGTTATTGATTATCTTTAATTTCAACTAAATCTTCTCCACTTGTAAGCAAATCAAAAGCTTTTTTCAGATGTGCAGTAAAGATTTCTTTTAATTTTTTATTTTAAGTGTTTCCATAGGTTAGCCAAATTATTTTCGGGGGAGAACCAAATCTCTCCAAAAGAATACTGAAGTCGATATCTTTTGTAATTACAACAGCATTGGCTTTTTTGGCTTCATTAAATATTTTAATATCTTCAAGCGTCTCTCAAGTCTAGTTCTCTCACTGCTGTGCATGTAACACTATAATTCTTATCTATCCACTCGGCAATCATTGGTGACAATTGAGCATCCAGCCAAACTTTCATGCTGCAATTATCGGATGATCCAATTTACGGCTTGCATAGAGAAGCGCTGCTTTTAAATCATCAGCTTCGAGATCAGGCATTTCCTTAAGTATCTCATCTGAAGACAAGCCTGAAGAATAAAGATCCAGAAAATCAGAAACTCTTATACGCATGCCTCTTATACATGGTCGTCCTCCGCATTGTTCAGAATTAAAAGTTATTCTTTTTAATAAATCATTCATAAAAATTCCTTTTAACTTAATGCAAAAAAATAACAAATTCATGTCTAACCCACTATATTTAATTATTGTTCTATTTGCTTCTGGATTAGATATTAAAATTGTTTATTATTTGCCGGAAGGTTCCTTAACCATCTTTTCAAAAAGATGCTTAAGTGCCTCGGCTGGATCTTTACAATAACCGGAATGCACGGGAGATGTTTGAATGATTGTACTTCTTGGTGAAGTCAGCCAATGAAACCTGTTTCTTTGGGACAATTGTCCGATTGGTCCTGCATCTTTTCCACCTTCACAAATAGTAGGTATTGCTTTTAGATGTTCCCTGGCGGTTTCTATATCAAAATCCGGTGCTAATGCTTTTAACCTTTTTTCATCAAGTTTTATTATGGCTTGCATATATTTTTTCTCTTCACAAGAGACAATCACTCCAACATTAATAAACTCTTCACGATCAACTTTAGGGACAATACGTATTACGGCATAATCATAAAAATAATTATTTTCCATGAAGTGCCTCTTTAAAAAATAAACGGGGTGATTCCAAACGTTTCATTAAATATTCAAAATAAGCTTCCCTGTATTCATTTGCATTTTTGAAAATCGAATCTCCGTTTAGCCATGAGTCGGGAATATCATTTAAAATCTTTTTAATAATTTCATGAGTAATTGTTGCAAACAATTCTTCATCAGCTTCTTTCAAAAATTTTGCATTCTTTAGAAGTACATGATCTTTAACCAATGAAAAAGGTTCGCGGCTTTTTTCGAGATAATTATCCCATGTATGATGGAAATAAAGTGAAGCACCATGGTCAATCAGCCAGAGTCTTTTGTGCCAGACAAGCATATTCGTATTGCGAATCGTTCGGTCAACATTTGAAACATAAGCATCGAACCATACGATTTTACTAGCAAGATTTTCGTCAACAGTATCTGCGATAGGGTTAAACATTACAGAGCCTGGCAGATAATCAAGAGCGAGGTTAATGCCTGCGCTGCTCTTTATTAAATCCTGAATTTCCGGATCTTCCTCGGTGCGAGAGAGGCCGCCATCGAGTTCGACTAAAACGATTTCAGGTACAAGCAGTCCGATTGCACGTGCGATTTCTCCGGCTATCAATTCTGCAATAAGAGCCTTCGCTCCCTGACCGGCTCCCCGGAATTTAAGTACATATAATCCATCGTCATCGGCTTCAATAATTGCCGGAAGAGAGCCGCCTTCCCGTAGTGGAGTTACATACCTTGTTGCTGTTACTTTTCTCAAACAGATAATTTGGGATTTTTTAAAGATTTATTCAAAATTTGTTTAACTAAAATAACATTCAAAAAATATCTTCCAAAGTATCAAAAGGATTTTATAAAAAGATTGTCTTATTTTTATTAGTCCTTGAAATTTTAATTTGTAAATTTGATTTTTTAGTTTCGGCAAATAAATAATATTTAAAATATTTAATCTCGGTATCAAAAATTGCAAAGCTGGAACGGCATAGCATCGCTTCTTGTTGCCTGCATCGAATTGCTTCTTCTTATAAATGTAATAATCTTTTCGGAGAAGAATAAAATCAACAAAATCTCGATGCTGATCATTTTTCTTTTAATGCTTTACCAGGTGCTGGAATTTTTGATTTGCGGGTTAAACTTTACCGGGCATGAATTTACATATTTTGCTTTTGTCGATATAACATTTTTACCGCCTTTCAGTCTTATATTAATTTTAGCCCTCTTCGATCTTTATGAAAAATGGATCAGCTCAATTTTTATTCTTTCTTTTGGATTCATTATTTTTTACGCCCTTACGATTAATCATTTCGAAATTTTGAAATGCACTGCATTTTATGCTTCATACCATTATCCGCTTGGTGATTTGTACGGCACTTATTTTTATATACCGATTTTAATTTCAATTGTTATTTTGATATTGAAAATAAATTTGCATGAATCGGAGCAGAAAACAAAACTGGCGAAAGTTTTATTGTTCGGAAATATATTTATTTCACTCCCGGTAATTTTGTCTTTTATTTTATTAATTTTCCATAATCACCAATTAGAAAATATTATTGAAAGTGTTATGTGTAAATTTGCATTGGTCTATGCAATTTGCTTAAGTTATTTTTCATTAAGATATAAAACCGGTACAAAATGAACGAAACTATATTGAATATCTATTTAATAATAAATAAAGGATTTGTCGTTGAATTCAGAGCAATCGGTTACGAGAGGGAAGGCGGAGATGATAACAAAATTAAATTTTTGAAGAGCATGGTTAAAGAAGATTATGCAAAAGCATATCACTTTGATGCCCCGACCGACAGAAAAGGAAAATTTATGTCTTATGTTAAATTTTCCCGGCTGGAAAAAAGAGGACGGCAGTTTGAGTTGTTTGAGCAAATTTTTCAAGATTTCAATGTTCCGCAGAATCCGTTGATTTGTGTTACTCCTGTTGTTGACGGTAAAATAATTACGAACGATTAAAAATTCTTCACTTCTTGTTTTAAGGTTCTTTCCTTATTAGAATAATTGAAAATTTATAAAGAGGGAATTTAAAATGAAATCAAATTTACTTTTTGTAATAATATCATTTTTATTTTTTATGAATAGAGCAGAAGCAAATTTCATTTATGTAGGAGATATTGAATCTTATAAAAAATTTGACAACAGAATAGAATTCCAGCTGACAAATGCGAAATTCAATTTGTATGTTATTGATGATAATATCATTAGATTCCGTTACACGGATAAAGAAGAATTTTCGCCGGCACCTTCATACGCAGTTGTATATGAAAGCAAAAAGAACATTCCATTTTCTTTCGAAGATAAAGGTAAATTTTACAGGCTGATTACTGATGATTTAATTGTTACAATCACAAAGACTCCCTGCCGTGTTTCTATTTTTGATAAAAATATGAATCTGTTAAATGAAGACAGCCACAGTTTCGGCCTGAGCTTTGATGGGGAAGAAGTTAGGTGTTTCAAAACTTTATTTCACGATGAAAGATTTTTTGGTTTAGGAGAAAAATCAGACGGACTGGAAAAACGGGGGAAACAATATACGATGTGGAATTCCGATTTCCCGCAGTACACAAGTAAGATTGATCCGCTTTATGTTTCTATTCCTTTTTTCATCGGCTTAAGAGAACAGAAAGCTTACGGAATTTTTTTCGACAATACTTATAAATCCTATTTTAATATGGGAGCCAGCAATAACAGGTTTTACTGGTTCGGCGCCGAAGGCGGCGAGATGAATTATTATTTCATTTACGGCCCGAATATGAAAAGAGTAATTTCATCTTATACTATGCTGACAGGACGAATACAACTTCCACCGAGGTGGGCATTGGGCTACCAACAAAGTAAATGGAGCTATTATCCCGATACTGAAGTAAAAAGAATCGCGAAAACTTTTCGCGATGAAAAAATTCCCTGCGATGTAATCTATCTTGACATCGATTATATGAACGGTTACAGGGTTTTTACGTGGAATAAAGATAGATTTCCTGAGTCTAAAAAAATGTTGTCTGATTTGAAAGAGGAAGGTTTTAAAATTGTCCCGATAATTGATCCGGGCGTTAAAGCCGATTCAAATTATTTTGCAGCAAAAGAAGGAGTTCAAAAAGATCTATTTGTTAAATATCCCGACGGAAAATTTTATGAAGGCGAAGTCTGGCCGTCGTGGGCATACTTTCCCGATTTCACAAAGCATGCAACAAGAGATTGGTGGGCGGAAAAATTGGATGCATTACTGAATCAAGGTGTTGAAGGTTTTTGGAATGATATGAATGAGCCTTCGGTTTGGGGACAGGCATTCCCGGATATTGTTCAATTTGACGATAACGGATTTAAAGCTAATCACAAAAAAATTCATAATGTTTACGCTTTAAATATGGTGAAAGCCGGGATGGAATGTTTTGAAAAATATTCACCTGACAAAAGACATTTTATGCTGACGCGTGCAGGCTTTGCCGGAACTCAAAGGTATTCTGCAGTTTGGACAGGCGACAATAGTTCAACGAATGCGGACTTACAGGCTGCCTGCGTTATGCCTCAAGGCATGGGTATCAGCGGTTTGGCATTTGTCGGTTCGGACGTCGGAGGGTTTGTCGGAATGCCGACTGAAAATCTTTACACGCGATGGATGGAACTCGGCGCTTTTACTCCTTTTTTTAGGGGACATTCTGCTATTAACCAGCCTGATAAAGAACCCTGGGCATTCGGTGACGAGGTTGAATCCAATGTAAGGCAAATAATAAATTTAAGATACCAACTTCTTCCATTCTTATATAACGAATTTTATAATGCTTCTCAATCCGGTTTGCCTATAATGCGCCCGATGTTTTTAAATTACCAGGATGATGAAGAATGTTATAAAACAAATGCGCAATACCAGTTTATGGTCGGAGATAATATTTTAGTTGCACCTGTTCTTAATGATAACGAAAAATTTAAAAAACTTTATCTTCCAGCCGGACAATGGTATGACTGGTGGACTAATAAAATTTATGACGGCGGAAATTGGATAATTGCAGCTGCTCCGATAAATCAAATTCCATTTTTCATTAAAGAAGGTGCAGTAATTCCGATGCAGGAAGTTGAACAGTATGTCGGACAAAAGAAAATTGAGGAACTTGAACTTGTAGTTTTTCCATCATCAAAATCTACTTATCAACTTTATCAGGATGACGGAATCAGCTTTGATTATAAAAAGGGTAACTTTTCATTAACGGAAATAAACTGTGCAAAATCAAAAAATAACACAAAATTTAAATTTTCCGTTACAAAAGATGATTATAAAACAGGAATAAAAAATTATTTGTTGAAGATTCTAAATACTGCTTCTGTTAAAGAAATATCCGTTAATGGGAAAACTTTATCTCAACAATTCAATAATTTGGATTCACTTCAAAAAAATGAGGAAGGCTATTATTTAAATAAAGAAGAAAATATTCTTTTCGTTAAAGTAAAAGCAGAAAATGAAATTGAAATAAACGTTGATGATTAATGAAATCTATGGAACACGGATTACGCGGATTAAACGGATAAGCACGGATTAAATCCGTGGAAATCAGCGTAATCAGTGAAATCCGTTTTCTATTGTATCATTTTAGTTTAAAATTCTTTTATCCGGTTATTTTCATTTCATATTTTACATAACGTAAAGTATGTAATAATCACTAAATTATTTACATTATGCTAAATAGATAAAATCGAAGATTTCATTGCAAAATATAGTCTTAGAACATCAAGTTCAGTTCATAGATGTGTTAAAGCTCTGATCAATAAGGAAATGATTTATAAGGAGAACGATAGTTATTTTGTGTATGATGTATTCCTTGAGAGGTGGCCTAAGAATTTATAAATTTTTTATATTTTATACTTATTGAAAAATTTTAGATTTAATTTAGAAAGAAGCTCAAAGTTTTCAAAGAATTTTAATGTTTAAAATTATAAGAATGCACTACATCAAAGCTTTCATTCAAACCTCATGAAAATTATAATTAGTTTCTTAATTTTAATTACACTTTTCACATTCACTAATATTCTAGAAGGTAAATCTGTGTTTGTTGGCGACCAAACGAAAAGTAAAAAAGTTAATAAAAAAATTGCACTCTCAAAAAGATCAAAAGAATTAGATAAATATTACTCGGATAAAAAACTCGGTTCATTTGTTGAGAACGGGAAAACATTTTTTCGCCTATTTGCTCCATCCGCAACAGATGTAAAATTAGTTACATTTGAAAAACCCGAAGATACCGGAATTGCCGAATATGAAATGACAAGAGATTCCAATGGTGTTTGGGAAACTTCGATTGACGGCGAAAAGTTTGGATTGTTTTATGGATTTAAAGTTCAGCATTCTTATGATACTTACATAAATCAAACTATATGTGTTGATCCGTATGCAAAGTCTGTCGCAACTTTAAATACTTACTACAGCCCGCGGAGAGCAATGGTTGTAAAAGAAAATAATTACGATTGGGAAGGGGATGAATGGATTCAAAGAGACTGGCGCGATTTGATAATCTATGAAATGCATATCAGGGATATGACTGCACATTCGTCTTCCGGTTCGGATTATCCAGGGACATATGAAGGATTAATTGAAAAAGGTAAAATCGGCGGGATCGATTATATAAAAAATTTGGGAGTGAATACGGTTGAACTTTTACCCTCCCAAGAGTTTGCTAATATCGAAATTCCTTACAAAGATTCTTTAAATGGAAGATATAATACCTGGAATCCTTATGAAAGAAATCATTGGGGATACATGACATCAAACTTTTTTGCACCGGAAGCATATTACAGTATTGAAGATTATAAAATCGGATGGGATAAATGGAGCGGCAAATCCGGTAAGCAGATAAAAGAATTTAAGGATATGGTTAAAGCCTTTCATAAAGAAGGCATTGGCGTGATGATGGATGTTGTTTATAATCATTTATCTGAGTACGAATTAGGAAATTTAAAGGAAATTGATAAAGAATATTATTTCAGGCTGGATGATAAAGGAAATTTCATTTCACAAAGCGGAACCGGGAATGATTTGAAAACGGAACGCCCTATGGTCAGAAGAATGATTATTGAAAGTATTCTTTATTGGATGAAAGAATACCACGTCGACGGGTTCCGGTTTGATCTCGGAAAGTTAATCGATTGGCAGACTGTTGAGGAAATTATTCATGAAGCGCAAAAAGTTAATCCTTCTGTTGTAATTGTTTGTGAACCGTGGGGCGGTGGATATGATCCTGCGGGATTTTCACTTAGAGGCTGGGGAAGCTGGAATGATCAATTTAGAAACGGAATAAAAGGCGAAAACCCTGTTAACGGTTTGGGGTGGATATTTGGTAAGCGGTACAGCAATAACAATGTTGAAAAAATTAAAGACTATGTAAACGGAACTGTTATTACTGATTCATTGGGAATGTTTCAGAAAAAGGAACACTCGGTAAATTATCTCGAATCCCATGACGGGTATACTCTGGGCGATTTTATCAGAATTGCGACAGGCAGAGTAAAACCTGATGAAGTAATTAAAGACGTTGATGAAAATGCAAAGCTCACTCCTCTTGAAATAAAATTAAATAAACTTGCCGCACTTTTTCTTTTTACATCTCAGGGAATCACGATGATAAGTGAAGGACAGGAATTTGGACGAAGTAAAGTTATTGTTTCGGAGGAAGGGGTTAAAGATCCCGAAACAGGAAGATTGGGCCATAACAGCTACAACAAAGACAATGAAACGAATTATATTAATCACGAATATGAAAAATTGAATTCAGGTTTGGTTGATTATTACAAAGGGTTAATCGAACTAAGAAAAACATTTCCAGCTTTCAGGCGTGCTGATTTCAATGATGTTCATTTTTTCGATACAAATAGTAATGAGTTTACTTTGGCTTTCCAGGTGAGCTACAAGGACGAAAATTTTATTGTTTTGTTCAATGCAAATCCGGATAAAGTAGAAGAATTTACTTTACCCGAAGGTGAATGGGATATCTTAGTAAATGAAGATAAAGCCGGAGTAAATTCGCTTGGAACTATTTCAAATATAATTACTTTAGAGCCAACAACCGGTATTGTATTAAATAGACAATAGATTTTAAGGTAATAAATCTTTACGAATAATTCGTCAAACCTTTTCTCAATGATTTTTCCACAGCCTGCTTAAAATTGCTCAGGTTGACCGGTTTTTGAAAAACATATTCAATGCCGAGTTCATGGTAATCTTCTATTCCTTGCCTGTCTATATTGCTGCTGAGAATAATTAAAGGCGGTTTCCCTTTTAAATCCGACTTTTTCAATTCTTTAATCAAATCATAACCGTTCATTACCGGCATTAGATTTTCTGAAATAATTAATGCTGGAGGAGAAGTGGAAATTTTTTCAAAAGCTTCCTTGCCGTTTGATGCTGTTTCTATTGTATAATCGGGCGTAATATTATTCAAGATTTTAGAATACAAAATTCTGTCGGTATTGCTGTTGTCAACTAATAAAATATTTGCAGAGGCAATCGGTAACAAGAATTTAAAATCCGATCCTTTTTCGTATTCGCTTTCAACCCAAATTCTTCCGCCGTGCTTTTGAATAATTTCGCTGACGAGAGATAATCCTAAACCGCTTCCTTTTTCTCCTGCGGTTCCTTCCGATGTGAATTTTGTATCAACGCCAAACAATTTGTCAATGTTGCCCGGCTTTATTCCAACACCATTATCTTTAACGGAAAATTCAATAAACCTGACATGTTCTGCATGTTTTGCAGAAATCATTATTCTGCCGCCTTCTCTTGTAAATTTTATTGCATTTGAAATTAAATTGTTAAAGACTTGCGACACTAAATTTTTATCCACAAAAACAAATACATCTTCACCGATTTCAGATTCGATAGCGATATTCTTTTGGAATGTTGTTCCAGATAAAGCTTTAATAGAAGCATCTATAATTGAATTGACGGCAACCCGGTCGGGCTCGAAACGAATTCTTCCTGTTTGAAGTCTTGTCCAATCCAATAACGAATTTACCAGTGATAACATCGATTTGGCAGATTCCTGAATAAAATGAACATATTGTTTCTTTTCTTCTTCAGTCAAATCCAGATCGTTGATTAGCAAATCTGTAAAACCCAGTATTGAACTGAAGGGAGTTCTGAGGTCATGCGAAACAATTGAAATAAATCTATCCTTTGTCTCATTCAGCTTAAGCAGGTTCTGAGTTGATTTTTGTAATTCGTCTTCAGCTTTTTTTCTTAAAGTAATGTCGCTTACTAAGCCATATATTTTATTTATTTTAGAATCCAAACTACGGATAGTATTTATTTTATTTCTTACCCATACCACATTGCCGTGCTTGTTAATAATCCTGAACTCAAATTCTTCCGACTGCTGAATTTTACTTCGTATCAAACTCTTCAACTTATTTTTCACTAAATTGAAATCATCCGGATAAATTATTTTCAGAAATAATTTCGAGTCGCTTAAAAAATCGGTTTGAGTGTAGCCGGTAACTTTTTCAACCGAGGCAGTATAAAAAACAGGCCTGAGTCTCTTACCGGTTCTTTCAAAAGTATAGAGAAAATCATCGATGTTTTCAGTAAGGCTTCTGTATTTTTCTTCAGATGCCCTGATGGCTTGTTGAACACGTTTCCGTTCGGTTATATCCTTGCAAATCGCAACAAGATAAGTTTTGCTGTCATACTCGAATTTTGAAATGGAAAATTCAGTATAAAACATTGTACCGTCTTTTTGTTTGGCAAGGAATTCAAAACTTTGAGGGCTTTCCTTCTTGTCCTTTTGAAGCTCCAGGTACTCGGCAACTTTCAGTACGTCGTTATTTGATACGAGATCAATAATATCTTTCCCGGTTAAGCTGTTGCTATTTTCATAGCCGAATATTTCCGCAAGAGAGTTATTAGCTAAAACAATTTTTCTGTCCTGCTCAAGCAGCATCCCGTCTTTTGAATGTTCAAAAAGATTTTTAAATAAGAATAAGGTCTGGTCGGATAGCAGTTTATTTCCAAGTTCAAGTAAATAGCAAATATATTTTTCGAAATTTCCCGCACTATTTATATCGACGGAAACGGAAACGGCATATCTTTTTATTTCATCCTTTTTTGAAATTAAATTCAAATCGATTATTTCTTCGAAGCCTTTTTCATATTTGCTTAAATTAAAGTTTAAAGAACCGGGAGAATTTTTATCTATAATGTCGTTGAAATTTTTATCGAGTAATTCTTCTTTCGTATACTTTAACTGCTTTAAAACTGCAGGATTAACGAACAATATTTTGCCATCTCTGTCTAATGTAACTATTCCGGCAAAAGTTTTCGCAGCCAGCGATTTAAAATTTCTTTCCGACTCACGAAGCTGTTTTTCATTATAAGCCGTTAGCGTGATATCGCTGCATAAAACCAAAATAGTATTCCCGATATCATCCGACTTAGTAAACTTTGCTTGAATTATTCTTTTAGATTTATTTTTATCGGTAAAAGAAAACGTTGTTTGATATGAATTTGATTTATTTAATTCTTCCTTTATTCTGTTAAAAAATCTTTCGTCAACCGAATCAAAAATTTTTCCGAAAAAAGAATTTATTGTTTCTCTCTCGCTGTAACCGAATAAATTCTGCGAGGTGTAGTGCCATAATTTTACTTTCCCGTCAAGATCGATTATAAAAACGGCATCGGTGACTGCTTCGATTATCGTCCGGTATTCTTTCAATTCATCCCGCTCATTTTCGAGTGCCGATATTTTTTCAGACGTTTCACTTATATCGGTTAAAAAGAAGAAAACCGAAATTGTTTGTCCGCGTTTATTTATAAGAGGTTCCATCCAGCAATTAAAAAAGTAATCTTCTTTATCGAAGATTAACTTTACATGCATTGATTCAGATTGGCGTTTTGATTTTACGAGGTTGAATTTCGTATCGAAATCTGTCAAATACTCCGGGACAAAAATTTGCCTGATCGGCTTGTTAAGAAGCTCATGTTGAGCAGAAGTTAATTTTTTAAGATACCTTCCGAAGAAAGAATTTATTATACCGTTTATGTCGGTAACAAAGACAAGATCGTTTACCTTACCAATTATTTTCTCGAAATTTTCCGCGGTGAGAATCTCTTCACCCTTTGCGCTGGCAAGTACTCTTAAATCTTCAATGATTAAAATACCTCCCGCAAAAACATTTTCTTCAAACAGCGGTGAGCCTTTAATGATTAAAGAAACCGTACCATGATTTATTGTTGTAATGTTTTTTAATTCTTTTTCAAACGAATAACCTTCTTTAAGCTGCAGAAGATCATCTTGAATAGAGATGCCTGGGAAAATTTCTTTCTCAAGAATGTCAACCCCTATTAACGAAGAATCAAAGCTGTATAAAATTCCAAATTTTAGGAAATTTTCATTTATGTAATTAATTTTCCAGTTATCGGTAAAGGTTAAAATCCCGATAGGAGCCTGGCCGATAATTTTTGAAAGGTTTTCTGTCATATATTGTAATAAAAATTTTTTCAGGTTTAATATTCATACTAAACACAAATTTATCCTGGAGTTTCAATATTACTTCAATTATAATGCTAATATTTTTTTGCTTATTCTATCGGAATTATTCTTTATATCCTTATCATAATAAAAATTTGTTCCGATATAATACAATGGAATAAACGTTAAAGAGTTTCCGTAAGTGATTATTTTTTAATGCGATTAGCCGACCGCCCGAACTTGCATTTTGCTCTTGCGATCGGATGCATGTTATTTATGGAATTAATTATTCAGCATAGAATTAATGATCTTTAAAGTATAATTAAATTTATCTAAGAGTTTATAAATAGTACAATATAACAATTCTTTGAAATAAATTTGTTAAATTGATTTTTTTGAACAATAAAGTTTTCTGAAAATTTGATAGAAAAATTAATACGAAAAGTAGGCAGGATCACTTTAAATTTTTTTGAAGAGTTCGGGGAAATTTCCGGACTGTTTTGGAATATTATAAAAAATTTAACCTCAATTCCCAAGAGTAGGAAAATTATTTTGGATCAAATGGAAAATATCGGGGTAAATTCGCTTCCGCTTGTTTTGATAATTGCGGTTTTTACTGGTGCAGTTGCGGCATGGCAGGCAGCTTATCAGTTAAAAGGAATCGCACCGTTATCCTTTTTAGGTGCAACAACAAGCAGGGCAATTATAACCGAGTTAGGGCCGGTGTTGACAGGTATTGTAATTGCTGGCAGAGTAGGCGCATCAATTGCTGCCGAACTCGGTACGATGAAAGTAACCGAACAAATAGATGCTCTTGAAATAATGGCAATTAGTCCTGTCAGGTATCTTGCTATGCCCAGATTTTTAGCTGCAGTACTTATGATGCCAGTGCTTGTAATTTTTGCCAACGTAATTGCAGTGATGGGTGCTTATATAGTTTCAAATTATTTCTTGGGAGTTTCGTTCTCTGTTTTCTTTACATCGGTTAAAAGGTTTTTCGAATTCTCCGATTTGATTGCCGGTTTGGTGAAGACAATATTCTTCGGTGGTGTAACTGCCTTGCTTGGCTGTCATATCGGTTTTAAAACAGAAGGTGGCGCAGAAGGCGTCGGTTTATCTACAATTCGTTCTTTCGTTATGTCATCGGCAATGATTTTAATTTTAGATTATGTCTTATGGACTTTTTTATTCTAATCCTAAGATTACTGGAATGAATCTTATAAAGTGATTTGAATATCCCGCAAGGATAAAACTTATCTATGTGATAATTTCCATGACGAAGATTAAATGCTTTTAAAATCACTTTATGCATTTTTATGCTGTGAAAACGATTTTTTAATGAATTTATATTGTAATTAAGTAACTATCAGACCGGTCGTTTTAAAAGTTTTTAATAAAAAATGTCCGGTTTTATTCAGTTATCAACAGTTGGCCAACTGAAAAATATTTGTAAGAATTTGTTAAAAATGTTAATTTTATTAGTAATTCATTAAGTAATTACCTCTCTTAATGAATCTTCCTCTTGCCCGGTAACCCTCCACCGGGCATTTTTTTGTTTACAATTTCATTTTTTTTCCGTAAATAGCATTAAGGGAATTTAAATTTAGTGTAAACATTAGGATTAAAAATGGAACCTACCAAAAATTTATCAAAAGAACGCGCTTCGGAAATATCCTTGCCTAATCCTTTAGGTTTTGGAATCAATTTTACAGACAATATGTTTGAAATAGATTACAGTAAAGATAAAGGATGGCATAATCCGGTTATACAACCGGTGCACAATCTTTCACTTCATCCTGCTTCAATGTTCATTCATTACGGGCAGGCTATTTTTGAAGGTTTAAAAGCATTTAAAACTATTGACGGTGAAACTGTAATTTTCAGACCCGAGCAGCACTTTCAGAGGCTCAATAATTCTGCACGAAGGATGTGCATCCCGGAAGTTGATACTGACTTCATGTTAAGTGCACTAATAGAATTAATTGAAACTGATAAGGAATGGATTCCAACCAAAAGAGGGGAATCACTGTATATCCGTCCGTTTATTTTCGGATCGGATCCGGTTTTAGGCGTGAGGCCGTCAACCAAATTTAAATTGATCATTTTACTTTCGCCTGTCGGTGCATATTATCTCGAAGGTTTTAAGCCGGTAAAAATTTTAGCAACAACTGAATATGTTCGAGCAGTAAGAAAAGGATTAGGTGAATGTAAAACCCCGGCAAATTATGCAGCAAGTCTTTTAGGTGCAGAAGAGGCAAAAAAGAAAGGCTTTACCCAGATTTTGTGGATGGACGCAGTCGAGCAGAAATATATTGAAGAAGTAGGTACAATGAATATCTTCATCAGGTTTAAAGATGAAATTGCTACTCCTAAATTATCCGGAAGCATTTTACCCGGGATAACACGAAAGAGTGTAATCCAAATTTTAAAAGACTGGGGAGAAAACGTTACCGAGAGATTAGTCTCAATGGATGAAGTTATCGCTGCTTACAACAAAGGAAATTTATTAGAAGTGTTCGGCAGCGGAACTGCGGCTGTTATATCTTCGGTTGGTGAGCTTACTTATAAGGATAAAAAGATGATCTTAAATAACGGCGAAGCCGGTGAACTTGCTAAAAAATTGTATGATGAAATAACTGCGATTCAATATGGTGAAAAAGAAGATGTCCATAACTGGTTAACACATTTTGAGAAAAAAAATGTAGAGGAATCAAGCGGCGTTGCTAAGGATTAAATCGTAATTAGCTTTTATTTTGGTGAAAAGGGAATTTTGAGAAAAATTCCCTTTTTTTACTAATTTCTATTAAAATTACTTCCACCTTAAATTTTTTCCCCAAATCACTTGACAAGTGCTCACTTGTTCACTATATTAGCAGTGAACAATTGAGCACTATTTTTATGAAAAAAGAATTAACCGAAAGACAAAACGAAATACTGAATTTTATTCACCAGTTTCGCGAAGAGAACGGGTATCCGCCTACTTTAAGGGAAATCGGGAAAAGATTCGGAATTTCTTCAACCTTTGGAGTTAAAAGACATCTGGAAGCTTTAGTTAAAAAAGGCTTCCTTTCAATTGAAAGTAATGCAAGCAGAGGAATAAATCTTCTGCATTTTGGCGAAAATGCTGATAATGAAGCGGTAATCGAAGCAAATGATTTATTCGGTAAGGTCCCGATTGTTGGGCGGGTTGCTGCAGGTTCTCCGATATTGGCGCTAGAAAATATTGAAGGCAGTATCGTTATCGATCCGGCATTTGTTAAAAAATCCGATAACTGCTTCGCACTGAAAGTAAAAGGTGACAGTATGGTAAACGTTGGAATTTTTGAAGACGACCTTGTTATAGTTCAGCCGGCTGCAGAAGTAAAAAATGGTGATATAATAGTTGCAAGGTTATTTGATGAAGTCACTGTAAAAACTTATCAGAATAAAAATAGTAAAATTTCATTAATACCTGAAAATTTAAATTATAAACCAATTCAAATTGATGAAACCACGGAATTCTCAATCGTCGGGAAAGTAACCGGTGTTGTAAGGTGGTTAAATTAAAAGGAGTAATTATGAAATCGAAAATTTTTTCTTCGGCTATAGCAAATAGAAGTAAAGTAAGATTTTTATATTTTCTAAGCGAAGTAATTTTAGATCCGTATTATATAACGATTGAAAAATCAGGCAAAAAAGTTATTTACGGAAAAATTCTTGAATCCAGTACAATAAAAAAATTTGAACTCGGAAGGATAGCAAACATCAAAGTTTTAAACAATAAAAAGTTTACTCCAGTAATTCCTATTATTTCAATAAACTAACAGGTGAACAAATGTTGGAGCTTGAAAAAAGAAAAAGCGTTGATCTTTTAATAGAGCAATTTTGGAAATTAGGTTATTTAACTTTAAGCAGAAAGTATGGAACTTATCTTCCGGAACCGGCAAAAATCGGCGGGTTTGATGTGGATATTATTGCAAGGCAAAAAAAGAATTATGCTATCGGGATAACTTTAACTCCTGAAGATTTTAAGAATATAAATCTTCCTAAAAAATTAGCTTATCTTGCTACAAGACAAACCAAATACTCGAATAAAAAAGTATCGCTTTTTGTCGGTGTTCCATATGAATATTTCAAACAGGCAAAGGACCTAGTTGATCTTCTGCATGAAGATATTAAAAAGAATATCAGGCTGTTCCGGATAGTCGAAAGAAACCTTCCTAAAAGATCAAATAGAAGGACTGACCAGCAGGTCCTCTTCTCATAAAAATCTTCAATTATTATATCCGGTTTATCCGGCAATTTTATGAAAGAAAAATTTTCGATTCCTCCTGAAATGGGCGGATAAGGATTTTTTTTACCTTTTATTAAAATTTATACTTACCGAAATTTGAGCTTTCTAAGGAGTTTGGTTAGTAAACTTTCTTGACATTAAATGGTCTTAAGGTTAATTTTACACGCTATATCATTTTTGAAGGATAATTTTGAGTAAGAAGCAGTCTGTTTCGGACGCAAAACTGCAGGAAGAACTGAAAAAGGCGGGGGAAATTCCGGTTCACATTGCGATAATAATGGACGGAAACGGCAGATGGGCAAGGAAAAGAGGCCTTCCGCGAGTAGCCGGTCATAAAAGAGGTGTTGATACCGTTAGAGATATTGTTGAGGCTTGCGCGCAAATCGGGGTAAAATATCTTTCGCTTTATACTTTTTCAACAGAAAATTGGAAACGACCGAAAGATGAAGTCTCAATGCTGATGCGCCTGCTGCTTAAAACTTTAAAAGATAGAGCTGATGAACTGAATGAGAATGATGTAAAACTTATTTCTATCGGGGATGTTAATTCTCTTCCGGTTGATGTTCGGAATCAGCTTATTGACGATATTGAGAAAACCAAGAACAATAAAAGAATGACTCTTAATTTGGCTCTCAGTTACAGCGGGAGATGGGAATTGTTAGAAGCAATAAAAAAAATAGCTTCCGAAGCAATCGAAGGAAAAATTTCCCCTGAAGACATAAATGAAAAAACAGTGTCGGACAGGTTGACAACTAAAAATGTACCTGATCCCGATTTACTAATCAGAACAAGCGGTGAATTTAGAGTAAGTAATTTTTTACTCTGGCAAATCGCTTACACGGAATTTTTTATAACTGACGTTTATTGGCCTGATTTTACCAGAAAACATTTATATGAAGCGATTGAAAATTTTCAAAAGAGGGAACGCAGATTCGGTAAGATCAGTGAACAAATAAAGAAGAATGCAAAAGGCTTAAAGAATGTATCAAACCTTTCTAAAGAGATTGTTTAAGTACTTAATATTAATCAACATACTTGTTCTCTTTTTATTTTTTTCTGAATCTTTTCCTCAAAATACTCAGAAGAGTTTTAAAATTTTAGGGATTACTGTTGAAGGAAATAAAACAGCAGATGCTCAAACCATCATTGCAAACAGCGGATTAAAAGTCGGTGATGAAGTTCAAATCCCCGGAGATCAAACATTGAATGCTATCCGGAGATTATGGTCGCTCAATATTTTTTCTGATATTCAGGTATTAATCGATAAACAGGTTGCCGACGGCGTCTTTTTGGTAATTAAGGTTAAAGAATATCCCCGCTTTGAAAAATTTGTAGTAAGAGGCAACGACGAAGAGAGTACAAGTGATTTTGAAAAGAAAATAAGTTTTATTCGCGGTCAAATCTTAAGACCGGAAGATGTCGCAAATCTAAAGCAAACGCTTTATGCTATGTACGAAAAAGACGGCTATCTTAACGCTAAAATAATGCCTAAGTATTTTGTATACTACACTGCCGATACATCTGATGATAAAGTCAATGTTATATGGAGAGATGAAAAAAAATTATCGGATGAATATACTGTTGAATATGATTTAAATAACGACTACACAAACCTTATTGATAAAATTAAAGACAGGATACTGCTGGTAATTGATGTTGATGAAGGCCAAGAAGTTGTAGTAAGGCAAATCGTATTTCACGGTAACAAAGCATTCGACGACGGTGATTTAAAGGGTGCAATGGATGATATAAAAGAAGCACACTGGTGGAAGTTTTGGTCCAGTGCAAACTTCGATAAAGATAAGTTTGAAGACGATAAAAAGAAGATTATCAAATTTTATCAAAAAAACGGGTACAGGGATGCCGAAATTTTATCCGATTCTTTGAGTTATTATAACGATAATAAAGATATGAGAATCGATATTTATGTTTATGAAGGTCCGCAATATCATATAAGAAATATTAAGTGGGAAGGTAATACGATTTATTCGGATGCGGTTTTAAATGCTCATCTCGGCTTTAAAAAAGGCGACGTTTACAATTACGATAAATTTCAAAAAAACCTGCGCGGAAACGAAAAACAGGATGATGTCTCATCGTTGTATTATGATAACGGTTATTTGACTTTTAGCCTTGAACCTTCCGAACAAAAAATTGGTGCGGATTCGGTTGACGTTACGATTAAAATTGATGAAAGGAATAGATTTAAAGTAAATAAAGTCAATATAACGGGGAACGACAGAACAAAAGATAAAGTTATTCGCAGAGAATTATATACTGTACCGGGTGATTATTATAACAGAGGGCTCTTATTCCGGAGCGTGCAGGCACTCGCAAATTTGAAGTACTTCGATACCGAAAAACTTTACGGGCCCGACGGCATACAGCACTCTCTTCAAAACGACAGCACTGTTGATTTAACTTATAATGTTGAGGAAAAATCGAGCGATTATTTTAATGCATCGGTCGGATACAGCGGGAGTTTTGGTTTTAGCGGCGCAGTTGGTATTACTTTATCCAATTTTGCTTTAGATAGACCCTTTGCTCTCGGCGGGGGACAAATATTAAGCTTTAATTGGCAGTTTGGTGTCGGAAGTCTTTACCGTACTTTTTCTCTTGGTTTTACCGAGCCATGGCTTTTTGATACACCTACGCTTGTTGGTTTCCAGGTTTTCGATACGCGCCAGCAATATATTTACGATTTGAGACAAACCGGTGCAACCGTAACTGTCGGAAGAAAATTAAAATGGCCAGACGATTATTTCAATGTACAGGGAATGTTCAGGTATCAATATAACAACGTGTTGAACGGACAGAGTTTTTATGTTGAAGGTATATCCCATCAATTTACACTCGGCGCTACTATTGCCAGGAAAGATATCGATAATCCGATTTTCCCTTCACGCGGTTCTAACGTTTCGTTTAATGCGCAAATTT
Source organism: uncultured Ignavibacteriaceae bacterium (assembly GCA_964556005.1). Lineage (GTDB taxonomy): Bacteria > Bacteroidota > Ignavibacteria > Ignavibacteriales > Ignavibacteriaceae > CAZKUR01. Next base: position 42,176 of record CAZKUR010000013.1, on the reverse strand, counting down.
CAGGCGGCCCGTTCCTACCTGGAGATGTAAATTATTATAAATTGGATTTCTCAGCCGAATGGTACAAACGGTTGTTTAATACAAACCGGGTTGCTTTTTATTCGATTGCTCATTACGGATATCTGGATGAATTAACAAAAGGAACCCATATCGATCCGTTTGAATTTTATTATATGGGAGGAAACGGATTGGTGATTGCAACCGAACCGTTAAGAGGGTATGATGACAGATCAGTCGGACCTATAAATAGCGATGGAAATGTTATCGGCGGAAGAATAATGGCGCGTTATACTGCCGAATTAAGAGTCGCGATTACTTTAGAGCCAGTACCTCTTTATATTTTGGCATTTGCTGAAGCAGGAAACGTGTTTCTTAATTCCCAGAATGTTGATATTTTTAACCTTAGAAGATCTGCGGGTTTTGGCGCAAGAATTTTAATTAACCCGATAGGGCTGATTGGATTCGATTTGGGTTACGGCTTTGATCGTAAAGCGGTGAACGGAAAAGATCCTGCATGGTTGTTCCATTTTCAATTTGGAAAAGGTTTTTAATTTTTCATTTAATATTTAAAAAGGAAAGTATAGTGAAAAAATATCTTATTTTAGCAGCTTTTATATTGGCCGGTTCAATTGTTTTCGGCCAGACTAAACAAAAATTAGGTTACGTCGATTCTCAAGTTATACTCAACCAATATTCCGAAGCTATAAAGGCTCAGGGCGACCTCGATGCATTAACGAGCAAGTGGACTGCACACCTTGATTCACTGAACCAGAACCTTCAGCAGATGTACAGCGATTATCAGAAACAAGCCAACACGATGCCCGAAGATAAAAAGCTTGCTGCACAACAAAATATAATTAAATTACAGCAGGATGTTGATAATTATAAAAAAGATAAATTTGCTCAGCAGACAGGCGAGATTTATAAAAAACAGCAGGATATTTTCAACCCTGTTAAAGATAAAATTTATAAAGCTATTGAAGAAGTAGCAAAAAAAGAAGATATGCAGTTCGTGTTCGATAAGAGCGGCGACATTATTTTGCTTTATGCAGATCCGCAATTCGACATTACTTATAAAGTTCTCGATAAGCTGAAAACCGGCGGTAAATAATTTCCCGGGTAAAATTTTTTATCCCTGTTTAATTCTTAGAGACCAATTACCTTTTAAAATAAGAGGAGGCGAATATTAAACTTTATACTTTAATTCGAAAAAATTAAAATATTAAAAGAGTAACATTATGAAACAATTAAAGTATTTTCTTTTAGCCTCCTTACTTTTAATTACTTCAAATGGTTTTGCCCAGTTAAAAATAGCTTATGTCGATTCAAAAGCTATTATGGATAACCTCCCCGATGCCCAGGACGCCAAACAAAAATTAGACAATCTTATTAAGGAGTGGCAAACCGAACTGGATAAAATGCAGAATGATTATAACGTTAAACTGCAGGACTTCCAGAAACGTAAATTAATCATGACCGACCAAACAAGAAATGATATGCAGACAGAGCTTGATAAAATGCAGAGCGATATAAATTCTTACCGGCAGAAAAAATTCGGCTCTAACGGTGAAGTTTTTCAAAAACAAGACGAACTGATGAAACCGGTTCAAAATAAGGTGTTCAATGTAATACAGGATATAGCTAAAGAAGAGGATTATGATTATGTTTTGGATAAGTCCGGCGACGTTATGATTTTGTTCGCAAAAGATAAATACGATATTACTCAACAGGTTTTAGACAGGTTGAAACTAAAATAATTACATGGCAATACTTTTAAAGGAAATAAACAGCATCATCGACGGGAAGATTACCGGAGATGAAAGTATTGGAATTTCCAACCTCGCAAAAATCGAAGAGGCTCAAAAAGGGGATTTAACTTTTTTGTATCTCCAGCCGTATGAAAAATATTTCCAGGTAACAAAAGCATCGGCAATATTGGTTAAAGAAGGCTTCAATAAAACAAGGAAAGACATCACTTATATTGAAGTGAAAGAACCGAATAAAGCATTTGCAAAACTGGTAAGGCATTTCTTCAAACCTGAATTTCCTCTTGAAGGAATTGATAAAACAGCTTTCATACATCCGGAAGCTGAGCTGGGAAATAATATTTCAATCGGAAGGAATGTTGTAATTTCAAAAGGCTGCAAACTTGGTGATAATATCAAAATTTTTCACAACACTGTTCTTTCAGACAATGTAGTGATAGGAGATAATGCATTAATTTTTCAGAATGTCAGCATCAGGGAAAAATGTCAAATTGGTAAGAATGTAATTATTCATCCGGGAACAGTTATCGGTTCCGATGGATTTGGATACAACACTGACGAAAACGGAAACTATCAAAAAATACCTCAAATAGGTATTGTAATTATTGAGGATGATGTTGAATTAGGGGCGAACGTAACGATTGACAGGGCCGCTATCGGTGCAACGATAATCAGGAAAGGTGTGAAGATCGATAACCTCGTTCAAATAGCACATAATGTAGAGGTAGGTGAAAATACCGTTATTTCCGCTCAAACCGGAATTTCAGGAAGCGCTAAAATCGGTAAGAATTGTATTTTGACCGGGCAGGTAGGAATGATTGGCCATATTACTATTGCAGACAAAGTGATAATTTTAGCACAATCGGGAATTTCTAAATCAATTTCAAAACCCGGTATTTACTTCGGCTCTCCTGCCAAAGAACTGAGTGTTGCAAAAAAAATAGAAGCGCACATCAGGAATCTTCCCGGCTACGCTGAAAAAATTAATTTGCTGGAAAAAGAGTTAGCCGCTTTGAAAGATGAAATAAACAATTTGAAAAAGCAGTGACAGCAAACCTATCTAATTTACATTTTCCTTAATTGTATCTTAGTTTTCAACTTACTATTTTGACACTCCGATTTTACTAATAATTTTCTTTATTTTCATAAAAATGCAATAAAAAAATGTTAGAACTACAAAGAACGATAGCTAACCCAGTGACGATGTCCGGGATAGGATTGCATACAGGCACTTCCTGTACGATGACATTTAAACCAGCGCCCGATAATTACGGGATTAAATTTGTTAGAACCGATTTGGGTGGGAATCCTGAAATACCTGCTAATGCCGATAATGTAATTGATGTATCGAGAGGAACCACACTTGCAGTGGGAGAAGCAAAAGTTCATACGGTCGAACATGTGCTAGCTGCAGTTGTGGGTTTGCAAATTGATAACCTTGTAATCGAACTCAACGGAATCGAACCGCCCGTCGGAGACGGCAGTTCTATACCCTATGTTGAAGTATTAATGAAAGCCGGATTTATTCAGCAGGAAGCGCCGAAAGATTATTTGATAATTGAAGAAACGGTAATGTACCACAACGAGGAAAATCAAATTGATATTGTTGCTCTGCCCCTCGATCGCTACCGTGTCACGGTTATGGTAGATTATCAAAATCCTGCATTGGGCAGCCAGCATACCGGATTGTTCGACCTGGAAAAAGAATTTGTAACCGAATTTGCCCCGGCAAGAACATTTTGCTTTTTAAGCGAAGTCGATCAACTTGCAAACCAGGGATTAATTAAAGGCGGCGATATAGATAATGCCATAGTAATCGTCGATAAAAAATTAAGCGCTGAAGATTTGAAAAAGCTGAGAAATAAACTCGATATAAAACAGAAACTTGACATAGGAACAACCGGCATTTTGAACAACAAAAAATTACGATTCAGAAACGAACCTGTACGTCATAAACTGCTTGACTTACTCGGCGATCTTGCCTTGATTGGCGTTCCAATTAAAGCGCAAGTGCTGGCAGCACGCCCTGGACATAAAGCTAATGTTGAATTCGCAAAACAAGTACGCAAACTTTACCAGCAAAAGAAAATAGTAAGAAAATATCAATTCGTAAAGAAAGAGGGTATCGTATTCGATACAAATGCAATTCACAGAATTTTACCTCATAGATATCCGTTTTTAATGGTTGATAAAATAATTCACCTTGAAATGGATAAAAAAGTTATCGGTGTAAAATCCGTTTCGGTCAACGAACCATTTTTCCATGGTCATTTTCCCGGCCAGCCGATTATGCCAGGAGTTATGATTTTGGAGTCGATGGCACAAACAGGTGGTATTTTATTACTTAATTCGTTCCCTGAACCCGAAGAAAAACTTGTTTATTTTATGCAGATAAATAATGCAAAATTTAGAAAACCGGTTGTGCCCGGCGATCAATTATTTTTAGAAATTACAATGACCAATCAAAAGAGCAAGTTTGTTACGATGTCTGGAAAAGCAATAGTAGATGATACCGTGGTTGCCGAGGCAGATTTTATGGCAGCCATAGTCGACAGAGAAAAACCAAATCCCGGAATATAATTAGATGACAGAAATACACTCAACGGCAATTGTCAGTTCAAAAGCCAAACTTGGAAATAACATAAAAATTTTCCCTTATGTAATTATTGAAGACGATGTTGAAATAGGCGACAACACAAAAATCGGTCCGCATGCAGTAATCTATAACGGGGCAAGGATAGGATCGAATGTTACTATTCATCAGGGCGTTTCAATTGCTCACATCCCGCAGGATTTTAAATTCGGTAATGAAGAGACTGTTTTTAGAGTAGGTGACGGATGCGTAATCCACGAATTTGTAACATTACATCGTGGTACAAAAGACACGGGTTTTTCGAGCGTGGGGAAAAATTGTATGTTGATGGCATACTCGCATGTAGCCCATGATTGTGTAATAGGAGACAATTGTATTTTTGCGAACGCAGTTCAAATCGGCGGACATGTGGAAATTGACGATAATGTTATGATTGGCGGCTTAACCCCTGTTCACCAGTTTTGTAAAATTGGACAAAATGTAATGATCGGCGGCGGGTTTAGGGTTACACAGGATGTCCCTCCATTTATTCTCAGTGCAAGCGAGCCTTTGAAATTTTCCGGATTAAATGTTATCGGGTTAAGGCGGCGCGGTTTTTCAAACGAAGATATAATGATATTAAAGAAAGCATATAGCTATTTGTACGATAATTCGCTAAACGTAACACAGGCAAGAAAAAAGATCGAAGCCGAACTGGGTACAAATAAATATATCCAGATACTTTTTTCTTTTCTTGATAGAAGCACCAGAGGGCTTGTAGGGAAATGAAGTGGAAATTAATCAACAGCGGATTTAATACCGGTAGATATAATATGGATTTCGATGTAAGCCTGGTTGAGCATGCATCCGGTGACGAAGCCGTTTTAAGATTTTACAGATGGAAACCGTATTGTATCTCGCTTGGAGCAAATCAAAAAACGGATATATTATTATTATCAAAAGCTGCTGAGGATAAAATCGATGTCGTTACACGCCCTACCGGCGGAAGATCCATCTTGCATGCTGAAGAGCTTACTTATTCTGTTGTATATCCTCTTGATGAATTAACTTCCGTAAGAAAAATTTATAATGAAATAAATTGCGCACTGGTAGGCGGTCTAAAAATTTATGACGACGCATTGGCATCGATTGAAACAGAAGAAGAGCAGCCTGATTTTAGAAATCTTTATAAACAGGCAAAAGGAGAAATTTGTTTTTCGGCTTTGGCAAAAAACGAAATAAAATTTGACGGGAAAAAATTGGTAGGCAGTGCACAAAGAAAGTACGGTAATTTTGTTTTGCAGCACGGTTCGATTCTCTGCGGAAAATTTCACAGGAAAATAGTTGACTATCTCGATCTGCCCGAAAGCGAAAAGAATGAAATCAAAAATGAGTTCGATAAAAATACTATTGAGTTGGAATCGATTCTTTCAAAAGATATAAATTACGGAAGACTTATAAACTCTTTAGTACAAGGGTTCGAAGAATACTTTAAGATAATATTTATAAATTCTGTAACTCAAAAAAATGAGATAATATATTCGGAGTAAAAAATGAGCTCTGAAAAAGAAATAAAAAGAGTAACCACAAAAGCTTTAACGTTACTTAAGAGAAAAGGAATAAAAATTTCAGCGTTAACTGCTTATGATTTTATTACAGCTAAACTCCTCGATGAAGCCGGGATTGATATAGTATTAATCGGAGATTCTTTAAGTAATGTTTTTCAGGGAAACGAAACAACCCTGCCTGTAACAATGGATGAAATGATTTATCATACCAAAGCCGTAATAAAGGCAGTGAACAGGGCGATGGTTATTTGTGATATGCCATTCATGTCTTACCAGGCAGGTCCCGATGAAGGATTTCGGAACGCAGGCAGAATAATGAAGGAAACTTCAGCAGGAGGCGTAAAGATGGAAGGCGGTGTAAGAGTTGCAGAGACTGTTAGAAAAATTACCGAAGCAGGTATTCCTGTAATGGGGCATATCGGCCTCACACCGCAAAGCATTCATCAGTTCGGAAGCTACCGGGAACGCGGCAGAGGCAAAGATGAAGCTGAAGAAATTTTGAACGATGCAAAAGCCGTTGAAGAAGCCGGCGCATTTGCAATAGTGGTTGAAAAAATTCCGGCTGAGCTGGCTAAAGAAGTTACGGCCAGTGTTACAATTCCTACAATAGGAATAGGTGCCGGGGTTCACTGTGACGGCCAAATCTTAGTTACACCCGATATGCTGGGCTTAAATATTGACTTTCACCCGCGGTTTGTACGGCTTTATGCTAAGCTTGCCGAAGAAATAAATAGAGCCGTCGGACAGTATATCGATGATGTAAAAGAGAAAAAATTTCCTTCCCTCGATGAAAGTTATTAAATACCTTTCTTATAAATTGAATTAGAAATATTATTGCAAGTATGTTTAGGATAATTGCAGCAGCCTTTTTTTTATTTATAATTTTTTCCATCCAATCATTTTCCCAGGTTCAATATAAATCGTATCTCGAAAATGCATCGATAACTTCAATCGACTACTATGGAAACTATCTATGGGTAGCTACTTACGGTTACGGAATTTTTATGTATTCTTATAAAGGCGACAAATGGGTAAACTTTTCCACAAAAACCGGTGCAATTGATAACGATCTTTTTTATTGTATTGCTGCAAGCAAATATTATGTGTGGGCCGGTTCAGGCGAAGGATTGTATATTTTTGACAAAAGGCGAAACAAGTGGACAAAGAGAAAATTCGGTTTGGGCGGAGAAATGGGAAACTGGATTAGATCTTTATGCTATGATAAATCGCAAAATGTTTTATGGATCGGGAGATTTGAATACTTAACAAGACTAGATGTGAAAACTCAAAAGTATAAAGATTATAACTTAACGGAAAAAAATGATGCAAAGACAAATACTTTCACAAGTATAAGACTTGACGGTGATAGCCTAATTTGGTTCGGAACGGAATCGGGCGTTCATATATACGACAAAAGTAAAAGTCCGGGCGATAATACTGCATGGCGCTTTATAAATAATAAAGGTAAAGGATTTGAAGGAAACGGCGATGCGGTTTCAATTCATGATATTTTATTTGAACAAAAATATGTTTGGTTTGGTACCGATGAGTTTATTACTCCGGAAAAACCGGAATTTAATATAGGAGGAATTTACCGCTACGATAGAAATTTCAGGTGGGATAGAATTTCAAATCAGAACGGGCTTCCGGGAAACGGGGTTTATTGTCTTGCAAGAACAGGGAATAAAATCTGGGCTGGCGTTTATTCGTTCGATAAGAATGAGAAAAAAGAATATGGTAAAGGCATTGCCCTGATAAACAGGATAACGGGTAAAGTAAGCACTCTTAATCTCGATTTAATTAATGCTTCAACTTCAACTATTAATACTCTTTATTTTGACGGGGCAGATATGTGGATCGGAACCGACGACGGACTATGGAGAGTTGTTATTTCGAACCCGCTTGCAGAATGGACTTTGAAAAAAGAAATAAAAGTTAAAAAGATAAAAAGAAGATAAACTTATTAAGCCTCAATTCCGTCTAATCTTTCAAAAACACAAATTTTATATTTATCTTTATACTCAATTTTTCATATTATTATCGGGAAATGAATGGTTAATTTTTCTCCTAAACGACTCGCAACTTTAAGAAAAAAATTTGATGGATTAAAAATTGCGGTAATCGGCGACATGATGCTCGATTGCTATTTCTGGGGCGATGTCAAAAGAATTTCTCCGGAAGCGCCTGTACCGGTTGTGGAAATTGGAAATGAATTTTACCGGTTCGGAGGTGCTGCAAATGTTGCACTGAATATATTAAAATTAGGAGGCATACCGCATCCAATCGGGATAATCGGGCCTGATAATCACGGCTCAATATTTACATCTTTGATAAACGAATCGAAAATTTTATCGAACGGAATTTTTGATGACAGCGGCAGGCCTACAACTACAAAGACAAGAGTAATCGCCGAAAAGCAGCATGTTGTCCGGCTCGATATGGAAAGTAAACAGAACCTCAGCAAAAACCTGCAAAATAAAATATTTAATTACCTCGTTGAAATAATTAATGACATTGATGGCGTTATATTGCAGGATTATAATAAAGGTGTTTTAACCCCTTCGTTAATCGAAAAAATTATTGAACTGGCAAATCAGAATAAAGTGCCCATAACCGTAGATCCAAAATTTCACAATTTTTTCCTTTACAAAAATGTTACTGTCTTTAAGCCGAATAGAAAAGAAGCGGAAGATGTTTTAGGTATGAAAATCGCTACAATAGAAGATGTAACTGCCGCAGGTAATAAAATTTTGGAAAAGCTTAATGCGAAATATGTTTTACTAACTTTAGGTGAAGAAGGAATTGCCATCTTTACAAAAGGTAAAAAAGAAAAAAGAATGCCGACAAAAGCGCGGGAAGTAGCAGATGTCTCCGGTGCGGGAGACACCGTAATTTCAACTGTAACGATGGCGCTTGCTGCAGGTGCCGATATCCTTGAAGCATGCTTCCTTGCCAACTATGCTGGCGGTATTGTCTGCCAGGAAGTCGGAATTGTCCCGATTGAAAAAGATAAATTGTTCGATATAATTTTGAAAGAAATAGATGAACAGCATTAAAAACAGGTACGAGCTTGCTTCAATTAGAAAAAAATTAAAAGCTGAAAATAAAAAAGTTGTTTTTACAAACGGATGTTTCGATATTCTTCATTCCGGGCATGTTGATTATTTAAACAAAGCAAAGCAATTAGGAGATGTCCTCATCGTCGGATTGAATTCTGACTTATCGGTAAAAAGTATAAAGGGTGATAAAAGACCAATCATAAGAGAAGGAGACAGGGCAATTATCTTATCAAATTTGAAAGCAGTCGATTATGTTACTTTTTTTGATGAGGATACGCCGGAGAAATTGATTGGAGAGTTAATTCCCGATATTCTGATTAAGGGAGAGGACTGGAACTTAAGTAAAATAGTTGGAAGGGAAATTGTCCTGGCAAACGGCGGTAAAGTAATGACGGTTAAATTTGTCAATAATCAGTCGACCTCCGGTATAATCAAATTGATCTGCGACAGGTACTGTAAGTAATTCTAGGCCTCTCACGGTGTTTTTCATTTACTTTCATTTTTTTAATATTAAATTATAACATGTTTTTCAAACATTCTTTAATTTTTCAGATTATTTCCGGTTTAATACCCTACGGCTATTTCTAATAAAATTATGTAAATTAAACAGCTGAATCGACTTTTTTTAATTAATAATAAAACGTAATTCGTACTTGGCAAAAGAAAAGGATAAAATAAAGAAAAAACGCACGCTGCTTCAAAAGACAGTTAATGTATTTTTATACGCTGGGATTGTTTTGTTTATTTTATTCGTGCTTGCATTCGGCTTCAGTCAAACTTCAACATTTCGTAATTATTTGCGGGATAGAGTTGTTAAAGCAGCTAACTCTGAACTGAACGGAACAGTATCTATCGGCAAAATTGACGGAACTATTTTTACTTCTCTTATTCTTAGAAACACCATAGTTAACAGGGGATCCGATACACTCTTAAATGCTGGTTCAATTGAGCTAAGAACGAGTCCATTTAAAATTTTATTAAAAACCATTTATGTACGTTACCTTGAAATTAAAGATGCTAAAATACATTTGGTAAAAGAAGATGACGGCGAATTGAATATATCAAAACTCCTGCCTGCATCCAAGCCTTCACCTTCTAAGGATACAACTGCATCTGGATTTCCGTTTAAGATACATGCCGCAGTTTTTAAATTGAGCAATGTAGATTTTTCCTATCAAAATTTTGATAAAATTAATAGCCGGGAAATTTATGATAATTTCAATCCAGAAGATATTAGGATTACTAAACTAAGCCTAAATTCGGATATTTATGCATATATAAAAAATAATGATTATGAAGCGACAATAGATGATTTATCTTTTGATATAGATATTAAAGGCATTAAGCTTAAACAATTAGAAGGTAATTTTCAAATACAGGGGGACAAAGTACGAATAAATCATCTGAGAGTGCAGACGCAAAATACCGATTTCATGATAAATGCAGGCGCCGATGATTTCAATCTTTTCGGAGATACCCTTTCAATTGAAAAGGCATTGCTAAAAGTAAACCTTGATGCACCGCAATTTCACTTCGGAGATTTGTCGGCATTTGTACCTTCAACAAAAATTTTAAATGGAAATATTGCAGTTAATTTAAATGCATCCGGTACATTAAAAAAGCTGTACGTAAAAAATTTAGAAGCTGCTCTGCCGAATACGCATATCCAGGCAGAACTTTCGGTTAGCAACATTACCGATCCGGATGATATGAATTTCGATGCACAATTTCGTGATTCGTATATCGACCAGGACGATATTTCGGATTTACTGCCTACATTAAATATACCTGTTTACAAATATTACGGTTTAATAAAAATCGATACATTGAAATACTCCGGCAATCCTTTGAACTTTAATGTAAATCTGTATGCTCAAACAGATAAAGGTTCCGTCGGCGCTAAAGGTACGATAAATTTATTGAATAAAGATATCAAATATAATCTTAGTGCTTTGACAGATAAACTTGATATTAGTCCTATTGCAGGTACATCCTCGATAATCAATTCAAAAATAACTTTGATAGGCAAAGGTACTTCACCGGAAGCACTTCAAACTAAAATTAATTTAATCGCCGACGGATCTAATATTGAAGGCAATAAAATCGATTCGTTGAGGTTAACTGCCGATGCAAACAATAAAAAGATCAAGTATTATTTAAATGTTCGTTCGAATCAAAGTTCGGCAAAGCTCAACGGCAATTTTGATTTTTCAAAACAGTCCGATCCTTCGTATGATCTTGAAGGTGACTTAAAAGATATTAACCTCGCAGAATTTACAAAGGATACCACTTTACAAACGGATTTGAATTTTAACGTTAGTGCTATGGGTGATAAATTCAGCCTGAATTTAATAAACTTGTTTTTAAGTATGAAGATGTATCATTCGGTAATCAACGGAATCAACATTGACAGTACAAGGGCAATAGTCGATTTAAGACATGACGATAACGGCAAACGTGTTGTCAATATTGTTTCCGACCTTGCCGATATTACAATGATTGGCAAGTTTACGATTCCGCAGACGGTAGTATTCTTAAAAGGGGAATTAGGATTTCTCAGCACTGCGTTTAAGGATAAAGCCGATCAGTTTTTCCCTAATAATTCCAAGGCTGAAAAAGTAATAAATTCCAATCTCAACAAGCTAAACTTTGATAATAGTCTGATTCAACAGGAAGATTCCCTGATGGATGTTCAATATGCAATTGAGTTTAAAGACTTCAGCCTATTATCGTTGTTTTTGGGGAATAATCATCTTGAAATTGACGGCGATATCAGCGGCAATCTTAAAAATTCTTCCGATTCCATATCGATTAGTTTAAACACAAATTTGAAATATCTAAAATATTGGGGTAAAGAAGATGTTTTCTTTTTATCGAACTTTGTTCTGAATTTCAATGTTGAAAACGGAATCAATTCCGGTTCGTTAAATGATGTCAATTCGGAAATGACATTAAGCACCGATAGAGTTTTTATCGGCAGTGATATTTATGATTTACTATTTAATGTTAAATTAAATAAGGATACAGCGGATGTATCCTTCTCCGCCAAATTGGAAGATTATGCTTCAGCAAAATTAAATGCAGCAATTGATCTTTCGGATAGTACCGCACATTTGAATATCGATTCACTTCAAATGAATTACAAAACATTTGCATTATCTAACAGCGGTCCGATGAGCATTGATTATGCAAACAATAATATCATGCTAAAAAGATTTATTATAAACCGGAATGGAACATTGCTTGAATTAAGCGGGTACCTGTCACGCTTTGGAAATGAGAATTTTAGAGTTAGTTTATCTGATTTAAGCTTGAATGATTTTTTAGTAAATGCTTTCGGATTTAATTCTCAGGATGTTCCCGATTCAAAAATCGGATTGACTATAAATGTATCCGGCACATTTGCAAATCCTAAAATTGATTGCTCCGTAAAAGCCGAAAATATCAAATACAAAGACAAAAAGTTCGGAGAGATGGTTACCAGGCTCGGATATTTAAACCGCAATCTTTCGGTTGATCTTAATTTTCTTGATTCTTTGATCAATAAAAAGAAACCGATGCTTTCGGTTTCCGGCAACATTCCTGTTGACTTAAGTTTTCAATCCGTTAAAAGCCGTCTAATGGAATCAAAGCCGTTAAAATTACTTTTGACTGCCGATAATTTTAGTCTTGGTGCATTTGGAGATGTCCTCCCTGTCGTCAACAAATTACGAGGAATTTTGGCAGCAAAAATAAATATTACCGGAACGCCGAACGATTTAAATCCCAACGGTTTTTTAAGGCTAACCAATACCTCTTTTCTAATGGAAGAAAACAATCTTGAATACGATGCAGGTTTGAAAGTTTCTCTAAACAAAGAATCTGTCTCAATTGACAGTTTATTTGTAGAAAATACATCCGAGACGAAAGACGGCGGGACAATGAAAGGTAGCGGAGTTATAAATTTGCAGAATCTTGAAGCTACTTCTTTCAATCTTTCAATGAATGGAAAACTAAAAATATTAGGCAACCAGTCGAAAATAGTGAGCCATGATTTATTCGGCGATTTAGTTCTTGCAACAAAAGGAGACATTAAAATTCAGGGTGATAAAAATGGAATAATGCTCGATGCACCGGTTATTGTGGACAAAGCTAAAATAACGTTTATTCCACTATCGACAGGATATAATTCCGGATCATCGAAATTCGTTTATAAATATGTCGTTGATACTACAAATCAAAATAAAAATATAGACTTTGAAACATTGGTAAATCTTGCGAGAGAAAGAAGTGCTAAAAAAAGTCCTCAAACCGAAGAGTCAAGTAAGGTCAACTTTAACGTAGATGTTGAAGTAGAAAATGAAGCAACAATTATTGTGGTTCTTTCAAAAGAATTAAATCAAAATCTGACCGCACTTGTTAAAGGAAATCTCACTTATAATAATATAAATGGAAGGCCTAACGCACAGGGTGAATTGAGCCTGGAAGATGGTTCAACTTTGGACTTTATTAAAACTTTTAAGGCCGACGGAACAATAAAATTTGAAGGAGACCTGTACGATCCGAATTTAGATGTAACAGCCACTTATTCCGATTATTATACACCTGCCTCTGTAGATTCGGCATCGAGTACACAGGAAGTTCCTGTTGCGGTAAAAATTAAAATTAAGGGTTCAGTGGAACAGTTGAATAAAAATTTTATAAAGGAACAAAACAATATTGCTGTTTATTATGGGCAAAAGAATATCGATAACGATGTTCCCGATCCTTCAAAAAACATTAACGATGCTATTATGTTTATTGTTACCGGGAGGTTCACCGAAGGAGCAACACAACAGGATAGAAATGCTGTTGCATCTACCGCTGCATCATTAGCCGGCTCGCTGCTTGGAAGTTTCCTGAATCAACAGTTGGGCGATTTCGTCCGCAGCTTTGAGGTACGTCAAACCGGTGCGACGACTAAATTTAATTTATCCGGAAAAGTTAAAGATTTCAGGTACTCAATCGGAGGTTCAACCGATGTTTTCCAGGATATCAGCAGGGCAAATGTTAAAATTGAATACCCGCTTTATAAATCTCTATTAATTAGGCTCGAACGAAAAGAAGCTGTTAGTGAAACAGGGCTTTCGAGTGAAATGATAAATGAGCTTGGTCTTAAATATAGGTTCGAATTTTAATGAAAAAAAAATTAATTGCATTCTTTAAAAAAAATCCCAACGTTGGATTCAAACCGAAGGATTTATCGAAAAAATTAAATTTTTCAACTGATCACGAGTTCAGTTCACTGAAAGCTACACTGCATAAATTGGTTGAAGAGAATGTTCTATTGAAAGTCGGTAAACGGTACCGGCTTTCGGAAATTCCGGCCTCCAATTTGGTTACCGGCAAGCTTGAAGTTAATTCTTCCGGCTATGGATTTATAATTCTTAAAAATTCAAAAATAGGTGACGTATTTGTTGCTGCCCGCAATATGGATTCGGCATTTGATGGGGATGAAGTTGAAGCTGTTCTTTTCAGCCGGCGGAAGAGGAAAAATTTTGAGGGGCAGATTATCAACGTCATAAAAAGAAAAAGAGAAGAAATTGTCGGTACGTTAAAGAAATCGAAATCATTTTATTTTATTGAGCCCGACGATCCGAAAATTCACCGCGATATTTATACAGGTAAGTCCCAATTAAAAGGCGCAAAAGTCGGGGATAAAGTAATTGTGGGAAATATCGTTTGGGAGTCTTCCAACCTTAACCCGGAAGGTGAAATTTTAGAAGTTATAGGAAAAGCCGGTTCAATCGATGCGGAGACTGTCTCAATTGCTAAAGAATTTAGACTCGTTTATAAATTTCCCGGTCAGGTGATCGATGAGGTTTCTACAATAAAATTTGATTTAACACCCCGGGAGGTTAAATCGAGGCTGGACTTTAGAAAACAGAATGTGTTTACTATCGACCCTATTGATGCGAAAGATTTTGACGATGCTCTTTCTATCGAAGAATTGGAAAATGGAAATTCCAAAGTAGGAATTCACATCGCAGATGTCAGCCATTATGTTAAGGAAAAAGGTGCTGCCGATAAAGAAGCGCTTGAAAGAGGCAACAGTGTTTATCTTGTTGGAAAAGTAATTCCTATGCTGCCTGAAATTCTTTCGAATGATATCTGTTCACTTGTTCCGGATGAAGATAGATTAACTTATTCCGTAATTGTTGAATTAACCTCGCGCGGTAAATTGGTTTCCTACGACATAAAAAAAACAATAATAAAAAGTAAAAGAAGATTTAATTATGACGAAGTTCAGAGGATAATTGAAACAGGAGAAGGGGATTTTCATGAAGATATACTTAAGCTAAACAAGCTGGCCCAGGTTCTTAGGAAGAAAAGAATGCGTGAAGGGAGCATCGATTTCTTTACCCCTGAAATAAAATTTATTCTAAATGAAGATGGAAGACCCTTAAAAATTATAAAGAGAGAAATTAAAGAAAGCAACATGCTCGTCGAGGAGTTTATGCTTCTTGCAAATCAAATTGTTGCCAAGCATATAGGCGCAGGAAGAGGCAAAAAAAGCATGCCTTTTGTTTACCGAGTTCATGATTTACCCGATAGAGAAAAAATTCTCGAGTTTTCGCAATTTGTTAAATCGTTAGGTTATCCGTTCGATCCGAATGCTGCAAGAACTTCCTCCCAGTTCCAATTATTAATGATGAGCGCAAGAGGAAAAGAAGAAGAAGCATTAATAAACGACCTGGCAATCCGATCGATGGCAAAAGCTGTTTATTCCGCAAAAAATATAGGTCACTATGGGCTAGGATTTAAATTCTACACACATTTTACTTCTCCTATTC
Source organism: uncultured Ignavibacteriaceae bacterium (assembly GCA_964556005.1). Lineage (GTDB taxonomy): Bacteria > Bacteroidota > Ignavibacteria > Ignavibacteriales > Ignavibacteriaceae > CAZKUR01. Next base: position 26,399 of record CAZKUR010000013.1, on the reverse strand, counting down.
GAAGGTATTCGGATTTAATTGTGCACCGGCTTTTGTTCCGGTATATTGAGAGTGAAAGCACGAATAGTTATACTCTAAAAAGCCTTGAAGAAATTTGTAACCATATTTCGGACTGCGAAAGAAGAGCTATCGATGCCGAAAGAGAATCGATAAAAATTAAACAAATTGAATACCTGGAAGAACACATAGGCGATGAATTTCATGCAATAATTTCTGGAGTTACTCATTTTGGTATTTTTGTTAGATTAATCGAAAACCTTGCCGAAGGACTCGTAAGGGTGAGAGATCTTGATGACGATTTTTATGTCTACGATGAAAAAAAATATGCTTTGGTCGGACGGAAAACCAAAAAGCAATTTCGTCTCGGAGATAAAGTAGAGGTAAAATTAATGAGGGTAGATTCGGAAAGATCCGAATTGGATTTTTTAATAATCGACTAACATGAAGGGAATGAAAATGAAAAGTCGAAATTTACTATTTACGATCTTTTTCATTTTGGCTCAAATAGTTTCTTATGCTCAGTTCGGTCAAAATAAAGTTCAATATAAAGATTTTAACTGGTATTACATTCAAACCGATCATTTCGACATATATTTTTATAATCATGGAGCAGATCTTGCCGAATTCACTGCGAAGATTGCGGAGAAATCACTGAAATCCATCCAGCAAAGTTTTAATTATAAAATTAATAACCGTGTTTCGATAATAGTTTATAACTCAACCAACGATTTCCAGGAAACTAACATTACGGATGAATATCTTTCAGAAGGTATCGAAGGATTCACCGAGATGTTTAAGAACCGGGTTGTCATTCAATTTATGGGATCGTATAAAGAATTCGAACACTTAATTCACCATGAATTAACTCACGCTGTTATAAATGATATGTTTTACGGCGGTTCACTTCAAAATATAATTTCCAATAACATTTCGATAAGAATACCTACCTGGTTCAATGAAGGAATGGCTGAATATCAATCGCTCGGCTGGGATGTGAATACAGATATGTTTATAAGAGATGCAATTATTAACGATTATTTACCGGATATTTCTAAATTAAACGGTTACCTTGCATACAGGGGCGGGGAGGCGGTTTTTCATTACATTGCCGAAAAATACGGTAAAGAAAAAATCAGTGAATTAATTAATAAAATAAAAAGTACCGGAAATGTAGAGGCCGGATTTAAAGAGTCGTTGGGGCTTTCTATAAAAGAATTAAATGAACGTTGGAAAAAACAAATTAAAAAAACTTACTGGCCGGATATTGCTTTGCATCAAGACCCGGACGAGTTTGCAAAAAGATTAACAAACCCAGAAAAAGACGGCGGATTTTTCAACACAAGCCCGGCTATTTCCCCTCAAGGAGATAAGATTGCTTTTATCTCCAACCGTGATTATTATTTTGATGTTTATTTGATGAGCACAATCGACGGAAAAACTATTAAAAAGCTTGTAGAAGGAAACCGTACACCTGATTTTGAAGAATTAAACATCGTTACTCCCGGCTTAACATGGTCACCGGACGGTAAGAAAATTGCCCTTTCGGCAAAAGCTAACGGCAGCGACGTTATTTATGTAATAGATGTGGAAACCGAAGAAAAAGAAACTCTTCCGGTAAAATTGGCAGGGATTAGCAGCGTAACATGGTCACCCGATGGAAAAGACATTGCTTTCGTCGGCCATACAGCAAAGCAGTCTGATATTTATGTTTATAATCTCGACGATAAAAAACTTATAAATATTACAAATGATATTTTTACCGATAAGGATCCCGCATGGTCTTACGACGGGAAAAATATTTTCTTTTCTTCGGATAGAGGAAATACATTAAAACTTGATCCGTTAAACACTTCTTTTAAAATCTATAACTTCGATTATTCACAAATGGATATATACTCGGCTAATGTGAATTCTAAAAAGGTGACAAGAATAACCGATATGCCGAAAAGCGATGAAACTTCTCCTGTTGCGGGGTCGGACGGCAAGGAGATTTTGTTTATTTCGGATTTAAATGGAATTAATAATATATATAAAAAGCGTATTGTTCTTGAAAAACAAGACACGGTTAATAATGTTGATGAACTTCAACCTGTTCCTGTAACCAATTCGCTTAACGGTTTGTATCAGCTATCTATTTCGCAGGACGGCAAGAAGCTCGCTTTTTCAACATTATATAAAGGTTCCTTCAATATCTTTTTACTCAACAATCCTTACAAAATTAAATTGGATACTAATAAACTTCCTTTAACAAAGTACATCAGTGAATTAAGAGAAGAAAATAAGCCTCATGAACTCACATTCAAAGAAAAAAATGAGCAAAAGGATTCGCTAGAAATAGGAAATGATGTTTCGATTTATACCGGTTCTGTTGAAGATACTTCACATGTTTACGGTGATTCGGTTCAGGTAGATTTTAATAATTATGTGTTCGGAAAAAATAAAATAAATATCACTCCTGATACTGCCGGTTATGCAGCTAAATTTCTTCTTAAAGACAACCTTGACAAACAAGGCGATTATAAAGTCAACAGATATAAAATAAATTTTACACCGGACATCGTGTATGCAAATGCTGGTTACAGCAGCCTTTACGGTTTGCTTGGAACGACAGTAATTTCTTTCAGCGATGTATTAGGGAACCACCGGTTAGTCGGAGTTACAAGCCTGCAGGTCGATTTAAAAAACAGCGATTACGGACTTGCCTATTTTTATTTGCCTGAAAGAATAAACTATGGCTTTGAAGGTTTTCATACCGCAAGATTTGTATTTTTAAACAGGCAGGGAATCGGTGCAAATCTTTACAGGTTCAGAAACTACGGAGCGATATTTTCTATGAGCTACCCTCTGAACCGTTTTTATAGGATCGAAGGCGGGTTAAGCTGGCTGAACGTGTCTATGGAAAATTTAGATGATCCTTCCGATCCCACGCAATTATCTTCTTTCTTTGTCCCTTCGTTAAGCTTAATTCATGATAACGTTATATGGGGAATGACTGCGCCGATTGACGGCACGCGCTATAGGTTTGATTTTTTGGCGAATCCTGGCTTCTCCACACACAAGCTTAGTTTCTATTCTGGCCTTGGCGATTATAGAAGATATTATAATTTCTGGACGGATTATTCTTTTGTGTTTAGGTTGGCCGGCGGTTATTCTTGGGGAAGAAATCCCCAGAGATTTTTTATCGGCGGTACCGACAACTGGATAAACAGAAGATTTGCGACTACAGATATCCCGATTTCATCCGCTTCCGATTTTGCATTTTTAACTGCAGCGTTGCCTTTAAGAGGCTTTGATTATGCTCAGGAGATTGGAACAAAATATGCGCTCATGAATCTTGAATTACGTTTCCCGTTTATAAGATATTTAATAACAGGCGGGCTGCCTCTTTTCTTCAGTAATATATTAGGAGTTGCTTTTGTCGATATCGGCTCTGCATGGAATAATAATAAGGAATTGAGATTCTTTCAAAGAGATGTAAATAATAATGTCATTTCCAAAGATCTTCTTATGGGTACCGGTTTAGGCGCAAGAACTTTTCTCCTTTACTTCTTGCTTCGTTTTGATGTTGCATGGGCATATAACGTTAAAGGTTTTTCAACGCCCAAGTATTATTTATCTCTCGGTGCAGATTTTTAAACCATAAATATAAATTCTGTTGCAAAAAGACCGTGAAAAAAGAAAACGGGGGAAATTATTTTTTCTCAGTGTCTTTTGATTTTGCCGCAGGCTTTTTGTCTTTTGTATCTTTAGATACTTTCTCTTTTATGGGAGAATTATTTGAAGATTTATTTGATTTGTTTTTATAATCTGTTTGATAAAATCCTGAACCTTTAAAAATAGCTCCTGCCCCTGCACCAATCAATCTTTTAACTTCACTTCCGCAAACAGGGCATACTTTTACCGGATCGGCGGTCATAGATTGAAAAACTTCAAATTTGTGGCCGCATTTCAAACATTTATATTCATACGTCGGCATTTTATCCTCAATAAATTTAGCGGGAGAAACTTAATGAAAAATTCTTAAAATTTCTATAAATTGGATAACACATTTAAAAGTTATATTGATAACTTTTATTCCTGTTTGATATAATGAATAAAATTATTTTTCTGTGAAAAAATTAATCGTAGTTTTACTGCTTCTAATTCCCGGATGTATCAATTATGTCCAGGAAGGAAAAATTTATCCCGACGGAACAGGTTATTTTTCAATACACTATTGGATGCAGCTTCCAGATAATGAAAGTCTCGTCACATTAAATAAAATTGGAATATTCAACCCTGATTCGATAAAAAAAGAATTCAGTTCAAAATTTTCAGTTATAAAGAATGTGGAAGTTTATGCGGACACTGTCGACAGTACAATGCATGCAAAAATAAAATTAACTTTTTCCAATATTGATTCTCTTAATAATACCAAGGCTTTTTCGGATTATAATTTCACGCTGAAGGATGGTGCTGCCGGGCAAAAAATTTTCTCTCAATTTATTCCGCCGATTGCAACAGGATTCGGTATCAATGCAAGCCGTTTTCATGTAACATATAAATATACTTTTGCAGGTGAAATTATTACCGACAATGCCCAAATTGAAGACGGCAATACTTTAACATGGAAGTACTCCCTTGCTGAAATCGGCAGGGGAAAAACTATTTCGGTTACTTTCAGGCCTTTTAGGCTTAAAGAAACGCCAACCTGGATCTATATGCTGACCGGGATTGTACTATTGATTGTGATTGTGTTTTTATTTAGAAAAAAGAAAGATTAGATAAATTTTTATGCTTAATTAAAATTGACTTACCAACCCCTTTTAATTATATTTAACGTCTATATTTAAAATCAGTGAGTGATATATCAATAAAAATGGCTTTAACAGATTATAAGATTTTTTCGGGTAGTTCTAACTTACCTCTTGCCGAGAAAATAGCTAAAAAGCTTGGAAAGCCATTGGGTTCTTTGGAATTAAAAAGATTCAGCGACGGAGAAATTTGGGTTAAGTATGGTGAAAATATTCGCGGAAGCGATGTATTTTTAATCCAGTCGACAAATCCGCCTGCAGAAAACATTATGGAATTACTGATAATGATTGATGCAGCGAAAAGAGCATCGGCTCAAAGGATAACGGTTGTTATTCCTTATTTCGGATATTCCCGCCAGGATCGAAAAGATCAACCCAGAGTTTCCATATCAGCTAAATTAGCGGCAAATATTCTTACCGTGGCAGGTGCCGATAGAATAATGACTATGGATTTGCACGCTGCCCAAATTCAGGGATTTTTTGATATCCCGTTTGACCATCTTTACAGTTCGACTATTTTTTCAGGTCTATTTAATAATTTATCTGAAAATTTAGTTGTTGTTTCACCGGATATTGGTGGAATTAAAATGGCAAGATCTTATGCCAAGCGGCTGCATTGCCAGCTTGTCGTAATTGATAAAAGAAGGCCAAAACAAAATTTAGCTGAAGTTGTTCATATTATCGGTAGTGTTGAAAATAAAGATGTTCTTTTAGTCGATGACTTAATTGATACTGCAGGCACCTTTGTCGGAGCGATTGAAGCATTAAAAGATAAAGGCGCTAAATGTATTTACGGAGCGGTTTCTCATCCAATCTTATCCGGCCAAGCGCTGGAAAGAATTGAAAAATCGGCTTTGAAAAAGCTTTATGTTTCCGATACAATTCCGATAAAAGTTGAATCAATTCCAGATAAAATTTCTGTCGTTACTGCTTCGGATATTTTTGCCGAAGCAATCAGAAGAACGCATAACAATGAATCAATTAGTTCCCTATTTGATATAGATAAAAGTTAATATTTAGTTTCGGAGAAAAAATGGAAAAGTTTGTTTTAGAAGCAAAAGAAAGAAAAGATTTTAGCAAATCATACCGGAATCAGATTAGAAAAAACAATATAATCCCGGGAATATACTATTCAAGGCACAACAAGCCTGTTGCTATTGAAGTTACTGAGAAATCGTTGAAATCCCTTGTTTATACCTCTAAAACTCATTTAGTCTCGTTGATGGTAGATGATAAGGAAGAGATGGAATGTATTATTAAAGATGTTCAATTCGATCCCTTAACAGATAAGGTAGTTCACTTCGACTTATTAGGATTAACAAAAGGTGAAACATTCCAACTCGAAGTTCCGATTCAGTTAATCGGAAGCCCGATAGGTGTAAAAGAAGGAGGGATTCTTCAGCAAACATTGCATAAAGTTGAAATAGAATGTTTTCCGAAAGATATTCCTGAACATATAACGGTTGACATAGCAAATTTAAAGTTAAACAGCGCTGTCCATGTAGGAGATTTACAACTTCAGGATATTACATTTTTAAGTTCAAAGGAATCTGTTATTGTTTCAGTTGTTCCTCCGAAGGTTGAAAAAGAAGTAACACCGGTTGAAGCCGAGGTTACCACAGAAGAGCCCGAAGAACCTGAATTAGTAACAAAAACCAAAGAGACAGAAAAAGAATAAATTTAAAGTGCGAACGATTTTTGGTATTGGCAACCCGGGACTTCGTTATCGTAAGAATAGACACAATGTCGGTTTTATGATAGTGGATTATTTTGCAGATTCTTTATCCATTTCATTTAATCCATCCAAATATGAATTTTACTATTCAAAAGGTAAGATTGAACACTCTCCTTTTGTTTTAATTATTCCTACAGCTTATGTGAATAATAGCGGTATTGCCGCCGTTGAATCCGTAAAAGAATTTAATTCCGAATTAAGCGATTTTTTAGTTGTTGTTGACGATGTTAATCTGGAAGTGGGGAAAATTAGAATTAGAAATTCTGGCGGGGATGCAGGGCACAACGGAGTTAATTCGATTATTTACCAGTTTAATTCGGAACAATTTCCAAGGATACGTATAGGGATCGGGAATAAATTTAGCAAGGGTGAAATGGCATCGTATGTTCTAAGTGATTTCAGTGAAGAAGAATTTCAATTATTGGGGAAGACTTTTGACGATTGTAAATTTCTTTTAACTGAATTTGTAAAAGGCGGCTATCAGGGTATGATTGACAGTTACAGTAAACTGTACAATCAATCTTCAAATAACAATTTCGTGAATAAATAGGGAGATTTATTAAATTTATGGAATTTAACATGTATCTGATTCCGTTATTCGGAGTTCTCGCACTTTTGTACACTTTTTGGAAAACTTCATGGATTAAAAAGCAAGAAGTTGGAACCGAAAAGATGGAAAAAATATCAAAACACATCGCTGAAGGGGCTATGGCTTTTTTAAGAGCCGAGTATAAAGTTTTAATAATTTTTGTCGTATGTGTCGGGATCTTGCTGGCAGTTTCAGCAGACCCCGTAAACTCTTCCCCTTTAATTGCGGTATCGTTTTTAACCGGTGCTTTATGTTCTGCCTTAGCTGGTTTTATTGGAATGCGCGTTGCTACCAAAGCTAACGTAAGGACAACAAATGCAGCAAGAAAAAGCCTTGGAAAGGCTCTTGAAATTGCATTTGCGGGCGGTTCGGTTATGGGTTTGGGAGTTGTCGGTCTCGGCGTTTTAGGCCTTGGCGTTTTATTCTGGATTTACAGCGATCTTTTTGGAATCGATAAAGCCGGGTTGCCAAGAGTAATAACGGTAATTACCGGATTTTCATTCGGTGCTTCTTCGATTGCATTATTTGCACGCGTCGGCGGTGGTATCTACACAAAAGCCGCGGATGTAGGAGCAGACCTTGTCGGTAAATTAGAAGCAGGAATTCCAGAAGATCACCCCTTAAACCCGGCTACCATTGCAGACAATGTCGGGGATAATGTCGGTGATGTTGCAGGCATGGGTGCTGATCTTTTTGAGTCGTATGTCGGTTCAATTGTCGGAACAATGGTTCTTGGTGCGGAATTTATAGCATACCCTGAATTTGCCGGAAAATTCAACGGGCTGGGAGCTGTTCTTCTTCCTTTAGTAATTGCCGGTGTCGGAATAGTTATGTCGATACTCGGAACGTTTTTCGTAAGAGTTAAAGAAGGCGGGGATCCGCAAAAAGCATTGAACAGAGGTGAATTCGGCTCATCGATTATCATGATAATTGCGCTTTATTTTATTATAAAATATATGCTGCCTTCCAGTTGGACTCATGAGGATCCTTTATACGGCATGACTTATACAATCACTTCAACGGGGATATTTTTATCAACAGTAATCGGTTTAGTAGCCGGAGTTCTGATCGGAGTTGTTACTGAATATTATACGGGAGTTGGAAAAGGGCCTGTTTTAGGAATTGTCAGGCAGTCGTTAACTGGTTCTGCAACAAACATAATTGCCGGTATCGGGAACGGAATGATCTCAACAGCTATACCTATAATTATTCTTGCTCTGTCGATAATGGGAGCTTTTTATTTCGGCGGCCTTTACGGTATAGCAATAGCTGCAGTCGGAATGCTTTCAAATACTGGTATTCAATTAGCAGTTGATGCTTACGGGCCGATTTCTGATAATGCAGGCGGAATTGCCGAAATGTCAGAGCTTCCAAAGGAAGTAAGGCAGAGAACCGATAAACTCGATGCGGTTGGAAATACAACTGCTGCAATCGGTAAGGGTTTTGCTATTGGTTCTGCTGCTTTAACTGCATTAGCTTTATTCGGAGCATTTATGACTGCCGCCCAGATAAAATCTATCGATATTTCGAAAGCCAACGTTATGGCAGGCCTATTTTTAGGCGGTATGCTGCCGTTTTTATTCTCTGCCTTTGCAATGAAAGCAGTTGGAAGAGCGGCAATGTCGATGATTGAAGAGGTTAGAAGGCAATTTAAATCTATTCCAGCACTAGCTGCTGCACTTGGAGTAATGAAAAGTAATGAAGGAAAAGAATTTACAGAATGGAGCAAAGCTGACCAGGAAACTTTTGAGCAAGCCGATGGCAAAGCCGAATATGGTAATTGTGTCGAAATTTCCACCAAAGCTGCAATCCGGCAAATGGTTATTCCAGGATTGTTAGCTGTTGCTGCACCTGTATTTATTGGATTTGCCGGCGGTCCGGAAATGCTCGGCGGTCTCTTGGCGGGTGTTACTGTATGTGGAGTTTTAATGGCAATATTTCAATCAAACGCCGGCGGTGCGTGGGATAATGCTAAAAAAATGTTTGAAGAAGGAATTGAAGTTAATGGCAAAAAGTACTTTAAAGGCTCAGATCCGCATAAAGCGGCTGTTGTCGGAGATACAGTTGGCGATCCGTTTAAGGATACATCCGGGCCGAGTTTAAATATACTTTTAAAATTAATGGCTGTCGTTTCTCTTGTAATTGCGCCTTTAATTAAATAAATTAAGTAATAATAAAAATAAATTAATAACCCTGCTCTCAAAAATACTTGAGGGCCAATGACCATAGGGAGGTAAAAATCCGAATGAATACTAAAGTGTATGAGAGTGCTGTCCTAATAAATGCAGCATTAGATGATGAACAGATAGAATCCATTATCTCACGAATTAAAGAAAATATTGCAAATAACGGAGGGGAAATAAGGGAAATAGAAAATTGGGGCCGAAAAAGATTAGCTTATTTGGTTAAAAAAAGCAAGATCGGTTACTATATCTTTTTCCGTTTTAGTGCTCCTCCAACAATAGTTTCCAAATTAGAAAGATTTTTTTCTCTGGATGAAAATATCTTAAGATTTTTAACTATTCATCTTGACAATGATGCATTAGAGCAGCTTGAATTAAATAAAAAACGATCTTCAAGTGAGCTTGAAGAAACTACAAAAGAAGAAAATTCATCTTCACCAGAACCGGAAGAGGAAAGCCAAAGCGAAGGAGAAGAAGAATCAAAAGAGTCTGCGAAATAATTAACAAATTAAGATACAGTGGAGGATCATAAAATGGCCGATTTGAAAATGCCCGAAATTAACTATGTTATCGTTGCCGGAAACCTCACAAAAGACCCGGTATATAGACAAACAACAAATCAAACTCCTGTTGTCAATTTTTCTATTGCTTCAAATAGAAAATATAAAGACAGTTCGAATCAATGGCAGGAGGACGTTTGCTATGTCGGTGTGGTAGCATGGAATAAGCTTGCCGAAAGCTGCCACGACAGGTTAAAGAAAGGTTCCGCGGTACTTGTTGATGGAGAATTGCAAAGCAGAAGCTGGAAAACCGATGATGGGCATAACAGAAGCATTGTTGAGATTAAAGCAAGGAGAATTCAATTCCTAAACAAGCGGTTAAGAATGAACGAAAACGGTTCTTCAAATACTGATGATGATGAAACTGGAAATGAAATTGATGTTGTTGCCGAAGAAGAGAATTCTGATTATACCGAAGATTCGTTCGATAAATTTTTATCCAGTGAAGAATCTGATTTAATAAAATAAAAGGTTGGTAAATATGATTAAAAAAGAATTAAAAGCTAAGAAATTTTGCAGGTTCACAAAAAACAATATTAAATATATTGACTACAAGGATACAAAAGTCCTTCAAAAATATGTAACCGAACAAGGTAAAATTATTCCTAAAAGAATTACCGGGACAAGCGCAAAATATCAAAGGCAATTGGCAATAGCGATAAAAAGAGCTAGGCATATGGCGCTTCTACCGTTTGTTGCAGATACCTTTAGATAACAATAATTTGGAGAAAAGATGAAAGTAATTTTAAGACAAAATTTCGAATCACTCGGGCAAATAGGGAATGTTGTTGATGTTAAGGATGGATATGCACGAAACTTCTTGATTCCAAGGGGAGTTGCTTATGCCGCCCTTAAAGGCAACATGAATGCACTCGAAGAGGAAAAGAAAATTGCCCGGAAAAAAATAGAGCAGGAACTTGCTTCGGCTGAAGCACTTGCTGCCGAATTAGAGAAAGTTTCGGTAACGATACCCGTTCAAGTTGGTGAAGAAGACAAAATATTCGGTTCGGTAACAAACCAGATGATTGCCGATGCTCTTAAAGAAAAGAATTATGAAATAGACCGTAGAAAAATAGAAATCGAAGAGCCGATTAAAGCGCTGGGTATTTACGGGATAAAAGTTAAGCTTCATCCGAACGTTGATGCTAAAATTAAAGTGTGGGTTGTAAGAGAGTAACCGTAATATTTTTTAATAATAAAAAAGGAAAGCTTCATCGCTTTCCTTTTTTTTATATTAAACGCCTTGTAGGTTTTACCTTACCTTGATTTTTTTTTCTCTAACAAGCTTAGCTAATTCACCCGTTCCGTTTTTAGAAATTGTTTTTAAAGCACGTGCAGATAATTTTACCGTTACAAACCTGTTGAGCTCTTGCACCCAGATTCTTTTTTTCTGGAGATTAGGTAAGAATCTTCTTTTCGTTTTATTATGCGCATGAGAAATGCTGCTGCCGTATAAAGGCCCTACTCCGGTAACTTCACATCTTCTTGACATTTATATTCTCCTAAAGATCTTTTTCCTGTTTTTAAATATGAACTACAAATATAATAAAAATCGACTAAAAGTTTTGAATCCGGAAAAATTAATTCGAAAAACTTTTCTGATTCTTAATCCGCCAAAAAGCTTAAATTTTCCCTTTTTTTAATACAATCTGCATAAAACGTAAAATATAATTGATATTTATCCTGAGATTATAATTCAAAAAATAATTTATTTATTATTTCCGTCAACAATCTAATAATATCAGTTGACAAAGTGATTTTACTTTTTATTTTTAAAGTATCGTTAATCTTTCTTAAGATGAACTCATTATCTTCTAAATAAAAAATATCTTACCGAAAGGATTTCACATGGAATATTATGAAATGAATATCCAAAACCCTCATTTAAGATATATCAATAAGGCAGTAAATATTCTTAAAGAGGGCGGAGTAATAATTTATCCGACCGATACGGTTTATGGACTGGGCTGTGATATTTTTAATAAAGATGCTCTTGAGAGAATTTTTTCAATAAAGGGGGACACTAAAAACAAGCTGTTAAGTTTTGTTTGTTCGGATTTAAAAGATATTTCCAAGTATGCCAAGGTTTCAGATTTTGCTTATAAACATATGAAGAGGCTTTTACCCGGGCCGTATACTTTTATTTTGCCGGCTGCGCATGATGTACCAAAAAAATTATGGTCTAAAAGAAAAACAGTCGGGATAAGAGTTCCCGGCAATGAAATTGCACTAACGCTTGTCCGTGAATTGGGTAATCCTATAATAAGTACAAGCGTTACGAACAGAAGAGGTGAAATTGTAATAGATCACCTTGAGATAAAAACTATTTTCAACAACCAGGTAGATTTGATGCTGGCTATAGGTAACCTGGGAATTCAAACTTCAAGTGTAATAGACTTAAGCCGTGAAGAACCCGAAATAGTTCGCGAAGGTGCAGGCGACGTCAGTTTGTTCGTGGCTTAAAAAAATAATTTGTAAACAAATAATTTTAGTTATATTAAACTTTTTCCCTGTTAACCTGAGTTGATGAAGCTTGTGCGAGCGGGGTTAATATAATTTCATTTATATTTACATTTGCCGGACGGGTTGCACAAAATAGAACTGCACCTGCGACATCTTCAGCAGTAAGTGGTTTTATGCCCTTATAAACATTTTCAGCTTTTTCATCATCGCCTGAAAATCTTACCATGCTGAATTCAGTGTAAACCATTCCCGGATCGACTGAGCTTACTTTTATGTTACTGTCGAGAACATCAAGCCTTATTGATTGAGCAAGCGCATTAACTGCGAACTTCGATGCACAGTAAACATTTCCTTTTTGATAAACTTCGTGTCCTGCAGTCGAACCTATATTTATAATATGCCCGCTTTTTCTTTCAATCATTGACGGAAGTATTTCTTTGGTTATGTATAAAAGTCCCTTAACGTTAGTATCTATCATTTCATTCCAATGATTGATATTCCCTTCATGCAACTTATCGAATCCTCTGGCAAGCCCGGCATTATTTAATAGAATATCGATTTGCTTCCATTCATCCGGTAAGTCCGAAATAACAGTTTTCACATTTTCATAATTTCTGATATCCAGCCCGATAGTTTTTACTTTGGTTCCGAATTCTTTTTCAATTTTTTTTGCTGTCGAATCAAGCCGGTCTATTCGTCTTGCACAAAGAATTAATTTAGCTCCTTCCTTTGCAAATTCGAAAGCACACGCCTGTCCTATTCCCGAAGAAGCTCCTGTAATTAATACAATTTTATTTTTTAGTGAATTCATTATAGATTCCTCATTATTGGTTAACATTTGGATTGATTAAAATTTTAATAAACTGAATTTAAAGATAAGAAAAGTTCTCAAAGAATTGATGGATAAAAGTGTTAAAATGAACTGCTACGGTGCGACTGTGGCAGCTCCAGTTCGGCTGTATTTATAAAATGATAATATTAAATGGTGGCCTAAAAGTCACAGCTGTATAGGGAAGTATAATAACTAAAAACTGAAAGCGTATTGTCATATCGATTATAGAACAGATTTGTGGATTCTGAATTCGTCATTCAATTGTTCTTCGTTCTGAATTGGTTAAAATGCTAAATGTTAGAATTCGGAAGAGTAAATAATATTACAATCGCCTAATTAAAAAAGATGGATTAACGATTTATGATTAGTTAACTTAACATATCAATTCAAAAATCGTTAATCCTTAATCTAAAATCGAGGGTTATCCTCTAAATTATTTTCTCCAGGGGCATTAAAAATAAATGCATTTCATCTTCCTTCTTTAATGCAATTTTTTCATTAAAGTCTTTAACCTTTTCAATCAGCTTATTCAATACTTCTTCATCTGTAAATGGCAGTATCTTAACCATATAATAACCGGGAAATGTCCTGGTGCCTAAGTGAGGTTCGGTATCATGAAATTTCCCTCTGACTTTTTCTATTTCACTGTATGTATCGATTTTGAGTTCTTCAAGAAATTTCACGACACGGTCATCTAATACATCATGATAGAATAAAAAAGCTAATTTCATATTTATGCCTCACTCGGTTTAGTTTTAGATTTTTTCCCAAGAAAACCAAATATTCTTGCAATAAACTTTACAAAATCTTCTAAAATAGTGTAGACTATAGGTACTACAAATAATGTCAATAATGTTGAAGTAATCATTCCGCCAATTACGGCCTGACCCATCGGAGACCTGAATTCGGAACCCTCTCCCAATGAAAATGCAACGGGAAGCATTCCGAATATTATTGCAAACGAAGTCATCAAAATCGGGCGCAGTCTTGTAGGGCCTGCAATTAAAATTGCATCGTGCCTGTTGTGCCCTCTTTCACGCGATATATTGATATAATCGACAAGCAAAATCCCGTTCTTTGTTACAAGTCCCATCAGCATTATTATCCCGATTAAGGACATAACTGAAAGTGAACTGTGAAATACAATCAAAGCAAGCACTGCACCGATGATGGACATCGGGAGGGCAAGCATTATTGAGAACGGATATACAAAGCTTTCAAACTGCGAAGCCAACACAATGTAAACGAAAATTATCGCCATAAATAACGAAATAAAAATGTTTAAGAACGATTCAGCCTGCATCTGGCCGCTTCCGGTAACTTCAACACTATAACCGGAAGGTAATTGAAGCTTCTTAATTTTTGCTTGAGCTGCTGATAATACTTCACCTAAAAATTTACCCGATAAGTTTGCCTGCACACTTATTTCTCTTTGCCTGTCGTACCTGTTTATTTGCGAAGGTCCGCTTCCCTGGCTAAGAAATGCAACATCACTTAACGGAATTAAGATTGTCTGCCCGGTTTTTGTTTTATGATTACTTTTGATTGTCAGATTTTCTAAGTCTTGTATAGTTGTTCTATCGGATTTTTTTACCTGAACTCTCACATCATATTGATCGTTTCCTTCCTGGTATTTGGTTGCAACGTAACCGTCAACCATAGAACGGATTGTGGCGGCAATTTGTGCAGTATTAAGACCGAGCGATGAAGCTTTATCTCTTTCAATTTTTATTTCAACTTCCGGTTTTGAATTTTCCAGGCTGTTCTCAACATCTACCGCTCCGGGCGTAGTTCTTAAAATATGCTGAACCTTGTCAGCAATTTGCTGGAGTACATTTAAGTCCGGCCCTCTTACACTAAAAGATACCGGCTTTTGATTTCCGCCTCCCGGTCCGCCGGGCACAGCGAGGCTTATTTTTGCACCGGCAATGTTTTTTAATTTTGTTCTCAGTTCATCCATATAATCGAATATACTGTAATTCCTATCGCTTTTTGATACAAGCTGGACTAAAATATTTCCTTTTGTTACAGGGTCGTTGCCGGAACCGATTGTAGTTAATACTGTAGTAACGCCTTTCTTCTGTTCAACAACCTTCTCGATTTTGTTTGCAATGCTGCTTGTCTGTTTGAGTGAACTTCCGGGAGAAGCTTCAATAGTAACAAGAAACTGTCCCTGATCCTGCTGTGGGAAGAATTCTGAACCCAGAAAACCCATTAAGACGAAACTAAAAGCAAAGATGACTATCGATGCGACGACAATAATTATTCGATGCCTTAATGACCAATCCAATGCGATTTTATATTTTTTGCTTAAAATTTCAAACATGTGGTTAAAATAATAGAGAAATCTTCGGAAAATATTTCCCTTTTTTGATAAAGCTTCATTAACAGGTTTTAACCACTTCGAAGAAAGCATCGGAGTTAAGGTAAACGCAATGAATAATGAAACCAGCACGGCGACTGTAACAGTCATTCCGAACTGGAAGAAAAACCTTCCGACTATTCCAGGCATAAAAGCAACAGGAACGAAAACCGCAACGAGTGTTAAGGTAACAGCCATTACAGCCAAACCGATTTCATCGCTTGCAGCTTTTGCCGCTTCGAGCGGCGTTTCCCCTTCATCCATGTGCCTGTATATATTTTCTATAACCACTATCGCGTCGTCAATCAAGAGTCCGACCGCAAGTGACAGTGCCAGCAAAGACATCACATTAAGGGTAAAACCAAGCGCATACATTAAGATAAAGCTGGCTATTATTGAAGTAGGCAGTGCTAAAGCACTTATCAGTGTTGCCCGTGCATTTGCAAGAAAGAAGAAGATTACAATAACAGCAAGGATTGCACCGTAAATTAAATCAAAGAGAACATCGTCTATTGAAGTTTTAATAAATTTACTGTTGTCCTGTGCTAATGTAAGCTGTATATCCGGCGGCAATTCTTTCTGCAATTGAGCCATAACTTTTTTTACGCTGTTTGCAACTTCGACAGTGTTGGAACCGGATTGTTTTATAATACTTAATCCAACCGCAGGTTTACCGTTTAATCTTGTTAAGCTTTCCTTCAGTTTTGTTGAATCATAAACACTTGCAACATCAGATAAATAAACTATTTCTCCGCGCGGCGATTGCACCACAATATTATTAAAATCATTTACCTTGGTAAATTTTCCCATCGTTCTAACTGTAAGCTGCCTGTTGCCTCTAATTAAATTCCCTCCGGGAACTTCAACATTAGAAGCAGCTACAGCTTGAATTATATCATCTATAGACAGGCCGTGAGCTCTTAATTTTTCTGCATCGGCTTCTACACGAATTTCCCTTTCAGCACCGCCAATCAATTGAACCGCACCAACGCCGGGAATATTTTCCAGCCGTGGTTTAATTTCATCTTTCGTAATAGTTGTGATTTCTTTTTCTGACCTATTGCCTGCAACGGTGATAGTTAATATCGGCTGGCTTGCAGGATCATATCTTTGAATTATAGGATCTTTAATATCGTCGGGAAGCTGCGATCTAACTGCTGCAACTTTTTCTCTAACATCCTGAGCAGCAGTTTTTCCGTCGATTTCAAGTTTAAACTGGATCACTACAATCGATACACCTTCCTGAGAATAAGATGTAATATGATCCACACCTTCAACCGGATTCACCGCATCTTCTATTACTTTTGTAACGTTCGTTTCAATCTGCGACGGCCCGGCGCCAGGCAGCACAGTTGTAATAACAACATAAGGTATATCGACATCAGGGTATTGATCAACATTAAGTTTATAGAATGAGAATAAACCCAGTACCAGCAGGGCAATCACAATCATCGTCGTAAACACCGGCCGTTTTATCGATACATCAGCTAATTTCATTTATCAAAACCTTTTATTTAATTTTTTATTTATTCGTTATTTTAAGAATTGAATTCGCCGTTATATTATCCATCCCGGCGGTAATTAAAGAATCACCTGCACTTACGCCATTTAATACCTCGACAAAATTTCCGTTACTCATACCGGTTTTAATTTCTTTTTCGACCGGCTTATTATTTTTAACAACATAAACAAGTTCTTTATCATTCATATGCATAATCGATTCGTTAGGTACAGCGACGACATCTTTTCTGGTTGCTAAGGTAACGTTAACTTTTACGAACATTCCCGGCTTAAACCATTTGTTTTGAGTATTTGGAAATTCAGCTTTGACCTGGAATGTACGTGAATCGCTCGACGCAGATTTTGCAATCTCAGTAATAGTTCCCGATATTTTTACATCCGGATTAGATTCAGACCATACCTTTACTTTATCACCTAAATGTATATCCTGAGTTTCATTTTCGTTTATGTAAAATTTGATTATCATCCTATCGATTTTTGCAATGGTTGCCATATCCATTCCCGGGTTCACCCAGTCACCTTCGTTTACATTTATATTTGTTATTATTCCCGAAATAGGCGAGGTTAGAACGACAGTGCTTTTCGCAGCCTCGAAATTTGCTTTTGCAATGTCGTAAACCGTCTGTGATTGATCCAACTGCTGCTGAGAAACAGCACCTGCATCAAGAAGGGCCTGCATTCTTTTCAAATTTTTTCCAGCGTTTACAAAATTTGCCTGCGCTTGAAGAAATTGAGATTGCGGACCTGTTATATCAAGCTCGATTACTGTTTCTCCCTTGTTAACATAATCGTCGACTTTCTTATCGATTTTTACTATTCTTTCTGCGATCTTCGCAACTATATCTGCCTGGTCTATTCCTTCAAGGCTGCCGGAATAAATTTTATCTTCCGATATACTTTTTTGCTCCACAACGGTTATATTGATGGGAACAGTTTGATTCAGCAATTCGTTTTCTTTCAACTTTTCTTCTTCCTGTTTATTCGAACAGCCTATTAAGACAGTAAAGATCATTACCGAAAGTATTAAGGTTATTGTTTTTAATTTAGTATTCATAAATTGATAAATCTCCTTTATTATCATTTCACAAAATTATTTTGATCCTTTGGACATACCGACTGTTTTTTCCCATTCGGCTTTTGCGATTAAAAAATCATAAATTGCTTTTTCGTAATTAGTTCTTGTTGCGGTTAATGCACTTTGTGTATCCAGGATTTCCAGTTGAGTACCGATTCCGTTTTGATACCTGGTCCTTGCAATCGAAAGCGCTTTTTCTGCTTGCTGCACACTTTTCTGCTGAGCAGTTACTCTTTCTTTTGCTTCTTTCATTTTTAATTCCGATTGAAGAAGCTGTATTTTAAGCAATTCTGCAGTTTTGTTTCTTGTAATGTCGAGTTTATCTTTTTCTATAATTGCCTGCTGTACAAGGGCGCTTCTTCTAAAGCCGTCGAATATTGGCAATGAAAGATTTAAACCTACAGCAAAAGTTTCTGCCCAGTTATATGTGCTGAATCTAAATGTGTTATCCTGTGTTTGCCAGTTGTAAGCAGCAAATGCCGAAAGAGTTGGAAAGTAATCGGCTCTTTGCAGAGTGATGTTTTTATCCAGTATTGTTTCCTGGTAAGATAATCCCTGCAAAATAGGATTATTATTCACAAGCAGAGTATCTGACTTTTTCAACAATTCTGGATCGACATCTTCCATTTTAAATTCACCTTCAACACGGATATCTTTTTTAAGATCAAGTGAAAGGATATTTTTTAGATTGTTCTTTGCAAGCTCTAAATTATTTTTCGCTTCAATCAGTTGCGGCTCTACGTTTGCCAACTGAACTTCTGCTCTTAAATAATCGTATTCCGAAGAAACACCCTGCTTATACATTGATTCGGTATTATCGAGATTGGCTTTCGCAACTTGATATCCTTTTTGATTTACATCGACAAGCTTTTCCGCTAAAAGAATTGTATAAAACGCCTGCTTCACCTGGTAAATAACATCTTGTTCGGTTGCCGTTGCATTCGACTCCGAATATTTTGAATAATCACCTGCAATTTTCACCGCTGTGTTTACTTTAAGGCTGAACAATGTTTGATTTAATGAAAAACCAAGACTGTAGCTGTTGTTTGCACCGAGAGAAAATGTCTCTGTTGAATTTGACGGATTAAAGGGTGTATTCGGCGGCAAAAACAGAACAGGCAGCTTAATATTTCTTTGGTACTGCCCGTTGAAATTTATGGTCGGCCAGACATTTGCGTATGCTTCATCTATTTGAGCCGAAGCCCTTTCAACGTCCTGCTTTGATAATTTAATATCCCTATTCTTATCCAGCGCCATGGAAATTGCTGTATTCAGAGTTAGGGTAATTATACTATCCTGGCTTTGTGCATGAATATTTTGCGAAAAAAATAAAATTAATAAGGCAATTATAATTTTATATGTTATCGATAACTTAATAGTGTTAAACATATTCGGTTTCTTTTCTCCTGATTAAAAAAATCAATTTTTGTTTGAAACATTTGTAGTTAATTCATCGAACAAAAGACTAAGAATATAAACTATGTCTTCCTCGGCTTTTTTGAAATTTATATTTTTTACGAGGAAGTCTTTTGAATTATGGTATTCCCTGAACTTTATTGCTTCAATTATTGTTGTTATTGAAGAAGCTAATTTTACATTATCGCAGCTCTTCAACTCTCCGGAGCCGACTCCTTCCTCAATAATTCCGGAAAGGAATTTCGAATCTCTTTTTACGTTATCTATGTATTTCCCGACAAGCGTTTTTTTATCTTTGGCAAAAGCAACAACCGAATCCTCTACAATCGGGAAAATATCTCCAAAGGAACTAAGGTTTATCTTTACAAATTTTATGATTTTGTTTATGCATCCTTTAACTTCGTCAACTTTTTTTATCATAGAATTGTAGTAAGAATCCGATTCGAAAACGATTACATCTTCAATCAGTTCTTCTTTATTTCTATAGTAATAATACAAAGATGATTTTTTTAGGCCGATTGAATTTGCAATATCGTCGAGAGTTGTTTTTGATACTCCGAATTTTGAAATCAAAATTCTCGCGGAGTTTAATATCAGCACTTTTTTCGAATCGCTCAGCTTTTTATCGTTTTGAGATATTGTATTTGCCATAATCAAACATTCAAACTTTTGAATTTAATGTTCGAAAATTATAATTAATTTTAACCGGCTCCAAATTTTCTGCAATAAAAGTTGATGAAAGGGAATATTGAGTGATGAAAATACTCCGGCTGGGTTTTTAATGGACATATAACTTTGAAATTATAATTTGAAATGATATTTTATTAATCATTATTTTTAGTACAAGTTTTATATTTCTTTTGTACGAACATTATTTTATTATCTAATTAAGTACCGGAGTCGCAGATATAAATGGAAACAAGCCGCACCGCATTGGAAAGTTCGATTGTGTATAAGAGGTTAGTTGAATTTTTCATGATGATTGCGGGCCTTTCGGTTTTTGCATGGGATTTTTTTAAGAATGTATTTATCCCGCCGTACGAATTTGCAGAAATAAAAAAACATATGGATGAGCTTGGGGTAAAAACTCTTCCTATTGTCAGTATAACGGGCTTTATAATCGGGTTGGTATTGGCAATGCAGAGTTATCCTGTGCTTGTACGTTTTGGAGCTGCATCATTTCTCCCGAGTACCGTTGCATTATCTGTTGTAAGGGAATTAGGGCCGGTTATAACCGCATTGATTTTTGCCGGAAGGGTGAGTTCCGGTATTGGCGCTGAATTAGGCTCAATGCGGGTAACCGAACAAATAGATGCTATGGAAGTATCTGCGATAAACCCGTTCCGGTTTTTAGTTGTTACGAGAATTTTGGCATGCACTTTCATTCTGCCACTGCTGACTATTTATGTTATTATCCTGGCGATAATCGGCGGCTACCTTGCAATGCTTACATTGCAGGCAATGAATTTCCAACTATACATTCATTCCGTTGTTCATGCAATTGAATTTACGGATTTAATTCCGGGAATTGCCAAAACCGTTATCTTTGGATTTATTGTCGGCCTTGTCGGTTCATATAAAGGATATTATACAACTAACGGAACCGTTGGAGTTGGCAAATCTTCAACAAGCTCCGTTGTAGTTTCATCTTTATTAATTTTATTATTTGATATGGTACTGGTCAAATTAACAATCTTGCTTTGGAGTTAAAATGGTGGAGATAAAAAATTTATCGAAAGCATTTGACGGCATGGTGGTTCTAGATGATGTTTCATTGAAAGTAAATCAAGGCGAGAAGGTTGTTATTTTCGGAAGAAGCGGAACCGGCAAAAGCGTATTATTGAAATGTATTGTCAGATTGTTGGAACCCGATAACGGTGAAGTTCTAATCGATGAAGTGAATGTTTTGAATCTTTCGATTAAAAAATTAAATGAAATTAGAAAAAATATTGGTTTCCTGTTTCAAGGTTCGGCGTTATATGATTCAATGTCGGTCAGGGAAAATTTGGATTTCCCTTTGGTAAGAAATTTTAATTTTTCATTTGAGGAAAGAGAAAAGAAAATTAAAACCGTATTGAAAGATGTATCGCTGATGGATGCTATTAACAAGATGCCTTCGGAACTTTCCGGGGGAATGAAAAAGCGGATTGGACTTGCTAGAACAATTATTACTGACCCGGGATTAATTTTATATGATGAGCCGACTACAGGGCTTGACCCGATAACAACAAAAGAAATAAGCGAATTAATTGTAGATTTGCAGAAGGATTTAAATTCAACTTCTATTATTGTAACACATGATCTTATTTGTGCTAAAATTATAGCGGATTATGCCGTTGTTCTTACGGATGGAAAATTTAAATACCAGGGAAGCATTAAAGAATTAACTTCTTCAAAAGATCCGTTTTTGAGGAACTTCTTTGGTACGGAAATAATCGAAGCTTAATTAGGAGTATTTAATGGCAGCAAAAATGCCTTCAGTTAGATTAGGTATCTTTATTTTTCTTGCAACGGTTCTTATTGCCCTGGCAATTTTTATGGTCGGGCAAAAAAGCTCATTGTTCACTTCAACTTATTCGGTTAATGCATATTTTAAAGATATCCAGGGGTTAAAAACAGGCGCAACAGTAAGACTTAGCGGAACAGATGTTGGAAGTGTCAGCGATATTTCAATTGTTAGTGATACAACCGGCCGCGTAAGAGTTGAGATGAAGTTAAATACCGATATTTCCAGGTTTATTAGGACAAACACAGTAGCTACAATTGAGAATGAAGGTCTTGTTGGAAATAAAGTAGTCGTACTAATAATCGGCAGCAGCAAAGCAGAACTTGTTAAAGATGGCGGTACGATAAAAACTAAAGAGCCGGTTGGCTTTTCACAGATTATTGAACAAACCGAAGGCATTATGCAATACACGAAAGAAATGACAAAAAATTTATCTGATATCATCGGGAAGGTAAACAGCGGACAAGGTACTATCGGGAAAGTGATCAATGACGATCAGCTATACTACCAGGCAGTCGAGTTAACCAAAAGAGCGGATGAAAGTTTGAAAAACATTTCAAAAGAATTGGATGAAGTAACTAAATTATTCGATAATCTAGGTTCAGGTGTGCAAAATGTCGTTTCTAATGTAAATAATACTGTTTCCGATTTGGATACAATTATTATTGGTGTAAAACAGGGCAAAGGGGTTCTCGGTCAATTGCTTGTAAAAGGAAGCTCTCTCGATACCACCATTTTTAGCACGTTCGCTGCCCTTCAAAAAACTGCCGAAGATGCGAGACTGGCATCATCGCGACTTGCGGAGAATATGGAAGCATTAAAGCACAATTGGCTTTTTAAAGGATATTTCGAGGAAAGAGGATACTGGGATAAAGCCGAGTATGAAGATCAGATAAATTCCGGCTTAAAAGATCTAAAAGAAAAAATAAAATTAATAGATCAAAAAATAGAGACTCTGAAAGCGCTGGAAAAAAAGTCTTCAAACAAATAATATTTTCACTGAATTTTTAAACAGCATTATAAGAAATTCTAAGACACATTTCAAAAAGCTACTGAAAATTTTCTCTCCCATGTTCCATAGAATTTATTAAATTACAAGGTTGATTTGAAATTCCATTAATCATGCTTTCTTAAAAAATCTAAAGCGATTTATAATAGATATTTTGATCATTATGAACAGTTATCAAAAAGAAAGAAAAATTGTTGTCCGCGGAGCGAGAGAACATAATTTAAAAAATATCAGTTTTGAAATTCCTCGAAACAAATTGGTAGTGTTCACAGGAGTTAGCGGCAGCGGCAAATCATCGCTGGTGTTTGATACCATTTATGCGGAAGGTCAGAGAAGATACGTCGAAAGTTTGTCTTCTTATGCGAGACAATTTTTGGAAAGAATGAATAAACCGGATGTCGATTTCATTCAGGGAATAAGCCCGGCGGTAGCAATCGAGCAAAAAACAGGAGCGAGGAATTCGCGTTCGACAGTTGGAACATCAACAGAAATTTATGATTACCTCAGGCTTTTATTTGCAAGAATCGGAAAAACAATTTGCTTTGAATGTGGTAAAGAAGTAAAAAAAGCTACTACCGGAACCGTTAGCGATTGGCTTGAAGAACAGCCGGACGAAACAAAATTTTATTTGGCTTTCCCTCTGCCTCATCATTCCGGGCATTCGGCAAAAGAAGAATTGGATCTGATAAAGAAAAGAGGATTTTTCCGGATTTATTCACACGGCAGACTCATCGATATGAATGAAACCGAAGACCTGCCTAAAAAAAACGGTACTATTAAAGTAATTGTCGAGAGATTCAAAGTAGCAAAAAGCAAAGTAAGAGAGCGATTAAGCGATTCAATTGAAGTGACATTTAAAGAAGGTGAGAATAGAATTGTTTTAATTAATGCCGAGACAGGTGAAGAAAAAGAATTCAATAAATTTTATGAATGCTGCGGAATAAGATACGAAGAACCGGAACCGAGATTTTTTTCATTCAACAATCCTTTCGGCGCTTGCCCCGTTTGCCAGGGGTTCAGCAAAACAATAGGGCTTGATATGAATCTGGTCGTTCCTAATCCGAATCTATCTATTTCCGAAGGAGCGATTGCACCATTTAGATCGGCAAAATACGGATCTCATTTAAGAGATCTAATTAGAACTGCTAAGGATCATAAAATACCGCTTAACGTTCCGTTCAAAAATTTAACTGAAGCGCAGGCAAATCTAATCCGTAAAGGCTTCGATGATTTTGTCGGGATTGATGGTTTCTTCGAACATCTTGAATCAAAAACCTATAAAATGCATATAAGAATTCTTCTGAGCCGATATCGCGGCTATACTACATGTTCTGCGTGCAAAGGTTCGAGATTAAGAAGAGAAGCTTTACAGGTAAAAATTGACGGGAAGTCTATCTGGGATGTGGTTAAACTGCCGATTGAGGATTCATTGAGTTTCTTTATCGAATTAAAATTATCCGATTACGAAATGATGGTCGGAGAAAGAATTCTGAAGGAAATTATAAAACGATTAACATTCTTAAACGATGTCGGCATCGGATACTTAACTTTAGACCGGCTCAGCAGCACACTATCCGGCGGAGAAACTCAGCGTATAAATTTAGCTACTTCTCTCGGTTCTTCACTCGTCGGGACATTATATGTCCTTGATGAACCGAGCATTGGCCTTCATCCGAGAGATAATTCCAAGCTGATAAAAATTTTAAGAGGTTTAAGAGATATCGGCAATACCGTTTTAGTTGTCGAACATGATCCTGAAATGATGAAAGCTGCTGATATCCTAATCGATATGGGACCTAAAGCAGGAAACAACGGCGGAGAAATCGTATCGATGGGAAGTTTTGAAGATATAATTAAAGATAAAAATTCACTGACCGGGAAATATTTAGCCGGTCAATTGGAAATACCTTTGCCCAAAAAGAGGAAGAAAAATAAAACAAAAGAAATCGAAATTATTAATGCAAAGGAACATAACTTAAAAAATATCGATGTTAAAATTCCGTTAAATAAATTTGTTGTTGTCACCGGCGTCAGCGGTTCGGGTAAAAGTACTTTAGTACATGATGTTCTTTACGGCGGTCTGTCGAAATATCTTGGTCAGGCTCCTTCCAAAATCGGAAAGTTCGACGATATTAAGGGCGGCGAATATATTGATGATGTAGTAATTGTCGATCAATCGCCAATCGGCAAAACACCAAGATCGAATCCGATTAGTTACATTCATACATATGAGCATATCAGGGAACTTTTTGCATCGACTCATCAGGCAAAAGTTAAAGGATATAAGCCGGGATATTTTTCTTTTAACGTTCCGGGTGGAAGATGTGAAACCTGCCAGGGTGATGGATTTATTAAAGTAGAGATGCAGTTTCTTGCCGATCTTTATTTGCAGTGTGAAGACTGCGAAGGAACAAGATTTAAAAAGGAAATAAGAGAAATTACTTACCGCGGAAAAAACTTAGTAGATGTTCTCGAAATGACAGTCGATGAATCGCTGGAATTTTTCAAAGGTAACGATAAGATATTAAAGCACCTGCAAATTCTTTCGGAAGTTGGATTGGGCTATATAAAGCTCGGACAGGCTTCCAACACTTTATCAGGAGGAGAAGCTCAAAGAATAAAATTAGCTTCTCATTTAACGGCGCAAAGAGAAAAGAAACATATCCTGTTTATTTTTGATGAACCTACAACCGGTCTTCATTTCGACGACATTTCAAAGCTGCTTAATTGTTTTAATCTTCTTTTGGAAAGAAATAATTCGATAGTAATAATTGAACATAATCTCGATGTAATCAAATGTGCCGATTATATAATCGATTTAGGTCCCGAAGCAGGCGAAAAAGGCGGTGAGATAGTTGCAGACGGTACTCCCGAAGAAATTGTAAAAAATGAAAAATCCTGGACGGGAAAATATTTAATGACCTATCTTGATTAATTCTTTGCAAATAAATTCTTAAATTACATATAAAAGGATTAAGTAATTTTATGCAAGAAAGATTTTTCAAAACAATCCAGCGGCTGCACAATGAATTAAAGCAAACCAAAGCCGTAGATGATAAATCCAGGCAATATCTCAAGGAATTAAAAAATGATATTGAGCGTTTATTAAAACAGGATGATGACGCATCATCCAAACAGAATAAAGACTTAATCGATAAATTAAAAAATACGGCAGAACAAATTGAAGCTTCCCACCCTGAATTAACTGCATCGATAAATAATGTGATTACGATACTTGTGAATTTAGGGATATAATTGATATTCCTTTAAAAAAATTCTGCTATCAGCCTTTTATTATAGTTAATACAATTGAGATAAATTGATAACTTATGTATTGGTTTGTACTTTTTATCGC
>CAZKUR010000012.1:0-71457 GCA_964556005.1 uncultured Ignavibacteriaceae bacterium | reverse complement strand
ACAAAGAAAATGATTATATTAAAATAAGAAAACCGAATTTGCTGTTATTCTTAATTTAAAAGAAAAAAGCTTAGGATTATTTTTATCAATCCACCCTATCGTTATGATCCGAATATCCTAATTCATCATCTTCGCAAAATCTTTTATACAAATAAATTTAATAAAAAGGAGGAACATCATCATGAAAAATTATTTTATATTAGTTATTATTCTTGTAGTGTGCGGAGTCTTAAATTCACAGGCACAATCAATAGTAAAATTTGCAGTTATTGGTGATTTTGGTTTGGATGGCCCGAACGAATCGGATGTTTCAATTTTAGTTAAAAGCTGGAACCCGGAATTTATTATTACTGCCGGCGATAATAATTATCCCGATGGAGCTGCCTCAACAATAGATAAAAATATCGGTAAATACTATCATGAATTTATTTATCCTTATTTTGGAAATTATGGTAATGGTTCGCCTGATTCAAACCGCTTCTTTCCTGTTCCGGGAAACCATGACTGGTATACTTCAAATATGCAGCCATACTTGGATTATTTTACACTTCCATACAACGAAAGATATTATGATTTTACCTGGGGTGATATTCATTTTTTCATGATTGACTCTGACAGCAATGAACCTGACGGCCGAAACCAAACTTCTGTTCAAGCAATGTGGATAAAAAATAAAATGCAAAATTCATCCGCACGATGGAAAATTCCGGTTTTGCATCATGCACCGTATTCTTCTGCTCTTACTCATGGCTCTTCTACAACTCTTCAATGGCCATACAAAGAGTGGGGTGCAGATGTAGTATTTGCCGGGCATGATCATACTTATGAAAGACTTATAATTGATAGTTTGACATATTATGTCGATGGATTGGGCGGGGGAAATATAAGGTCCGATGATTTCTCCGATAGTACCTCATGGGTCCCTGGAAGCCAGGTGCGTTTTGTTGAAGACTATGGTGCAATGCTTATCGAAGCCTATTACGATAGTTTAAACTGTAAATTTTATACAAGAACAGGTCAGCTTATTGATAATTATACTATTATAAAATTACCATTACCGGTAGAATTAATTTCTTTTACGGCAAATGTTAATGAATCGGATGTAATGTTAAATTGGACCACCTCTTCCGAGAAAAACAACAAAGGGTTTGAAGTTGAGAGATTAAAAAATAAAAGATTAACAGATTGTTGGGAGAAAATTGCATTTATTAATGGTAATGGAACTTCTATGGAAACACATTCATATTCACTTAGAGATGAAAATGTTCAGCCAGGAAAATATCAGTACAGATTAAAACAGATTGATTTTGATGGCTCATTCGATTATTCTAAAATTGTTAATATCGAAGTAATCGGGCCGGACAAATTTTCGCTTGAACAAAACTATCCGAATCCATTCAATCCAACAACAAACATACGATACCGGATATCAAAATTGGGATTTGTAAGTTTAAAGATATACGATGTTTTAGGGAGAGAGGTCACTTCTCTAATAAATGAGATCAGGCAGCCGGGGAATTACAAAGTTGATTTTGACGGAAGCAAATATCCAAGCGGAATTTATTTTTATAAACTTCAGATGGGAAAATATTCATCAATTAAGAGAATGGTTCTCATTAAATAGCGACAAATGTCGTAATAGTAAGTGATTAAAGTGAATCTAAGTTAGTAATAAATAATAGTTCCAAAAAATATTAAATGTAAAAGTGCTTAACAATTGTTTATTTGAGTTAATGAAATTTAAATATTGAATTGAAAAAATATTAACTAAATATGAGGGAGAAAAAATAAAATTAAGAATAAGACGAGGGTAAACATGAGAACTATTAAGTATTCTTTAAAGCTGTTGCTTTGCTCAATATCTATATTCTTATTTATTTTAGGAACGGCTTGTGCCCAAACTATTATAGTAACACCAACATTGACACTAAATGCTCATGGAATAGCTGACCAGGATGATATGTGCATATGGATTAATTCAAATGCCTCACAAAGTACGATAATTTCATCAGATAAAACCGCCAAAAAATTATTTGTTTATGATCTGAACGGAAATCTTCTACAAACTATTTCTGTCCCAGGTAAACCAGGCAATATTGATATTCGTTATAATTTTTTATTGTCCGGTATTCCTACCGATATTGTTAGCTATAATGACAGAGATAATGAAACTATTGTTTTTTATAAAGTTGATCGGATATCGAGACAATTGTCATTTGTTAGTAATTTTAGTGATGGACACCTGACAAATGAGAATTATGGATTTTGCTTGTATCATAATCCCAACACCGGTAAATACTATGCTATTGCTTCGAGCAATTCTACTCAGATGAGGCAATGGGAATTAGTGGATAAAGACAACGGAACGATTGGCGGAATAGAAAAGCGAACCTGGTATAACGGTTCCGGCGATATAACTGAAGGATTAGTAGCAGACGATGAAACCGGGAAATTATATTGTGCCAACGAGGGTGAGGGGATATATAAATACGATGCAGACCCAACAGACCCAAATCCAACAGGCGAGCTAATTGCTCCTACTGGCGAAAATGGTTTGACGGCTGATGTAGAGGGAATTACAATTTATTATACTGCAAACGGGGAAGGATATTTGCTGGCATCAAGTCAAGGAAGTAGTAATTTTAAGGTTTACGAGCGTAAAGAGCCACATAATTTCGTTAAAACCTTTTATGTACAGGGTGTTGCAAATGCCGACGGTATTGATGTTGCGAATGTAAGTTTAGGACAAAATTTTCCATACGGCATATTTCTTACGCATAATGGAACCGGTTCAGGGCCTTACACTGTAATGGGCTGCAGATATGAAGATTTAGGTTTGGCTATCGATACCAGTTATTGGAATCCTTTACCCGTTGAATTGAGTTCATTCGAAGCGGAATATATTAATAATGAAGTTGTATTGACTTGGGAGACTGCTACCGAAACAAATAACTTTGGTTTTGAAATAGAACGAAAGGATCAAAAACTTGATTGGGAAAAAATCGGATTTGTAAAAGGTTCAGGCAATAGTAATTCACCTAAGTATTATCAATTTAATGATAATGATTTCCCTTTTGGAGAGGATTTGCAATATAGACTGAAGCAAATAGATAATGACGGAAATTATAAATATTCCAAAGTTGTTGAAGTAAAATTATCTTCAATCAGTTTTTCATTAGAACAAAACTATCCCAATCCGTTCAATCCGTCTACCAAGATAAAATACACTATTCCGGAATCCGAATATAATGTTCTGGTAATATTAAAAGTTTATGATGTTTTAGGAAACGAAATTGAAAATCTTGTAAATGAAAAACAAAATCCCGGGAGTAAACAAGTAATATTTAACGGATCATCTTTGCCGAGCGGTGTTTACTTTTACAGGATACATGCTGGCAATTTTGTTAAAACTATGAAGATGGTTTTAATGAAATAACGACAAATGTCGCTTCTCTTCACTAATTTGAGCGTGTGGTACCTAAATCATAAGGTGGTTAATATGAAGAAAATTATTTTTTTATTTTTTTTATCCTTTCTATTTCTTGATTGTGCTCAGAAACCGTTTAAATTCCGGCTTATTAAAACTTTAGGACCGTTTCATACTCCCGAAAGTGTTCTAGCTGCACCTAAGGGCATTTATTATGTTTCAAATATAGGAGGCTTTGGAGTTAATGGGGACGGAACGATAAGCAAGATTGTAAACAATTCGGTTACGACATTTGTCGATGGACTTAATGATCCGAAAGGTTTAGCCTGCAAAGACGGCAGTATTTATGCAGCAGATAAAAATCAAATCTGGAAAGTAGATTCAAGTGGCACTAAAAATGTTTTTGTGGATTCAACTGATTTCCCTGCAGTACCAAAATTTTTAAATGATCTCGTCTTTGATAAAGATGGGAATTTATTTGTTTCCGAAACCGGGAATTTCGAAAGTATCGACGGAGCCATCTACAAAATTTCACCTAATGGAAAGGTTTCAAATTTTGTTGACTACAAAACTTCCCCTGAAATTTATTCGCCGAACGGATTGCTTTTCGATAAGAACAATAACTTACTAATAATTGACTTAAGTACCGGGCGAGTTTTAAGGGTGAGCCCGGATGGGAAAAAAGTTGAAGTTATAAGTCAAAGCGCTAAAATGGGAGACGGTTTGGCTTATGACAGCAAAGGATATTTATATTTCAGCGATTGGAACGGAGGCAAAATTTTTAGGATGAATAATCAGTATAATGCAATTGTAATTGACAGCGCATTTCAGGCTCCTGCAGATATAACCATTGATATAGCAAAAAACTATCTTCTTATTCCCGAGTTTAAAGGTAACAAGGTTCTTGTGTATAGTCTTTATTAATTAATTTTAAAAGAGTTTACTTTATTCTTTTGGATCTATTCCGAATTATTCAATGATTAAAAAATCAGGAATATAAATTTAAGATAGGTTCTGATACTGATTAGTTATTTTGCCTGTTTATGACGAACAGCAATCAAATATGAATTTCAACCAAAAAATCATTATATATAAGCATCCTTAAATCATACCTAATGTTGACGGCTAATGGAAAACTCTAATTCAAACGAACGATTGAGAAAAGAAATCAAGAATCTCGGTTTTATTCTTGGCGAGGTTCTCATAGAACAGGAAGGCAGAAAACTCTTTGCGCAAGTTGAAAGTCTTAGAGCATTAACTCGCAGTTTGAGAAACAATTACGATAAAAAAACCTTAAATAAAATTCGCTCAATTGTTCAAAAGCTGAGCCTTAAGGAATCACGAAATGTAATTAGGGCTTTTTCAATTTATTTTATGCTTGTCAATGCTGCAGATGAAGTAAATAAAATAATCATCGATAAAATGAGGGAAAGAAGAAGCGAAGATAAAAACGGGGATTTTTTTAACGAGGCTTTTTTACAAATTAGAGAATTAAATCTTTCAGAATCAAAAATTATAAAAATACTTGGTACAATAGAAATTATCCCGGTTTTCACCGCTCATCCAACCGAAGCTACCAGGCAAACTATACTCAAAAAAATATTAAGGATCAGTAATTTACTGCTCAAAAAACATCTGACTTTTTGTACTGAGATTGAACTCAGCCAGATAAGGGAAAAAATAAAAACAGAGGTAACACTTCTTTGGCAGTCGACGGAAATCCGGTTCAGTAAAATTACAATTCACGATGAAATTATTCGGGGTTTATTCTTTTTTAGAGAAGGCATTTACAAAAATTTAAGTGATTTTTATTCACGGCTGTTAAGATCATTTAGAGAAAATCTTTTCGAAATAAAAGACATCCCTCCTATTATTAAATTCGGTTCATGGATTGGCGGCGACCGTGACGGACATCCGTTTGTTACTGAGGATATTACAAGGTATGCTTTTCGAAACAATCAAGAAGCAATAATCAATCTTTATTCTGATGAACTAAATAAAATTTACGATGAATTAAGTATTTCCGTTAAAGTAAAAAAGGTAAGTAAAAAATTGTTGGATTCGGTTGGAAAAGAAACAAAAGAACTCAACACAGCTTTAACCGATAATAAGTTTAGAGAACCAAATGAGATTTACAGAACGAAGTTGTTCCTAATTCATAAACGGCTGAAAGGAGTTTTTGATAAAAACAATAATAGCCGTTACTCATCTTCCGATGAATTTATAAATGATTTGCAAATCATTGCCGATAGTCTTGAAAAGAATGAAGGCGAACTGATCGTAAAAAATTTAGTCCGGCCCTTTATCCTAAAAGTTAAAACCTTTGGTTTTCACTTTGTCAAAATGGACATTCGTCAAAATTCAAATATGCTTCGAAAAACAATTGCAGAGATATTTAAATTAAATAATATAGAAAATAACTTTTCAAATTTAAGCGAAGATGAAAAAATAATAATTCTCACCGAACAGATATTAAATCCCCGGCCGTTGACAAATAACTTTACAAAGCTTTCATTTCAAAGTAGAAAAATCTTAAACGAGATTGGTTTAATAAGCTGGGCTAAAGAAAATATTTCGGAAGATGCAGTTAGTGATTATATTATAAGCAACAGCGCTTTTGTTTCAGATGTCTTGGCTGCATTAATTCTCAGCAAAGAAGCAGGACTTGTAAAGGTTGATGCAAGCGGTATCTTATCATCGGGAATGGATATTCTTCCTCTTTTCGAGACAATTAAAGACCTTAGGAATTGTATTTCCGTCATGGAAAAACTTTTTGAAAACAGTGCATATAAGGAGCATCTTGAACTTCGGAATAAAACGCAAAAGATAATGCTCGGATATTCGGACAGCAATAAAGACGGCGGAATTGTGGCTTCCAATTTCGAACTTTACAAAGCACAAATCGAGTTGAAAAAAATTACCGATACAAAGAAACTAAACCTTGTGCTGTTTCATGGTAGAGGAGGAAGCATATCAAGAGGAGGTGGTCCTGTGAACCAATCAATCCTCGCTCAGCCTCCCGGAACTATACAAGGTAAAATTAAAATTACCGAACAGGGAGAAATGATTTCATCCAAATATCTCATCCCGGATGTTGCAAGGAAGAGTCTTGAAATTATTACCTCGGCAGTTCTTATTAAATCGATGCGTTCGCTTAATAAAATAAAACATCCCGAACTAAATTTATTTATAAACAAATTTGAAAAAATCTCCGGCATTTCTTATATGCATTATAGGGAGCTTGTTCAGCAGAAAAATTTTTACCATTATTTCAGAACGGTAACACCAATCGATTTAATAGAGAAGATTGAAATCGGTTCACGTCCCTCTTCACGCAAAAAGTCAAAAGATATTTCCGCATTGCGTGCAATTCCTTGGGTTTTTGCATGGACTCAAAACAGACAAACAATTTCCGGTTGGTATGGATTCGGTTTTGCTATGCAGACAGCTTTGACTCAAAAAATTATTTCTTTGGATGATTTGAAGGATATGTACTTGAACTGGACTTTCTTCAATTCACTCGTACAAAATATTGAAATGGTTCTATTTAAAACCGATATGATGATTGGTGAAGAATATCTTTCGTTGAACAAAAACAGTTATGCAAAAAAAATATTTCAATTAATCAAAGATGAATATGAAAGATCGGTTGAATCCGTACTGATGATAACAGGAGAAAAAAAATTACTCGACCACAATGAACTTTTGCAGAAGACTTTAAGCTTGAGAAATCCTTATATCGATCCGATAAACTTTATTCAAATTAATTTGATTAAGCAATACAGAAAATCCGCACCCGGGAAAAAGAAAAATGAGGAACTGCTTGATGTACTCAGAACAAGCGTAAACGGAGTTGCTGCAGGAATTAAAAATACTGGGTAAATTCTATTTGTACATGGAACTTTATTAATTTGATGGAACCTTAGTAGCTGACACAAACAAATAAAAATTAACCTTATTACTTTATTTTTTTGTATTTACGAAATACTATACCTTTATAAGTCATTTAAGTGTTTATGATCACTATTTTAGTTAATTTTGTTTTGACGAAAAAAGGGAAATTTAGAATTAAAGAATTTATCGTATGCCAGTTCAAAATAAATTCGAGAAAAATACTCTTACCGATAAATCGACCGTATATATAAAAATCTATTATGTAAAAACAAAGAGGTTCCTTATGAAATACTTTAAACTAATTATCATATCCGTATTTATGATTGCTTTCCAGCAGCAAATGTTTGGGCAGGGCCTTCAGCGGAAGGACGTCCCCGAAAAATATAAATGGAACTTGAGTGATATTTACGCAAGTACTCAAGATTGGATGAATGCAAAAAATAATGTTTCAAAGATGCTGGATGAAATTACCGCTTACAAAGGCAAGCTCGGTACAAGTGCCGATAAATTATATTCCGGCCTCAGCCTTTATTTCGGTATGATGAAAGAGTTATATAGACTTTCCGATTATGCTGCAAGGCTTAAAGATGAAGATCTTGGAAACTCTGCAAATCAATCTTTATATCAGCAAGCCAACAATCTCGGAATACAAGCGAATGAGAAATCAGCTTTTATTAATCCTGAAATACTGCAAATCGATCCGGCGACTTTGAAAAAATTCTTCGACGAAAACAAAAAGCTTGGCGAATTCAAAATGTTTGTAGATAATATTCAAAGACTGCGCAGCCATACTCTATCGAAAGAAGAAGAGAAAATTCTTGCGAGCTTCGGTATTGCTGTAAGCGATCCTTCGGATGTTTACAATATTTTTAATAATGCGGAAATGCCGCGCCCGGAAGTTACTTTATCCGGCGGTGAAAATGTTAAACTGACAAATTCATCTTATGTAAAATATAGAACAGCAAAGAATAAGAAAGATAGAGCAGAAATTTTTTCAGCTTTCTTTAACGGTTACGGAAAATTTCAAAACACTATCGGCGCTAACCTGGCAAGCAAAGTAAAAGCCGATTATACTTTTGCCAAGGACAGAAATTATAAAACCGCACTCGAATATTCACTTGATGCAAACAATATCCCGGTTTCGGTTTATGAAAACCTTATTACTCAGATTCATAACAGCCTTCCAACTTTGCAGAGGTTTTTGGATTTAAAAAAGAAAATGCTCGGGGTTGATACGCTGCATTATTACGATTTGTATACTTCGATTGTAAAGAAAGTTGATATGAAATTTACAATTGAGCAGGGTGAGGATGAGATTTTAAAAGCGCTCAAACCATTGGGTGATAATTATCTATCTGTTTTGAAAAAAGCATTTGATAACAGATGGATTGACTTTATGCCTACTGAGGGCAAACAATCCGGCGCTTATGAAACCGGCGCATCGTATGATGTACACCCTTATATACTTACTAACTGGGGCAACGATTATGAATCAGTGTCTACACTGGCACACGAGCTTGGTCATATGATGCATAGTTATTATTCAAACAAAAACCAAACGTTTCAAAATGCCCAGTATCCTATCTTTGTAGCCGAAATTGCTTCTACATTAAATGAAAGTTTGCTGAATAATTTCATGGTAAATACAGCAACAAGCAAAGAAGAAAAATTATACCTGCTGGGAAGTTATCTTGAACTGCTTCGTACAACAATTTTCAGGCAGACACTTTTTGCCGAGTTTGAGCTTGATATTCATAAAATGGCGGAAAGCGGCCAGCCGATAACCGGCGAAGATATGAGTAAGCTTTATCTGAAATTGGTCAAAGAATATTACGGCGATGCAGAAGGTCACTGTGTGATCGATCCTTATGCAGCTTATGAATGGGAATATATTCCTCACTTTGTAAACTATTCTTATTATGTTTATCAATATTCTACTTCGTTAATTTATGCAACCGCAATTGCTCAAAAAATTATTAAAGAAGGACAGCCTGAGGTTGATAATTATATGAAACTTTTAAAAGGCGGCTGTTCGAAATACCCTATTGAATTGATTAAGGAGGCAGGAATTGATCCTCTATCTGCTGAACCGTTTAAGCTTACGATGGATAGAATGAATAAAGTAATGGATCAGATAGAAGAGATTTTAAAAAGTAATTAAAATAATTGTTAAATTATTTTAAGGATACCGCTGAAACAGGCGGTATCCTTTTTTTTCAGTTTATTGCCGGCCAAATAGCTGCGCACATATTTTTCAGTTTAACGTCATTTTCTTTTACCAATATTTTTTCCAAAACTGTTTTGCTTGTATGTCCGCCGATTTCATAAAGTGTTCTTAAGATTAATAATCTTTCGCTTTCAGAGGAATTATTTTCATATGCGAATTCTAAATAGGGAACTGCCTCTTCGACTTTGTATTTTCCTGAAAAATAAATACAGCTTTTTCTTACTCCCGCATTCTCCGAATTTATACCCGTAATTAAATTTATTAAAGCTTTTTTATTCAGTGATGATTTTTCATCGGCCAATGTACTTGTCTGTAAACCAACTATGAAAACCAAGGCTAATATTAAAGCTGCTGTTTTGTTTATTCTCTCTTTCATTTTTGGTTCCTTTTTGAAATTAAACTTTTGTTAAACTCTTGGCCATCTCAATCCAACAAGTATGCCGGGATCAAATAGTTATTTATTTGTTTAATTTGAAACTCATCGATTTCCCGTCGTTCGTTTGTGAATTTCTCTGTTCGAAATCGCACAATAAATTTTTCAATAAAAGTAAATGTTTTTATTCGTCAATTAATAGTGATGTGAGGCCGATTTGTAATTTAAAAGTCAAGTTGAATAAAGAAGGCTGTGTATTTATATTTGTTTCACATTAATAAAGGAAGGAAATATGGCCGAACAAGTTATTTTACAAACTAATTTCCCTGAGCTTAAATTAGTTAAAAAAGGAAAGGTCAGGGATATTTACGACGTTGGCGAGTATTATTTAATCATCTCAACCGACCGTCTTTCTGCATTCGATGTAATCATGGCCCAGGGAATTCCATATAAAGGGAAAGTATTAAATAAAATATCTGAATTCTGGTTCAACTTTTCGTCTGATATTATAAGTAATCATTTAGTTACAACGGATGTAAATAAATTTCCGGCTGTCTGCAAACAGTATTCGGAACAGTTAAAAGACAGGTCGATGCTTGTAAAAAAGGCGGAAGTAATTCCGATTGAAGCTATTGTAAGGGGATATATTTCCGGTTCCGGCTGGAACGATTATACAAAAAACGGAATGATTTCAGGAATAAAACTTCCTGAGGGATTACAGGAATCCGAGAAGCTGAAAGAACCGATATTTACACCTTCGACCAAGGCGGAAATCGGTCTGCATGATGAAAACATTTCCGTAAAAGACGCTGAAAAAATTACCGATAAAGAAACACTAAATAAAATCAGTGATACAACTCTAAAGATATTTAAAAAGGCTACGGAGTTTGCTTTAAAAAAAGGAATCATCATTGCAGATACAAAAATGGAATTTGGTTTTTATAATGATGATTTTATACTGCTTGATGAATTGTTAACTCCCGATTCTTCGAGATTCTGGCCGGAGGATAAATATGAAAAAGGTAGATCACAGGAAAGCTATGATAAACAATATGTACGTGATTATTTATTATCGATAAAATTTAATAAGCAGCCGCCTCCGCCGGAATTACCTGAGAATATAATTAATAAGACGAGTGAAAAATATCTTGAAGTCCTGCATAAGTTAACCGGTATGCAACTGGCTTAATGTCTCCTCTCAAAATTAAAATCAGGGAGAATAAATCCTTATTCATCAAATGGGATGATGAATCGGAATCGGAAATAGAATTAAAAAAGCTGAGAGAATTTTGTCCCTGTGCGACCTGTTTGGCAGAGAGGGAAAATCAATCGGTAAAGTTTATCCCGATTTTTAATGAGAATCAAATTACAATAGCCAATATTAATATCGTAGGTAATTATGCAATTTCAGTTGATTGGAAAGACGGCCATAATACGGGAATATATGAATTTACTTTTCTTAAAAATTTAGCTGGAGATTAAAAGTTTTAATTTTAAAAAATGAAGTCTTTTCACCTATCCAAAACTGAAAGGAAAGATGTAATCTTTTATCCCATTTAAATCTGTGTAACTCTTATATTAAAATTTAGGATATCAAGATTATTATTTGCACCTTCCAAACTTATAGATATATATTTTCTTGTAAGAATTTTGTCTATAATTTTGAAGCAATATTTGATTAAAAATATAGTATGACTTTATTTTTACCTGCTTTCTTGTTTAACATACTTTCATTATTTTAGCTAATATAGTGAGAAAGGTATAGAAATGATAGATTATGAAAATATAATTACAATTAAGAGTGGAAAACGTGCAGGTAAACCATGTATCAGGGGATTGCGTATTACGGTTTATGATGTTTTAAGCTACCTTGCATCCGGAATGTCTGTTGAAGAAATCCTCCATGATTTTCCAGATTTAACAACAGATGATATTTTAGCGTGCTTTAGTTTTGCGGCGGATAGAGAAAGCAACTTAACATCAAAATCTGCATGAAACTTCTTTTTGATCAAAATCTTTCTCATTATTTGATCAAAAGCTTTGGGATTTGTTTCCTGATTCGGTACATGTAAGAGATATTGGATAAGCTCTGCTTTGGATATTGATATTTGGGAATATGCAAAGAGAAATAAATATATAATTGTAACTAAAGACGCGGACTTCGCCGAACGCAGTATTTTATTGAAAAATTCACCTAAAATAGTTTGGATAAAAAAGGGAAATTGTTCAACAAAATATATTGAGAAAATAATTAAAGCTAATTACGATGAAATTAAAATTTTAAGTGAGGAAACTAAGCTAAATATTTTAAACCCATTTTAATTTACTATTGTCCGCAATAAAATTTTTAGAGATGCTATCTTTCCAACTTGCATTGCTATGCGAAAATATGCCATCTTTTCAAGCAATATCATTTTAATTTACTTAAATGGAAGGATTATTATATCCTCTTTTATATCTTTAGATAGAGAATCAAATTAAATTTAAGCATGGTATTACCCAATCAGCTAACAATATTAAGAATAGTACTTTCTCCGGTTTTTTTCTTTTTATTCTTAACCGGGAACCCGCTCTTACAGCAAATATCATTGCTTGTTTTTTTTATTGCAGCAATAACCGATTGGTATGACGGCTGGCTTGCAAGAAAATTCAATTATATAACTACCTGGGGAAAATTTTGGGATCCGTTAGCCGATAAAATTCTTACTTCGGCTGCATTTTTAGCTTTTGTATTTTTGAAAATACTTCCTCTCTGGATGGTGATATTAATTTTGCTGAGAGATTTTGTTGTTACAATACTTAGGGCTTACGCTGATGCAAAAGGATTTTCTTTCACAACAAGCTATTATGCCAAATGGAAAACTTTTATCCAGATGTTCTTTCTATATTATCTTTTAATTGTTTACATTGGTCTGAATACAATCGACCTATTTAAGAATAATAACGGGTTGCATTCTGTACTGCTGAACAATCATGCAGTTTATTTCGGTATGCTGATAATAACTTTAATTACAGTACATTCGGGAATATCATATCTTTATATAAACAGGAAATTATTGATAAAACTCATTAATAATGAAAATTAATTTCTTTGAAAAATTTTTAGGTTCCGGGTTTTATACGGGCTACATTCCCGTTGCCTCAGGAACATTTGGAAGCCTTGCGGCTTTAATAATTTACTACATACCTGGATTTGAAAAACCTTTTGTAATAATTCCGGCAATTTTAATTTTTATATTTTACGGAATATTTGTCGGCAACAAATTCGATGAAGTCTACGGAAAGGATCCTGCCGAATGCACAATCGATGAAGTTGTTGGAATGTGGATTTCGCTGCTGTTTCTTCCTAAATTAATTCTCATATCGATGGCTGCTTTTTTCATCTGGCGTTTTATGGATATTGTGAAGCCATATCCGGCAAGAAAATTAGAAAAATTAAAAGGAGGATTGGGAATAATGATTGATGATGTAATCGCCGGATTTTATTCATTAATTGTTCTTCATATTATTTTAATTATTTTTACTCATTACAAATAAATTTTTAGCTCATGGAAAAATCGATTACTGCTCATATCATAACAATAGGGGACGAAATTTTAATCGGCCAGGTATTAAATACTAACGCTGCATACATTGGCTCTCAATTGAGCAAAATAAATATTGAAGTAAAAAATGCTTCTATAGTCGGCGATATTGAAGAAGAAATTATCGCTGAATTTAAGAATGTTTGGGATAAAAACGATATAATTTTTGTAACCGGCGGCTTAGGCCCAACACATGATGATGTAACGCGAAAATGTGTTGTAAAATTTTTCAATACCGAATTGGAAGAAAGTAAAGAAGTCCTTGCAAACATTACTGAACTGTACAAAAAGAGAGGAAGGGAAATAACAAAAACTGCAAAAGGTCAGGCGCTTGTTCCAAAAAATGCAAGGATAATTAATAATCAAAAAGGTACTGCACCCGGTTTCTGGATAGAAAAAGGAAATAAGTTATTTATTGTAATGCCAGGTGTCCCTTTTGAGATGACGGCAATGATGGAGGAAACAATTATTCCCGAACTGGTTGGAAAGTACAAAAGTCTTGATTACGTTATTAAGATGACCACCTTGTTGACTACCGGAATCCCGGAATCTCACTTGTCGGACAGGCTTGGTGATATAAATGAATTATTATCCGGTTCTAAATTAGCCTTTCTTCCAAGTCAATATGGAGTACGTTTAAGAATTACGGTTAAAGAGACAAGCGAAGAGGAAGCAAAAAATAAATTATCCGAAATAGAACAAAAGATTCG
Organism: uncultured Ignavibacteriaceae bacterium; assembly: GCA_964556005.1. Lineage (GTDB taxonomy): Bacteria > Bacteroidota > Ignavibacteria > Ignavibacteriales > Ignavibacteriaceae > CAZKUR01. Next base: position 57,242 of record CAZKUR010000012.1, on the reverse strand, counting down.
TGCAAAGGCAGGACGGTATATTTATGGAAAAGACGATGATACTTTAGAAGAAATTATCGGGAAGCTGCTTAAAGATCGCGGTTTGAAAATAGCTGTTGCAGAATCGTGTACGGGAGGAAATTTAGCAAACAGAATAACAAACGTTAGCGGAAGCAGTGAATATTTCGAGAGAGGAGTCGTCAGCTACAGCAATGCGGCTAAGGTTGAGATTCTAAAAGTAAACGAAGATACAATTCTTGAACATGGTGCTGTAAGCCTCCAGGTTGCAAGGCAAATGGCGGAAGGAATCAAATCGACAAGCGGGACGGATATTGGTATTTCTTTAACAGGGATAATGGGCCCGACAGGCGCGAGTATCGACAAGCCCATTGGCCTGGTTTATATTGGCTTATGCGACGACAAAGTCTGTACCGCTAAAAAATTTCTTTTTGGCGATGATAGGATTTTAAATAAACAAAGAGCTTCACAGACAGCTCTCGACATGCTGCGAAAATATTTGCTGGGAATTTCGTTAGATGATTAGGCTGTTTATTGCATTAAAAATTCCCGATGATGTAAGACAGAAAATATTTAATCTTCCCAGGGAAATTGTAAATAACTATAATGATTATAAATGGGAAGAAATCGATAAAATACACCTAACACTGAAATTTATCGGTGAAGTTAAGGAAGATTTGATTCAGCCGGTTACCGAATCCATAAAATTTATTGAGGAATATTCGGCATTTGAATGTCTACTGACAAGGTTTGGATTTTTTTATCGATTTAAAGAAGCTAAAATTTTGTGGCTTGGTTTTTCGATAGATGATTCGATCAAAGAGCTTGTAAAAAGACTAAATGAAAATCTTACAAAATTTAATATTCCTGCGGAAAAAAGAGAATTTAATCCGCATTTGACGATGATGAGAATAAAGAAAAAAGTAAACCAAAATTTTATCGATAGTTTTCTTAACTTTCAGGTTGAACCTGAAAAATTCATCTCAAACGAAATTGCTTTAATGGAAAGTAAATTAAACCCGGCGGGTTCTATTTATTCGAGTATAAAAATTTTTAATTTAAAATAAGTTAGGGAGGAAAAATGAGTTCAGACAGAGAACAAAAGCTTAAGATTATAGAAGACGCGATATCCAGCATTGAGAAAACGTACGGTAAAGGAGCGATAATGAAGCTGGGAGACGGCGTTATAAGTCATGTGGAATCAATTCCGACAGGCGCACTGTCTCTCGATTACGCACTTGGAATCGGCGGAATTCCAAGAGGCAGGGTTACCGAAATTTACGGACCAGAATCATCCGGTAAAACAACACTATGCCTGCATATAATTGCAGAAGCACAAAAAAAAGGTGGGCTAGCTGCATTCATAGATGCCGAGCATGCACTTGATGTAAATTATGCAAAAAGGCTTGGAGTTGACACTCCAAACTTATTGCTTTCGCAGCCTGATTTCGGAGAGCAAGCTCTTGAAATTACCGATACTTTGGTCCGAAGTAATGCTCTCGATGTAATTGTAATTGACTCGGTTGCGGCGCTCGTGCCGCGTTCAGAAATTGAAGGCGAAATGGGCGATGCGACAATGGCTGTGCAGGCAAGACTTATGTCGCAGGCATTAAGGAAATTAACCGGAGCTATTTCCAAATCAAGGACTGCAGTTATTTTTATCAACCAGCTGAGAAGTAAAATCGGAGTTATCTTTGGAAATCCGGAAACCACAACCGGCGGAAACGCTCTTAAATTTTATGCATCTTTAAGGCTTGATATAAGAAGAATTGCTGCAATCAAAGAAGGCACTGAAGTAATTGGCAACCGTACAAAAGTAAAAATAGTTAAAAGCAAAGTGGCCCCGCCATTTAAAGAAGTTGAGTTTGATATTCTTTACAACGAAGGGATCAGCAAGAAAGGCGATCTTATTGATTTAGCTACTAATCTCGGAATTATAAAGAAGAGCGGTGCGTGGTTTACTTATGGCGAAGACCGCTTCCAGGGCCGCGAACAATTTCGCCAGAAACTGGGTGAGCTGCCGGATTTAAATGATAAAATAGAGAAAGAAGTTAAAACAAAACTTGGCTTTAACGGCCAGGAAAAAGAACCTGAAAAAACCGAAGAAAAACCAGGCGGTAAGGAAAAGAAATCCTCCAAATAATTTAGTATGAGGATCTTAAAGGTTACTAAAAAAAATTCGCGGGATGTAATTGTACATCTTGATAACGGCGAAAAATTATTCCTTGCATACGAAATATTGATGAAAAACGGTCTCCGGAAAGGCGACGAAATTTCCGGGGACTTTTTTTCTTTACTCATCACTCAAAACCAAAAATATTTTATAAAGCAAAGTGCAATTCGTTTATTATCGCGGCGAATGCATTCGTACGTAGAATTAAAACTGAAGCTTCTTCAAAAGAAATATGATAAAGAATTAATCGAAGAAGTATTAAAGGAATTATTGAAAAGTAATTTTCTTGACGATCATAAATTTGCAATATTATTTGCTGAGGAAAAAAGCAGTGGTTCGTGGGGTAAAGCAAAAATAAAAGCCGGGTTAATCAATAGGGGAATCAACCGGGAAATTATCGATGAGGTTTTGGAGAAAGTTTCATCTGAAGAAAATGACTATAATACTGCATTAAATTTAGGCAAGAAAAAATTGAGGCTTATTGCAGGAAAAAATCTCGATAGTAAAAAAGCTGCACAAAAAATTTCATCATTTCTCTTCTCTAAAGGTTTTGATTTCGACATTTGTAGAAAAGTTGTAAACGAGCTTATAAAAGAAGAATGACTTTTCTTTTTCAGCGCATGTCCTTTTTACCTACTGAAGGTAGGTTGTTTCTTTTTCCTGTCTCGCCTTAAAGCGGATTGCGTCAAGGAAAGAAGGAATTAATGTTATTTATTAAAAATAAAAAAGATGAATCCTTTTAGTCTGAAATGAAAATTTGTCGAAGAGTTGTAGCAATAAAAATAAACATGAATCATTTACAAATTAATGAGATATTAGGCTATCTCTATTTAATCTTTTCTTTAAGCTTTATTATCATCTGTGAGATTTGAGGAATGTCAACAAGAGAGGAAGCTTCTTCAAGTGAATACCACTTCCTTTTTCTTCTCTCTTTATCGGGATATTCATCAAGAACTTTTGTTACTTCCATAGAATAAATTTGCATTAAACATATGCCTGACGATTTCTGTAACTTAAACGTTCCTAATTCAAGAGTTTCATTTTCACCTAACACGCCGGCTTCTTCATATGCTTCTTTCTTTGCGGATTCAAACGGTGAGAGGTTGTATTCCACAAATCCTTTTGGAACAATCCATTTCTTTTTCTTAATAGACGTAATTAGAAGTACTTCTATTTGTCCATTCTTTTTCCTGAAAGGAATAACGCCGGATTGGTTAAAGTTAAACTCTAATTTCAAAATAAAAAAATACCTTTTAATTTAATTAAGGTTAAAAATTTTCAGACACAAAGTTAAAATCTTCACACTAATAACAAAATTTCGATATGAAAAAATTGAACTATTTTTTTTACTAGTTTTCGTAGCATTTGTATTCCCCATTCAACTCAACCTTATGACTTTATTTTTTAATGAAATTGTTATAAACGAGATTCAATTCCAAATTTCTGAAAAGATAAGAATTCAATTGACTTGTAATGTATGTACGAAGGATCATGATCTTAACATAAAAAAAATTTTAGATTTTTAGTCTCGTTTAATATGACAAAAATATTCATTTATGTAACTTCGCATATTCAATTAACTATATTTTTATTAAATGCTGATACATAAAAATTATTCGCTAAAAAATTTAAATACACTAGGTATAGAATCCAAAGCTGCTGTCTATGTCGAAGCATTTTCAGAAGAAGTGATAAATAAAGTGCTAACAGAACTGGAATTTACCCAGATGGAAAAATTTATTTTGGGCGGCGGAAGCAATGTTCTATTTACTAATGATTTTCCCGGGCTAATTTTAAAAGTATCAATTCCCGGTATAAAAGTTATTAATGAAGAAGATGATTTTACCGATGTCGAAGCCGGAGCAGGAGTAATTTGGAATGATCTAGTTAAATACTGTATTGAAAAAAACTTAGGTGGAATTGAGAACCTTTCTTTAATACCGGGGACCGTAGGCGCTGCCCCTATTCAAAATATCGGGGCTTACGGACAGGAATTGAAGGATACTTTTATTTCATTGTCGGGCATTTCAATTGATAACCTTCAAAAAAAAGAATTTAAAAAAGAAGGATGTAAGTTTAGCTACCGGGATAGTATTTTTAAAAATGAACTAAAAAATAAATTTATAGTTACTCACGTCAGGCTTCGACTAAATAAGAACCCGGAAGTAAATTTGAATTATACACCGGTAAAAAATGAAATCAACAGATTGGGATTAAAAAATCCATCGATAAAGGACGTTAGTGATATTATAATAAAAATTAGAAAAGAAAAATTACCCGATCCTGCAAAGATTGGTAATGCCGGAAGCTTCTTCAAAAATCCCGAAATTAAACTGGAAAAATATGCGGACCTAATGAAAAAATATTTTGACATGCCAGGCTATACAAATGAAAATATTGTCAAAATACCTGCAGCCTGGCTGATTGAAAAATGCGGCTGGAAAGGAAAAAAATTTGGTAATGCCGGTGTTCATGAAAAACAGCCTCTGGTTATCGTAAATTTAGGAAATGCTTCGGGTCAGGAGATTCTTAAACTTGCAAATGAAATAAAGAAATCGGTTCTTATTCAGTTTGGCATTGAGCTATCCGAAGAAGTTAATTTACTTTGAAGTCAAAATTAAATAGTCAAAAGACCGCCGAATATATTATTAAAAATGGGAATGAAAAATGCTATTATTAATCTATGTTTAACAATTCAGTATAATTTAAGTAAAGTTGATATCTGTTGATAGATTCTTTACTGAATTTTTCCTCCAATATTTATTAAATTAGTAATATTGTGAGTTTAAATTCATTATGATTTCTAAATATTGCAATTTTCTAACATAGTTCTTAACTTTTAATCGACGAACAAAACCAATCAAAAAATTAACAAAAGAAATCTCTCCCAAAAAAAGGAGCAATCATGAATTCCGAAAAAGAAAATTCTCAACCTTTATCAGCATACGAAAAAGCAGCACAGGAAGGAATCGACCCAAGATGCATTCCGCAGCGGTTAACCGGACCAGTGCCGGTTGGAGATGAAATTAAATACCCTGATTATCCTGAATCGGATCAGGAATCCTGGAAGTTTTTGTTTGACCGGCAGATGAAATTCTTACCCGGGAGAGTATGCAATGAATATTTGGATGGTTCTAAGAAATTAAACTTCACTCCCGATAAAATCCCTGCTTTAAAAAATTTAAGTAATGTCTTTTTTAAAACTACCGGTTGGAAAGTTGCAAGAGTTCCAGGTTTAATTCACGAAGAAAATTTCTTTGATTTATTAAGGCAAAGAATATTTCCGTCAACAGATTATATCCGTGGCAAAGATGAATTAGATTACACTCCTGCGCCCGATTGTTTTCACGACATGTTCGGGCATATGCCGCTTTTAACTGATGAGAATTTCGCTAACTTTTATCAAAAATTTGGAAAAGCTGCATTAAATGCTAAAGGAATGGACAGAAAATATCTCGAAACTTTTCATTGGTTTACGGTTGAATTCGGTTTGATAAAAAAAACAGAGGGTATGAGAATCTATGGCGCCGGAATTATTTCATCACTTCAGGAAGTTAAACACGCTCTTTCCGATGAAGTAGAAGTCAGAGAATTCATACCTGAAAAATTGGTTGTGCAGGAATATGATGTATGGCATCTTCAGCCGGTTTTATTCGCCATTGAATCTTTTCAGCATCTTGAAGAGGGTTTTGATGAATGGGCAAAGAGCAGAAAGCTGCTGTAAATTTTCCTTTTAATTTTTTTTAGTTCACCTCTTTATATTAATTTGGTGATAAACTGCACCTTTATAAAGAGATGTAGCTCCCCGGCTAACCTTCTTGTTGAAAAGTCTTGCGTAAAAACTTAAGTTAGCTTTAATAAATCAACATTTAATTTAAATTTGTGGAATTAATATGTCATTAAAAGTTGGTGATAAAGCTCCGCAATTCACATTAAAAAATCAGAACTCGGAAAATGTTGCTCTATCTGATTTCAAAAGTAAGGATGTAGTAGTATTGTTTTTCCCGTTTGCATTTTCGTCTGTGTGTACGGCTGAAATGTGCAAGATGAGAGATAATTATAAAAAGTATGAAAATTTAAATGCACAAGTTCTGGGTATTAGTGTAGACAGCCATTATACTTTAAAGAATTGGGCTGAAAAGGAGAATCTTAATTTTCCATTGTTGAGCGATTTCAATAAAGAAGTTTCAAAAAAATATGATTCACTTTACGATATTTTTGCTCCGGGAAAGTATGATTATAAAAGCGTAGCCAAGCGATCAGCATTTGTTATTGACAGCAGCGGAATAATAAAATATGCAGAGATATGTAACTCCCCCGGAGATCAGCCGGATTATAATGCAATTATTGAGGCTTTGAATAATAAGCGGTGATAATATTATATATTTTTAGTGTGTGATAAAATATGTAGCATAGAACACCGACGACACGAACAACACGGATTTTAACAGATTTTTAGAGTGAATGTTTTCCTTATTATTGAAAAATATATCTTAAATAGATTTTAATTATTGTATTCGTTTTGAAGCCCGGGTATTAGCGCATTCGCGGCTTTAATTTTTTTGCCGCTAATGCGAGAATGTTTTTCGTAATTTTTAAATTTTTAGTTTCAATAAAATATATTATTAAATCTTTATTTAAAGAGGGAAAAAACATGATTGAAGAAGGGAAAAAAGCGCCTGCATTTAAATTAAAAAATCAGGACGGCGAAACAATTTCGCTTGATACTTTTAAAGGTAAGAAAGTAGTTCTATATTTTTATCCGAAAGACAATACAAGCGGTTGCACTGCAGAGGCCTGCAATTTCAGGGATGAATTCCCCAAATTCAAGAATATAGATGCGATAATACTTGGTGTAAGTCCGGATTCGGTTGATTCACATAAAAAGTTTGCCGACAAGTTTAAGCTGCCTTTCAATCTACTTAGTGATGAGAAAAAAGGTGTCCTGGAAAAATACGGTGTCTGGAAAGAAAAAAGCATGTATGGAAGAAAATATATGGGAGTCGAAAGAACAACTGTCGTTATAGATGGAAACGGAAAAGTCAGTAAAATATTTAACAAGGTGAAAGTTCCCAATCATAACAAAGAAGTTATGGATGCCTTGAAAAATATTGAGGGTAAATAAATGGTTTACGTAACAAGAAGGGAAACATTCAATGCAGCGCACCGGGTGTTCAAACCGGAATTAAGCGATGAAGAAAATTTTAAAATATTCGGCGGATGCAGCAATCCTAACTGGCATGGCCACAATTATGTACTGGAAGTGGTTGTTGCAGGTGAGGTTAATCCCGATACCGGTTATGTATTAGATTTAAAGCTGCTTAAAAAAATCGTTAGAGAAAATGTTATCAGCAAAGTAGATCATAAAAATCTAAATCTTGAAACTGATTTTATGAAAGGCATAATACCGTCGGCCGAAAATATAACGATTGCAATTTGGAAAGAACTGGTAAATAAAATTCCGGGGGGTAAGCTTCATTCGGTAAAGCTTTATGAAACCGAAAATAATTTTTTTGAATATAGAGGAGAATAATTTTTGAATAAAACTGATGTACAGGGACTGATCACTAAACTGCTAACGTTAGTCGGTGAAGATCCCGAACGTGAAGGGTTAATCAACACACCCAAAAGAGTAGCAAATTCTTATGAGTTTTTACTTTCAGGTTATAACAAAAAAATCGAAAAAGTACTTAATAAAGCGGTTTTCAAAGTAAAATATGATGAAATGGTTCTTGTAAAGAATATTGATTTTTACAGCCTTTGTGAACATCACATGCTTCCATTTTACGGAAAAGTTCATGTGGCGTATATTCCGAATGGAAAGGTTGTCGGGCTAAGTAAAATACCGAGGATAGTTGAAGTATTTGCGCGAAGACTTCAGGTACAGGAAAGAATGACGCAGCAGATTGCCGATGCTTTTGATGAACACTTACAGCCGCAGGGAGTTGCCGTAGTTTCTGAGGCATTTCACATGTGCATGATGATGCGCGGTGTTGAAAAACAAAATTCTATGGCTATTGCCAGTGCCGTTCACGGCGTGTTTAAGGATGATGCAAGAACAAGAGCTGAATTTATGGACTTAATTTCGAGGAAGATATAAATTGAACCGAGAAGAAAATCCTACTATATGGATAACTGGTGCAAGTTCCGGCATTGGGAAAGAAACTGCAAAAGAATTTGCAAGGACAGGTTGTTCGGTCTTTGTTTCTTCAAGAAGATTAAACGGATTGGAACGTTTGAACAAGGAATTGATAAAAGAAAAATTATCCGTAAAATCTTATCCTTGCAACGTTGCATCATCTGTTAATGTCGAACAGACTGCAAAAAAAATATTAAAAGACTATAATATTGATTGCTTAATAAACAATGCCGGCATTTCATCATTTAAATTAGCTGAAGAAAATTCAATAGCAGAAATAAATGATATAATCAAAACTAATCTTCTTGGCTCAATTTACACGATTAAAAGTGTTTTACCCGGTATGATCAAAAGAAAACAGGGAACGATAATAAATATTCTTTCAATTGCGACTAAGAAAGTTTTTCCAAACGGAACAGCATATGCCGCTTCTAAAATGGGACTTCAGGGTTATACGGATTCGTTAAGAGAAGAAGTCCGGAAATATAACATTAGAGTTATTAACATAATTCCCGGTGCAACCGATACCCAGATGTGGCCTGCTGATATTAGAAAAGATAAATCGGAACAAATGATTACAACTGCCGATGTTGCAAGAATAATTGTATGGGCATTTTTACAAAAAGGAAATCTGGTAAGCGAAGAAATTCTAATTCGACCGATGAAAGGAGATATTTAATATGGCTGAAAGGGATGTTACGTTAGTAACAGGTTCAAGCAGGGGAATTGGCAAGGCAATTGCATTACGGTTAGCAAAAGAAAATCATAATGTAATGCTGTTTGGAAGAGATGTAACAGCTTTAATTGAAGTGCAGGCACAGGTTAAAAAATTAGGAGTTGAGTCTGATTATTTTGTCGGTGATGTAGCGGATTTTAAATTTGCCGAAAATTCGGTGGGCAGCATTTTAAAGAAATACAGGAAAGTAGATCATCTAATTAATAATGCCGGAATTGGGATACTTAAAAAATTTGTCGATTCATCTTTAGAGGAATTTAAAAAGCAAATCGATGTCAATTTAATAGGTGCGTACAATTTTACCAAATGCGTAATCGATAATATGATTGAACAGATGAGCGGATCGATAATTAACATTGCTTCGTTAGCGGGAAAGAATTCATTTGTCGGTGGAACAATGTACTCTGCTACTAAGCACGCACTCTTAGGATTTACACGTTCACTCATGCTGGAAGTTAGGCAATACAATATTAGAGTTGCATCGGTTTGTCCTGGTTCCGTATCAACGGAATTTAACGGCGGTCATGATCCCAAAAGGAAAATACTCGATGCGGATGATGTTGCTGAAACAGTTGCATTGATACTCAAGCTTCCCGCCGGAGCTCTTGCAAGCGAAATAGATTTACGCCCAACCAATCCGAACGGTTAAGATTTAATAAAAGTATTAAAGCTGAGGCTATCTCAAAGAACAGTCATTGCGAACGGAGTGAAGCAATCTCACTCTGATTTTATAAATTTTACTGCATTACTAAAAAATGATATACTTTCACGCCGTAAAACATCATGGGTAGCTGTCAATTTTAGATAGGCCATGATTTTCAGCTTTAATCTTTAACCTTTAAATATCGAGCATCGAGTGTACTTTCACTAAAATAACTGCATAAAAATTTTAAACCACATAGACACATAGGGCACATAGAATTGACTCCTATGTTTTCTATTGTGCCAATGTGGTTAAGAAAATTCGCAGAAGTGTCAGTGAAAGAACAATAGTCAGCCATTCGATAGTAGTCGCCCGAATTGAAAATCTCATACTATAAAATTTCTGCAATTTCTTTCCATGCTTTTATTGCTTTAAAAAAAAGATAGAGTTAAATTTAATCAGAATAATTAATTAGAGTATTATACTGTCTTGGGAGAAGCTAAAAACCAAAGTGACAAAAAGTATATTTAATTTTTTAATTTTCGGATATACGTACCTAACGTAATAATCAATTGAAATGCGACAAGAGAATAATATTTTCAAAATAAAAAAAGAAGATGGAAAAAAATAAAAGAGAATTAATAGGCATGAAGGGCTGGTTATTATTTTTCGCTCTCATATTTACCTTTATTATTCCTTATATGACAATTGATAAATTGTTTATATCGCCTGATTCTTATTCTATTATTTCAAAATTATGGCTTTATGAAATAGTCGAAATAATTGCCGGTACTTTGTCGTTGTTAACTGGGATATTAATTTTTATGAGGAGTTCAAAAACAAGGATAGCTTTAATTTTATTTCTGTTATTCTTTCTCTTAAATTCAATTATCATTCATATTAATACAAGCGGACACGATATAAAAACATTACTTGAGGGAATTTTATATTCTCTTGCACTTGTAACTATTGTTTATTTGTACTTTAAGAAATCAGTAAGAGTTAAAAATACCTTGATACGTTAAGTATTGTTTAATAGTTTGATGTGTATGCAATAGGCGAATGTTTATAACAAGTTTAGGTATATGTAAATAAATTCTTTCATAAGGAATTAATTACATTCCTAATGAAGTTTAATTAAGTTCTAAAAAAACGGCACTTGCCGGTTAGTGCTTTAAAAAACATTAACAAAAAAAGGGTGAATAAATGAACACTTCCAGGAATCGTCGGATCTGTACTTATCTAATTTCCTTTCTTTTAATCATATCGATGTATACCGCAGGTTGTTCCAAAGATGAGGTAAACAATCCCGTTGAAGAAAAAATGATACCGGGCGAGTATTTTCCCGTATCGAATAATTATCAATGGACATATACAACAAATGCAATTACGCTGGGACAAAATACCCAGTTCAGTATGAAAATAGATACCTTTGCTTTTAACAACGGTTCATACTTAGCAGTGCTGGGCAGATTGGAGAATACCGATACCTGGGGGAGTATATTTGCAATAAAAGATAGTGGTAATATTATTTATAACATAGGTGACAATCCTCCTGAAACGCCGAATTTTTTATGCAAACATCAATACAATGAAAATGAAGTCACGAGGGAAACAGTTGTAATCGGCAGTAATACTTTTCAAGCACTGAAATATAATTTACTCTTTAATAACGATACATTATCTTTATGGTTTGCAAACGGTATCGGTTTAATAAGAGAGTACAGCAATAAAGGTTATTCTTTGTTTACCGACGACAATGCAGGGCATGATGTCAAAATAAAAACAGAGCTGGTTGGGCTGCTGAAAATAAAAAAACCATGAATCATATTCTCTCTCCGCTGGAAATTGCGTTATTAATAATACTGCCTTTAATATTTTATTATTGATAAAATTATGTTTTGTATATTTAATAATTCTTTTGCATTTGTTCTGAGTTTTTTATATGAATTTTAAATTACGCAAATTTCGTATAACCGATGCTGATGACATTGTTGAACAATTAAACAACATCAACGTTTGCAGGAATCTAGCTGATGAAATTCCTTTCCCTTATACTAAAAAAGATGCAGAGTATTTTATTAAAGTAATTTGCAAACAGAAAAATAATTATGATTTTGCTATTATAGTTAATGGAAAAGTGGTTGGAGCTATCGGATTTGTAAATTTGAAAGGACTTAGGAAGCATACGGCTGAATTAGGGTTTTGGCTGGGTGAGAGTTATTGGAATAACGGAATTATTACAGAAGCAATTAAAAAAATAAAAAAGGAAATATTCAAAAAGGATATTGTAAGGATTCAATCGCATGTCTTTGAATGGAATAAAGCTTCCTGCAGGGTCCTTGAAAAAAACGGGTTTAAAAAAGAAGGAACATTGAAAAAGAGCATTCTAAAGGAAAATAAAATTACAAACCGCATATTATATTCATATATTAAATAAAAAAGAGATGACATCTGTTATGAAGATGCCATCTCTAATATTGTTAATCAAATAAGAATCTCTATAATTAAAATACCGGTCTTGCAAAATACAACAAACCCCAAGAATCGGATTCAACCGGCGCATTTGCATCGAAGATAACTTGCCTTGGAATTGCGTTTATAACCGCATGATAAAATCCCGGCCATTGATGAACCCTGTAAGTTTGTTCATAAATTTTATCATAGCCTGTTCCTGAAGGATTGGAAGAAATCAGCTTCAATAATTTTTTGGCTCTGTGCATTCCGTGAAAATCAGCACCGTGTGTTAATGTTACAAAGTCGGTATCGGCATAAGCACTGTACAATTCAACCTGAACATTCACGCTGTCTCCATTCCGCAAAAATGGAATTTGATGCCAGCGGTGCCGCATCCTTGATAAATAATATTCATTCGGATCCGTAATGACAATCATACTGTCATTCGGCAGAGTGATAGTCATTTTAGTAATATAAACATTTGGACTTTGCGTTCCGCCTTTCGGTAAAGATATTGCCGCAAGTCTCCAATTATTCCTTGGATTAGAAGTACTGTCGACTTTCACAAAAATTAAATTTCTCGTAATAACCGAAGTGAAGGATTTTTGAATTACCGTATCGGGAGTGCCGCCCATTGAATCGAGTGAAGCGGCAATAAATAATGTTCCGTTAAAAGTTCTGGTAATTGTTCCTAAAGCCGAATCGCCTGTTATATTTACGCTAAAGTCTGTATTAGCTAAAATCATTCTATGCCAAACATGAATGGGATAGATTGATACTCCATCGTAACTTGTTATATTCATTTCCGCATCTTCGTTATAGTTCGGCAGGAATGAAGTAAAAGCGGAATCCTCATTAGTTATACTAAGCATAGCATCTTTGTCGGATGTAGTCCCAGTATTACCGGAAGAGGATACAGGATTGTTAGCACTTTTACATCCAACCATGAACAAGAACAATATAGCAGTCGCTCCAAGAAACAACCTGAAGAATCGATCCTTACCTTTTTGCATTATTATCTCCTTATAAAGTGATTTTAGAAATTATTTAATTTTTCTCATCTTGAAAAGGCATTCTTTTGTGTGGCATCGTATTGAATTGTCTATTGTTAAAGCGCATCCTGTTATTGTGCAAAAAGTCACGCTTGTTTTGTGCTTCCTTCCATATTTTCTTCTGCTGAGGAGTTAATTGGCTGTAAATGTTGTAAAGAAAGTCTGCTCGTGAAAGGGCAATATTATTACGGTCTTCGTTAACTTTTTTTACGGCATCAATTAATTCGTCATGCGTAAAATTATCTTTTGATTTAACCTGCTTTAAATCGAGTAAGTTTTTTTCGAGCTGTGCTCTTAAATCTATCATTTCTTTTTGGTGCTTAAATTTTAAATCCGACATTTGATCTTTTTGCTGCTGGGTTAAATCTAATTTTTTAATCAATTGATTCATTTGGCCTCTGTGGCCATGCATCATTTCTCCCTGAGCAAAAGAAGTACCAACTAATGTAAAAGCAAATAAAGCTGCAATTATTAAAGATGATTTTATATTGAACATTTTCTTTTCCTTTCATTTTTTTGTTACTTTGACACTGATAGATTTATTTGGGTTTAAAATTATTTAGATTAAACCGTATAAGTTTTTTCATTGTCTAAAAATTGAATTAAAACGAGGTTTATGGCCGAAAACCAATCGGATTATGAATTAGTAAAATCTTTTCTACAAGGTAGTGAATCTGCATTTAATGAAATTGTCAACAGGTATAAACAAAAAATTTATTGGCATGCGCGGCGAATGACCGGCAATCATCTTGATGCAGATGAGGTAGTTCAGGAAGTTTTTATCGTTCTTTATACTAAGTTAAAAGATTTTCAATTTAAATCTTCTTTATATACCTGGATATATAAAATTACTTCAACCAGGAGCTTGAACTTTATTAAGAAGAGAAAAGTAAAAGAACTTTTAGGGTTTGAAGATAAATATGATACATTGGTATCGGCAGGAACGGAAATTGTTAAGGATATTGAAAATAAAGAGAAACTGAATAAGCTGGATGAGGTTCTTCAAAAATTACCTTCGAAGCAGCGAGAGATATTTATATTAAGAAATTTTGATGAGCTTTCATATGAGGAAATATCCAAAATAACCGGCAAAAGTGTCGGAGGATTAAAGGCTAATTATTTTCATGCAATTCAAAAAATTACGGAGCTGATGAAAAGCTATGACGGATAGAAATAAAATATTGTTGTACTTAGATGGTCAGCTAAGTGAAAAAGAAAAAATAGATTTTGAGAATGAATTGAAAAATTCTCCCGGTTTGCTGGCCGAATGCGAAAATTTGAAGAATAAATTTTCTTTTCTTAAAAATCTAAATGATAACATCGAGCTTGATGACTCATATTTTGTTAATCTTGTTCCTAAAGTCAGGCAGGGTGTTGAAAAGAAAAATAAAAGAAATTTTATTCCGGCTTTTGCGGCTTCGACCGTAAGTGTTATTTTAATTGCGGTCGTATTAATCTTCAGCTTGAATAAAAAAGAAAATATTAATATGAATTCATTACAACAGCTTACTCAGAACATGAGCAACAATGAACTCGAAGAGACATTGAATTTATTAAATCCCGGTATCATCGATAACTCGACTATAATTCAGCAGTCCTCTAAATCCGATTCATTAATAGATCAAGCGTTAGTTAATGAATTAACACCGTCAATCAATAGCCGAGAAAATTTTCTTACTTATGATGATTCGGACTTAAATTCTTATATCAATGATTTGAATGTTCGAGAAGCTGATCAAATCTATAACGAAATTATGAATAAAAAATACTTTTAGAGGGAAAAATGAGAAGGAAAAATATTATTTTTATAATTCCAATACTAATTCTGTTGATTTTCCAATCTGCTGCATACTCCCAATTTGACGGTTCACGTTTTAAAAAGGTGAGAGAAAAGATTGCACAACTGGAAAAGATTAAGCTGATTGATGTTTTAAATATGGATGAAAATACTACTTTAAAATTTTTCGCAAGAAGAAACCAATATCAAAATAAAACCGACAGCTTGATGAATACTGAAAATCAATTAATTGATGATATGGATAGTTCCATAAAATCCGGGGATAAAAGTGATGGTTACTACAGGGAGCAGATCACAAAATATTTCCGGGTTCAGGATGAAATTATAAAATCGAGAAGAGATTTTATTCGCTCATTAAACGACTTGCTTAGCGAAGAGCAAATTGCGAAATATATAGTATTTGAAAAGAAATTTAGAGAGGACATCAGAAATCTTATTTTGAAACAAAGAATGAGAAGATAGAACAATTTTTTTTGCAATCCTCAAATTCCTTTGTATTTTTATTCAAGAGGTTGGGCTTTTAAGTTGATTTTGAAACTTCTTGAGATTATTTTAGCGGTTTATTTTGCGGAAGTGGTGAAATTGGTATACACGCTACTTTGAGGGGGTAGTGCCCGTTAGGGCGTACGGGTTCAAGTCCCGTCTTCCGCACCAATTCATTTTTATTACTAATAATAAAGGATGGAACATATGAAAACTAAATTCATTATGCCGTTTTGTTTTTTAATTTTATTAATCTTCAGCGGCATTTTAACTGCGCAGGATATGAAACCCGAAGCAGGCAAATTATATAACGAAGGCAATCAGTTCCTTAAACAAGGGAACTATGACAAAGCTGTAGATAGTTATAACAAATCTTTAGCGATTGAAAAAGATTACAGAACTTATTATCAGATTGGTATTGCTTATAAATATTTAAGTAAGCTGGATGATGCGGAAAATTCACTTCAAGCAGCGTTAAAATTAAAACCCGATTTTTATCTTGCATATAATGCTCTCGGAGGGATTTATTATGCCCAAGGTAAATTTGATAAAGCCGTTGAAAGTTTTGAAAAAGTTGTGAACAGCAATGCGGCTAATAATGTAAAAGAAGCTGTAAAGAAAAATTTGGCGTTTGCTTATACAAAAATGGGAAATGCTGCTTTGAATGACGGAAATTCAAAAAAAGCCATTGATGACCTGCAAAATGCCGTTAAAAATAATAATTATGACGCAGCTTATTTAACGCTCGCTAAAATTTATACCGATTTATCTAAGTGGGATGAAGCAATCGACGCAGCACAAAATGCATTAAAGTTCAGAACTTCAATCAGTAAAGGCGGACCTTATTATTATATGGGCCTTGCTTATAAAGGAAAAGGCGATACAGCAAAAGCAAAAGATATGTTTGCCCAGGCTAAATCAGATGGTACATATAAGAAAAGTGCAGAATATGAACTTAAATTAATGCAATAATCTATTTTAGTTTATCTCTATTTTTTAATTCCCAAGATGACATCTTTTACCTATCTTCCTCTGACGGGTATAGATGTCATCTTTTTTTTGTATTTAATTTTTAAAGTTTAAATGTATAAAAAATCTTTTGACGGGATCGATAAAAAATTTCTCCTGCCGATGCTTTCTGCTGCTTCTGTTTTGCGGATGGAAGAAAAATTTAAAGATTTAATTGTCAGATCAAAAGAATTAAAAATTTCCCAAAGAAAAATTTATGAAGCGGTTCTCCAAACTTATCTTTTTGCAGGCTTTCCGAGTGCATTAATTTCATTAAAAATATTAAAAGAATTTTACCCGGTAAAAAATCGTAATAATGAAAATATAGATTTGTCATTAATGAAAATTAGTGGGGTGAAAACCTGTAAAAAAATATATGGAAGTAAATACGGGAAGCTGATTGAAAATATAGAAAGTTTTTCACCTGAAATGTCGGAATGGCTGGTAGTCGAAGGATACGGCAAAGTTTTAAGCAGAAAAAGTTTGAGCCTGGAAGAAAGGGAATTGTGCATCATAGGAATTTTAGCTTCTTTAAATTATGAGGATCAGCTTTACTCACACATTAATGGTGCATACAGACTCGGGGTAAAAATTTCCAAAATTAAAAAGACAATTGAATTACTCGATCTTTTAGGGCAAAAAAAATTATCTGTCAGCGGTTTGCTTACCCTAAAAAAATTCGAATCACAAAAGGTTAAGAAACACTAATATTTTTTCTTCACCATTTCTCTACTTTTGCCAAGATTATCTCGAACCTCATTCCAGTGAGGTAAATTCGAAGATACTTATAATAAAATCAATTCCATGCTGAGATGAGTTCTTGAAAAGACAAACGCTAACTACCTGTAAATGAATCAGAAAATAAATTCTTCCATTTAATAAATATCTTTAAGTGAATTCCCGTATTTTATTTTATAACTTGACATTATGAATAGTAAAAAGGTATATTTAGTTTATTAAATATTAAGAAATTTTGCAATATTGAAGACATTAACCAATAATTTGGAATTAAATCTCAATAAATTCATCCTTGCATTCGTTCTTGCCGGCATCATATCAATTCTTTCTTTAAAATTTGAATTTTTGACCAAATCAGGATCAATTTCAACTTTTATTTTGGCGATTGTAATTTTTGGATTGGGAAGCTGGAAATGGACCATCCCGGTTGTAACATTTTTTATTCTATCGAGTCTATTATCTAAAATTAAGAATCAAAATAAACTAAAAGTGCAGGAACATTTTGATAAAACCGGTAAAAGAGATTATATGCAGGTTTTGTCCAATGGAGGAATTGCAGGGCTTCTTGTTATTGCCGGTTATATTTTTCAAACTCACATTTTTTATTTGCTTTTTACAGGTTCGATTGCTGCTGTTTGTGCCGATACCTGGTCAACTGAAATTGGAACATTTTTTAAATCAAATACTATAAACATTTTAACTTTTCGGAAAGTCGAACAGGGTGAATCTGGCGGCATTTCAATTTACGGAACAATTGGCGCTCTTTTCGGTGCTGTGATTATTTCAAGCGTTTCGTTGTTCTGGCTTGAAAATAATAAATTATTTCTTTTCTTGATTATTGCCATATCAGGATTTTTAGGCAGCTTAATAGACAGTATCATAGGAGCATCAATACAAGCTAAATATAGATGCAAAGTTTGTTCGAAGTTTACCGAAAGAAAATTTCATTGCAATGAGAAAACAAAATTTGTTAATGGAATAAAATGGATAAATAATGATATTGTCAATTTATTTACAGCCTTATCGGGAAGTGTGATTGTTTTGCTTTTAATTAAAATAATCTGAAAATGAAAAAATTAACGTTATTATTTATAATAATTTTCTTTACTTATGGATTTGCTCAAACTGATGCCGAAAAGTTCGATCAAGCTATGAGTGCATATCATTCCAAAGAGTATTTTAAAGCCGTCAACCTGTTTGAAAAATTTTTTAAAGGTCACAGTATTTACGATGAATTGAACGCTACAGCAAAATATTATTATGCAGATGCGCTGCTTAATCTTGGAGAGTTTGATGCTTCCGCAGGCGAGTTTGAATTTTTAGTTAATAATTATAAATGGTCAAACTACAGGGAAAAGGGATTGTACAAGCTCGGTCTTATTTATTACCAAATTAAACGTTTTGATGATTGCCGTTTAAAGCTTGAGAAATTATTGGATGGATATCCCTCGAGCGGATTTACGGGCTCAGCTCTGTATTGGATCGGTGAATCTTATTCTGCTCAGGGTAGGACAAAAGATGCAATTCAATATTTTACCGAAGCTGTAAATAAAAAAAGAGATAATAAATTTATGGATTATACATTGTATACTTTAGCATCTCTTTATGAAAAGACAAGCGATTATCAAAATGCAGTTAAATACTATGATCAGCTTCTTTCTTTTTATCCCGATAGTCCTCTTGCAATGCAAGCACAGATTAGAATCGGGGTTTGTTATTTTAAATTAAAAGATTACCAATCTTCAATTATCGAACTAAACAATCCGACACTTTCAAAGCTCGATGCCGACCAGTATTCCGAAAGACTATATTTATTGGGTAATTCATATTACAGGGTTGAGGATTATAATAATGCCGAAAAAGCCTACATGAAGATTTTAAAAGACTATCCGAATTCCGGGATTTCGCGTCAAGCTGAGTACGGCCTTGCCTGGGCATATTTCCAGCAAAAGAAATACAACGATGCTTTTAATCTTTTCAATTCTCTTTCCGACGGAACCGACAGCATTGCAGCCGAATCTTTTTTTTGGAAAGCAGAATCGAAACGTTATGACGGCAAAGATCTCGAAGCTTTTAATCTGTACCGCGACTTCCTTCAAAAATTTCCGAACAACGAATTGGTTCTAAATGTACAATATCAGATGGGTGTTTACTATTTCAATAATAAAAACTATGATTTAGCTCAGAAATATTTGAATGCCGCAAAGGTCTCCGACGATAAAGATGTACAAGCAAAATCACTTAATCTTATCGGGGAAATAGATCTTGAGGTTGGACAATTTCGAGCAGCGGAAAAAGATTTTCAATCGGTAATAAATATAAACGAAGTTCTTGATGATCAAAAAAGCAGGGCGTTGCTCGGATTAGGTGCCGCATATTATTATTTGAAAGATTATGAAAATGCAATTTCTACTTTGACGGGATTACAAAAAGATTTCCCGGAATTTGAATCAGATAAAACAAATTATTATTTGGCTGAGAGCAGCTTTTCATTAAAGAAATATTCCGGTGCAATAAAATATTATGACCATATCAGCGGTAACTCCGGCAAACTGAATTCGGATGCAATTTACGGCAAAGCATATTCATATTTTTATCTTAATGAATTTGAAAATGCTGCACAACAATATGATAATTTCGTAAAAAAATTTCCGAAGGATAAAAGGATAATTGATGCAAAGCTGAGGTTGGCAGACAGCTATTACGGGGCGAAAAATTTTTCTGCTGCGAGCCGTATCTATAAGGAAATGTTCAACGTTGATAAAACGCAGATTAACGATGCCTATACTTATTATCAATATGCACAGGCTTTGTACAGGGCGGGTAAATCCGATCAAGCGCAAAATGAATTTCAAAATTTGCAGCTTCGATTTCCAAACTCTGAATATGCGGATGTCTCATTATACACGGCAGGGTGGATCGATTTTCAACAAAACAATTATGAAGGTGCAATTTCTACTTACAACGATGTACTGAAAATTTATCCTCAGTCGTCGTTAGCTCCTATTATTTATTATTCAATCGGCGATTCTTATTTTAACTTGGGCAGGTACGATTCTTCAATCGTTTATTATCAAAAAGTCCTGAATAAATATCCCGGTTCGCAGCATGTTTTCGATGCAATAAACGGAATTCAATATTGTTATGTTGCGCAAGGTCAAACAAACAAAGCAATTGATTTAATCGACAAGTTTGTCTCCCAACATCCGGGTTTAAGTTTTTCCGATAAACTCTTCATTAAGAAAGGAGAGATTTATTACAGCTCGCGGGATTATAAGAATGCCGAATTAAGCTATAAAGAATTTATTGCCGATTATCCTTCCAGCAAATTAGTGCCGAATGCTTATTACTGGATAGGGAAATGTGCGGAAATGCTTAAACAAAACCAGGAAGCAGTTTTCAACTTTCAAAAAGTTTTTAACGATTTTCCTAAAAGCGAATACGCTGCTTCGGCAGTGCTTGAAATGGCAAACGTATACAATGATATGCAGAATTATGATTCCGCTATCGTGGTGCTCAATAAAGCAATCGACAAAATGCAGGATTCACCTCGTGTCCCTGAAATGTTATTTATGAAAGGCAGCATGCAGGCAAATAAAGAAGATGTAAGCGATGCATACGAAACTTATAATACAATCGTTCAGTATTACAGCAGTTCGATATTTTCAGATAAAGCCAAATTGGAAATGAGCATAATTGATCTTGCCGCAAACCGGTTCGATGAGGCGACTACATTTTTAACTGAGTTATCTCAAAACCGTTCGGATGATATCGGTGCAAAAGCGCAATTTTATTTAGGGCAGACTTTATTCGACCAGCAAAAATATAAAGACGCCTTAACGGAATTGGATAGAGTCCGTTCTGCTTTTTCAGGTTATAATGAGTGGGTTACAAAAGCCGATTTATTATCCGGTGATTGTTATGTTCAGCTTAAAAAATTTAGAGATGCAAAAAATATGTACAGGAGAGTAATCTCAAAACACCGCAGTGATCAATTTGGCGCAGAAGCTCAGAAAAAGCTGAGGAAACTTAAATGAAAAAGATTTTAATTTTTACAATATTTCTTTTATTTGTTTCAAAAATTTTTTCGCAGGAAAATAAGCAAAAAAACCCTTCTGTTGAGCTTCCCGATTTTGTTATTACTGGTACTGAAAAGGTAACGGTGAAAAAAACTCAAAAAATTGCTCCTAATTTTGTACCGATAATTTCGGAAGCATTTATAAAACCGAAGCTCCCGCCTGAGAATTTGCCTGTGAAAAATTTTTCAAATCCGGTTAAAGGAAAATTAGACATTCTCGATTCGCTGAACTTTTACCGTGGGTATGCGGATTTTTCTGCAGGCATGTACATTCTGCCTAAAGGCGAAATAGGTATGGCCGCTCCCTTCCGATATGGAATGATCGACGGATTTCTGAAAGGTAATAACCAGCGAGCGTATGTTACGAACAGTGACAGGTATTCGTTAACCGGCGGAGCAAATGTGCTGCTGAGTGTAAATAATAACAGCGATTTTTTACCGGGTACGCAATTCAAGTTTCACGGTGATTACGGAGCTACGACATATAAGTTTTTTGCTTCAGCTAACCAGGGACAAAAACGCACGCTTGACGATGGATCGTTTAATTTTACAATGAATAATTTTATCAGCGATAATTTTAATTTTTCGGCAAGGATGTTTGATGATGTTACAGCTTTAAATAATGAACATTTTTCTGAAGGGCTTTTCGGAATCGAAGGATTTACTAAAGTGATGTTTGATCATTTTAATGTCGATTTGAATGCTGCATATAAAAATCAATTTGTATCGAGCATGGGGAAAAATGATTCGCTTTGGATGCTGTCGAACGGAGGAGGTTATAAATTTTTTGAAATCCGCCCTGCTGCTGGTTTCAATATTTCAAATACTGTCAAAGCATCGGCAGGAGTTTATTACTCGAAATCGGGAAACACAAACTTCTTCGCTCCATATGGCGCAATCGGAATTAAGTTAGACAAAGGTATTTTGATTTTCGGTGAATATGATCCTAAAATGGAATTTTTAACCAGCGGTTCCATGTTAAGAGAAAACTATTATTTTCTTGCTGAAAATCACGTCAATATCGTTTATAAGAAAAAGAATGCACTGAATGCTGCAATCAAATACGAGTATGGGCAATACTATCAAATCAATGCCGGGTTTAAGTATTTCAGTTTTGAAAATTTTCCTTATTTTATTGAAAGCAGCGAAGCCGGCAAATTTGATATCGCCCTAACCAAAGGTAATAATTTCGATGCATTTATCGATTTACTCTTTCATTTTGGCCCTTACGGAGTTTTTTACGGAACGATTGAAGGTTCTGATGTGAGGGATATAAATAATCATTTTATTCCGTACCACCCACGGATCATTACCACGTTGGAATATGGTTATGAATTTGAGTCCGGATTCGGCACGAAAGTGATTGCCGATTATAATTCGAATAGTTACGCCGACATACAAAATAAAATTGAAGTGAATTCTTTCATTGACTTAGGCCTAAAATTTAGTTATAAATTCAACGGTAATTTTAATGTTTATTTAAATTTCAGTAACCTTCTCGATCATAAAAATTATAAATGGATTGGATATCAGGAAAAACCTCTGGATGTTGCGGCTGGGGTAAAATTTAAATGGTAAATTATTTTTAAAAATTTAAAAGTGTTGGAGATGAACAAGACCGAATTAGTTAATAGAATTACCAAACAGATCGGCGTTCCCGAAATTGATACTAAAATACTTTTGGAAGTATTATTAAATAAGCTGGCAAAAATTCTAAAAACCGGTGACTCTGCCGAAATCGAAGAAATCGGGACATTCCATCTGATAAAAGGCGAATTTAATAAGAATACCGAGGCAAAAGGTGGCGAGAAGAAAGCCTTGATTGACTTAATTGCATATTCGCCGGTTAAAAAATTTGATCCTGCCTCGGATGAAATCTTAATTTTTAATATTCCTAATTTGTCCGCCGACAATTATAGTACCGTCGATTCGCTGTTTACGATGAGTGTCGGCAAACCTATTATTCCACTTGGGCAGGATCCGAATGCAGATTTATTTATTCCTCGGTCGGAAATAGAAAAATGGCGGCTCATCGAATCGAAAGTCGATAAGCTTTTATCCGAAGCTTCACTTTATACCGGAAATGTCAAGCCTGGTGATTTTATCAAGCTGCCTGATCCTGAGCTTGAAGAACAAAACCTTAAAGTAAATTGGATTGACAAAAGCGGTAAAGGAACTTCCATTGAACTAGATGAACTTTTAGAAGATGATTCCAAAGAAAACATGGATGAAAATCTTTCATGGAATTTCGGCGAAGACAGCAGGAATCAATTCAGCGAGAGACTGACAGCCAACGAGAATAAATCCCCGGAAAATTTTAATAGTGCTGATGATAAGAATAAAACAGATAAACCGGAGCAGGAAGAAATTCCGGAATTGAATCATGGAATAAATTGGAATTTCGGCGGTTCGAAATTTAGAGATAAGCTGAAACAGAACAACGAAAAGGAAAGTGATGCCGAAGAATTCGAAGAGTGGAGTAATTCCGTAATAAATAATGAAGAAAAAAATGAAAATGCGAAAGAAATTGATGCTAATCAGGATATTTTCGAACCAAATCAACTTAATGCTGAAAATGAACCGGAAAATTCTCTTGATATAAATTATCCATTCGATGATTTTGAAATCCCCAAATATGAAGTTAACGAAGAAGAGGAAATCGGAAATTTTAAAAGAGTAAAATCATTAAACTCTGAAATCAGTGATAAAGATTTTAAAAAGAATTTAAAGAATAAGATTAGCTGGGAATCAAATGAAAATGATGGATTTAATTTGCAAAGTTCAGATGAAAAATCGAAAAATGATTTTACTCGGGTTCAATCGAAAACGGTTGAGTATGGATACACTCTGGACGATTTAAAAAAACTTAATGAAAAGAATTTTAAAAGAGCTGAAACGCCTGAGGCTGCTGATAAATATGAAGGTCGAAAGGAAGATATGACTTTGAAAGAGAAAACAGACATTTATAACGAGGAACATAAAAGCGAACCGGGCGAGGAAACGGATAATCTTTCCGGTTCGGAACATGAAACAGATTCAGGAGAAAAAGAAACAATTATTGATTATGATAACGAACGGGTAGATGAATCTATTGAAGAAAGGACGAATGTTATGCGGAATGTGGAAGACAAAGATGAAGCAATTCAGGAAGCGATTGATTTCGTTACTAAAAAAAGAGATTTAATAAAAGAATATGCCGAACCTAAAAGAAAAAAGGGTTTTAAAATTGCAGCCGCTGTTTTAGGAGTTATAATCATTATTGTAGCTTTATTAATAAAGTTCGGGCCGAATACCCAGCTCGTTGATAACACCCAAATTAATAAAGCTGAAGTTCCACAATCCTTTAAGACGGTTATTGATAGAACTTATGATATTCCTGTTGAATACCCTTATGCTCGTAATGATGCCGCTTTAAAATCCGATTTTGAAGCTATCAGTTCGTCGATATTCTCTACAAAACTAAAACCTCCGGAAGTTAAACAAAGTGATATAGCCGCTAATCAGCAGGCAGATAAAAAAGTGATCAGCAAGCAAGTTGAAAAGCCGAAAGAAATCAATAAACCTCCTGCTGCGGTGAAGCATAATTCGAGTGCAATGAATTCAACAGGTGTTCAAGTTGAACAATATATTTTTAAATATGGAAATGATTATGTGGTTCAGATATCCTCCTGGCCGCAAAAAAATCAAGCTGAGAAGCAAGTGAAATTATATGAAAGCCACGGATTTGATTCGTTCATAGAAACAGCTCAAATTCCGGGCAGGGGAACTTGGTATAGAGTAAAAGTCGGCAACTTTAAAACTTTAGCTCAGGCGAGGAATTTTATTAAAGGAAATCATTAACAAGAAAAAAGGATTTCGTATGAACTTACTCTCAATTTTTCTAAAAGGCGGCGTAATTATGTGGCCGATATTGTTATGCTCTATTATCGGTTTGGCTGTAATTATCGACAGGTATATGGTTATTAGGAAAGCAAAAATAAATGTCCCTGCATTTCTTGTTAGAATTAGAGGTTTAATAAAAAAGAATGACATATCGGGTGCAATAAGCTATTGCATGGAGGAAAAATCTCCAATTGCGAACATGGTAAGAAAAGGATTGAAAAAATATAAGCTCGGCCATGAAAGAGTTAAGGAAGCAGTTGAAAATGCCGGGAGGCAGGAAATCAGCAAACTGGAAAAGGGCTTGAATCTTCTGGCTTCAATAGCCGGAATAGCACCTCTGCTTGGTTTCTTGGGAACTGTAACCGGAATGATTTCTGCCTTCATGACAATTCAGACTCTCGCCGGTTCGGCAAACCCCAGCGATCTTGCAGGCGGAATTTGGGAAGCTTTAATTACTACGGCATTCGGATTAATGGTAGGTATTCCCGCACTTGCATTCTATAATTATTTTTTAAGCGCGGTAAAAAAATTGGTCGGCGATATGGAAACCGTGGCTAATGATGTAGTCGATATTATCCAGGATACTTCGACAAGTAATGCATCTACAATAGAAGAAGAAGTTGAATTAGATATTTAGAGGATAACAATGCATTTTAAAACATCAAATGAACCGTTAAGCGTTTTCAGCTATTCTTCGCTTACCGATATAGTAATGCTCCTGCTGATCTTTTTTCTTTTAACGTCTCAGTTTGTAATTCAAACAGGAGTAAAAGTAAAGCTTCCGAGCTCACAAACAAATGAACAATCCGCACCTTCGAAGTTAATTGTAACATTAACTTCCGGAGGCGCTGTTTATGTCGGCAGCGAGGAAATAAGCATAGATGCTTTGCCCTCAAAATTGAGTATGGTAAAATCGACAACACCTGAAGATAATTTAATTATTAGAGCAGATAAATCCGTAGCGATTGACCTGGTGATAAAAGTAATTGATGCAGCCAAAGCTTCGGGTATCGATAAATTTACAATACAGACGCAAAAAAAACAGATTTAGAAATTATGACTTATCATTCGATTAGAAATACATCTTTATCGGTTTCGATCTTATTTCATTTGCTCTTATTCGGTTTATTCTTTATATGGGTAATTAATGTAAATTATCAGCCGAGAGAATATGTTGAATTATCATTTGGGGTCTCGGGCAAAAACGGATCATCGGGCAACATCGGAACTCAGATTAACGACGTTGAAGAAATGGCAAAAACGGAGGAAAAAAACGAAACAAAAAATCAAGCACAGGAAGTTAAGGAAGTGAAACTGCCGAAGGCCGAATCCACTTCGGAAGACAATACGATTACACCTGCAGATAAAAATAAGAAGATAACAAAAGAGTCAAAAGTAGAAACTAAAGAAAAAACGAATTCAAATATTACCACACCCGGGAAAGGGAATAAAGCAGAAGGGAAGGGAAGCTTTGGCGTCGATATAGATTGGGGAGGAAGCGGCCAGAGAAAAATTTATAGTTATGTAATTCCTGCTTATCCAGAAGGCGTTGAGAAAGAAATCGATATAAGATTGAGATTTTCCATTTTACCCGATGGAACAGTCGGTACAATTTTACCCCTAACCAAAGCTGATACAAGACTGGAAGATTTAGCAATAAATTCTTTAAGGCAGTGGCGGTTCGAGCCTCTTGATCCTTCCAGAAATCAGAGCGAACAATCGGCGATTATTGTGTTTCCTTTTCGCCTTCAGTAACCGGCTCTTTATAATAAAATTTATAAAAGAAAAACTCGATAATCGATAATAAAGTGAGCGAAAAAGTATCCATATCGAAATAAATCCCCAACCCCTGCTGCTTCATAAATAATTTTGCAATCATTGTTGTTATACTCCATCCCACGGAAAAAAGAATTGCAATCAAAACCAAATTAAGAAAAGCAGCTTTTAAATTTTCATTCTGCCATTTTTTTGTAAAAATAACCGCAGCAAAAACTAAATGACCGGCAAAAATTATTGCTGTTATCATCTTACATCATTGATTGATTTTTCTTTTTATAAATGTCATACCTATGAGCGAACCGATTATTCCGAAAATCGTATCGACAATTAAATTGCTGAAGAAAATTGCTCCGGCATATAAAAATGAAAATCCATTTTCCTGAATTTGTGTTGACATTTTTTCCAATAAACCGAAAGTCTGCTGAAAAATAGAACCGAAATTATACTGCTTAATCATTGCTTTTGTTTGCGGGAGTGTTTCAACGAAATCGTTTGTATGGGTTATAAAAGTAATCAGCACATCAAACAAAGTTGAAAAAAAGCCGGCAACTAAACCGCATAATAACCCTATGATTATTGCCTCTTTAAAGGCAAGCGGAACCGTAATTTTATTTATTTTCTGATAAAGCAGAACTGCGGTTAAGCTTGCGGCTGGCATTATTAAACAGCATGCGAAACTTTTTATACCGGGAACTGTTGTTAATACGGCAGCTCCGAACCCCGTTACGAGCGCCGGTAAAAAATATTTTTTTGAAATCATTTAACCTGCTGTTTATATAAAATTGAATTTTCAATAATGCCTAAAATATACATTATTGTTATCGAACCAAAAACAAAACCTGTTGCCGATGAAATCCACTTAGAGTACTGATAAAAGTGCAGAGTTACGAAAAGCACATCCATGAAAAGCGGCAGAGCGCCTAATAGAAAATATCTCAAGTTTAGTTCAATTCTTTTATTTATAAAAAGCAAAAACAGCAGCGAGATCAAACCGCCGGTATAAATCCCGGTACATCTTGCGCATACAAGAAATTCATGTCCGTGTATTGTAAAACTTTTAAATGCAATTTGATGGCAGACATTCGAATACATGTGCTTAATAAACGGAAGCAGCAAAATCAACATTTTGGAATTTGAAAATGCAGGAAGTGAAAACCCTGTACACCAAACCGTAATCAACATCAATAGTGAAAATCTTGTAAGAATCCGTTTCGTGCTTTCGTTGTCGATTTTTGCCAAGGTGTATAATTTCTATTTGGAAGAAAAAATAAGAATTTTATTCTTTGTAAGAATATATAATTTATTATTAAAAATTAATGAGCTGACTATATCTAAATCGCTGTCTAATCCTGTTATTTGAAGCTTGCTCAATTCCGGTGCTTGTTTTCTAAGGCCGGCGGCATAAACATCTTTTTTAGTATTGACGGTTAAAGTATTAAAAATGATTCGAATGCTGATTAAATCTTTTTGTGTATCAAAATTCTGAAGTTCGTTTCCGTAAGTATCGAAAATAACAAGCCGGGTTCCGTCAAGCACAAAAATATTATTTGAAGGAGATAATGCAAGCTTCTTCGGTTTTTTCAGATTATAATGCGAGTCATTGTATCCGCCGAAGTTTAAGACAAAATTTCCAAATAAATCGAATTTCAAAATCCTGTTGTTCTCGGAATCGAGGACATACAGATCTCCCTGGTTGGAAGTAGCCGCACTTAAAGGATATCCGAATCGCTCGCTTTTATTGTCGCTGTTCCGCGTAAACAATTTTGAAATGAAATTGAGATCCTTATCGAATCTCTGGATCCTATGGTTGTTTTTGTCTGTTACATAAATATTTAATGAAGTTGCAAAAATATCTACCGGGTCGTCGAAATTTGAATCATTCCATCCATATCCGCCGACATCATGTTTTGCATTACCAAGCGTGTCCAATTCATAAACCTCATCGGTAATTGCATCGGTCACGTAGATAAACCCGGTCGGATTAATGTAAAATGAAGTGGCGTCTTTAAAATCCCCGATGGAAGTATTGTAATTAAAAGTTTGCGGAAATAAAGCCGGACAAATAAAAAGAAATAATAAAAGTAATTTTTTCATTCGATTTTGAAAAGGTACAAATATTAAAACATTAAAGCTATTATTATGTCTGTAAAATGATAAGAAAAAATAATGATTTTTTAATATCCCGGTTCTGTCAGCATATCTGCAATAATTTTGATCTATTAAAAATAGAGACAAATTTTATTATCATATTATCGAACAAATCCATTCAATAAACATTACTTTGCCCGCGTAAATCTTAAAGCTTGCTTAAACAAAAAATCCAATCCTTATTGTTTCATCTCATTTACTTGGATTCACCAAATTAAAGATGATTCAATTGTAAATATTTATAACAGTTCGCTGATATTTGTATTCTCAATAACTTCCGACCTGCTGCCTGTTTGTTTTCCTTTCGGGCCTTGCATTTCCATCGTGTAGAATATTTTCAGTTCTGTGTGCGTTTTGTATTTTTGCATCAGCCCTTTGCTCAGGTTAAAAAATATTTTTCCGCTGGCTTTCGATTCGGGTTTTTTAAAATTGTAGGTCACACCTCTATTTGTTACTTTATTATCGCCAGTAATTTTTGTATTTGCGTTTGCATCTATCGTAGCAAGCTTATCGCCGTTCAATTTTTCCAGGTTTGTAACTTTGAAGTTAGTAGTTGTCTGCAGTTTATAAACCATTAGTTGTGATTCCGGCTGTTTTATTGTCCATGTCGAATCCTTTGCAATTTCCTTAGAAGGTAATTTTCTGAAAACCAAAAGTAACAAAGGTTTTAATCCGCTGTCGATAATATTTTGTCTTAAAGTTTCTTTTTGGCTTGAATTCACCGAATCTTTCAAACCTTTCATTTCAATAAAGTTCGAAACAATTTTATCAGCACGGAAAACCTCAAGAATTTCACCAAGCTTTGACACTCTAACCGAAAACGGATTATTTATTAACGCTTCATAATCTGTGTATTGTTTTTTATTTGTCGAATCAGGAGTAACACCGGATTCGTAATTAAATTTTTGACCGTTCACATCTGCGTTAACTTTTATTGAATTGAAATTACAGTTGAACTCCATCGTACTATCCTGATCAACATTTTTCAATTCAATATCCATCAAGTAAACTACGTTCTGCTGAATTTTTTGGGTCAATACCGAATCCGCTTCAATTTTTTGAGTATCGTTTGATAATGTGGTGATCCTGTAATGATATTTTTTATTTTTCTCAAGGTTGTATCTTAAAAGAAAACTTTGATTTGGATTTTCAACTGGTGCTGCTTTAATATCCGAACTATCGAATGAATAATTATTTTGTTGTTTAACGGTTTTATTTTCTTTTTTGCTTCCGCATCCGAATATGAATAAAACAATTACAAAAATGCCGATTATTTTTTTCATGTTTTCCTTTTATTTAATAGAGTAAATATTTTTTTCTTAATGAATCAAAACTTTTCAATTCATTTTGCCAGAAAGATATGATTTTTTCAGGAGATACGCCTTTTAAAATAAAATTTCTGATTGAAGAATCACCCGAGAGTCTATCAAACTGCTTACCATAAATCTTAAATTTATGTGGATACAATTTAGCTAATGAGGAAACCAAATCTAAGCCAAAACGTACCGGATGAAAGATCTTTCTACCGGTTACTTCAATTGAAATACCGCGGCAGACCTGCCCTTTATATTTGGGATTTTTTGAACTTGATGGAATTTCAATCGGAGTGAAAACTATAGGCGTCAACTTTAAACCATTCATGTTATGCTTATTTAATTCCGCAATTAATTTTTTGGAATTTATAAACGGCGCTCCGATTACCGTAAAAGGATAATAAGTACCTCTGCCTTCGGAAACGTTGGTCGCCTCAAGCAGGCAAGTTCCGGGGTAAACCAAAGCGGTTTCCACATAAGGAATATTCGGTGAAGGGTTGATCCATGTTAAATTGTAATCATCGAAATACAGATTTCTTTGATATCCTTTCATTTTAATAACGGTGAGATTAGCCGATAAATTTTTACCCAGCCAATGTGTGCCGTTAAACATTTGTGCCAATTCTCCGGGAGTCATTCCATACTTGATTGGAATTTGTGCAATGCCAACAAACGATTCGAGATTTTTTTTCAACACAGGTCCTTCAGTATCTTCCGCATTGATAGGATCCGGCCTGTCAAGCAAGATTACTGGTTTATTGTTTTCGGCTGCAGCCTGCATAACATAAAAAAGTGTCGAAATATAAGTGTAATAACGTGTACCAACATCCTGAATATCGTAAACAATTTCTTCAACATCGTTTAACATTTCCGGTGTTGGTTTTTTATTTTTCCCGTATAAAGAAATTACATGTATGTTAGTCCGCGGATCGATATATGAATCGACATCTTCGCCGGCGGTTTTGTTGCCTCTTAAACCATGTTCGGGAGAAAATATTTTTTCAATCGTTATGTCTTTAATTTTAATGAGCGTGTCAAGCAGTAATGTTCCGTTGGAAAGAACACCGGATTGATTTGTAACTAAGGCTATTCTCTTCCCTTTGATAAGATACATGTAATTAGAAAGCAATTGATCTGCTCCAAGTTCGAGCCTTATTTTAGAGCTTTGGGGGAAAGTGCTTTGAATAAAATTCAGGGAGCAAAAAAATATTATGAACAGAATCTTCATTAGGATAATAAAGTGGGATACCTAAATCGAGCGGTATCCCAAATTAATTTTATAGAGTGTTATTAAGTAATTCATCTCTTGAAAAAAAATGTGAAATTTCAATCATTGCATTTTCATCCGAGTCTGAACCGTGTATTGCATTGAACGATTTATCTTTGCCGTACAATTTTCTTATTGTTCCTTCGGCAGCTTCGGCAGGGTCTGTACTGCCGATGACTTTTCTAAAATCGTTAACTGCATTTTCCTTTTCAAGAGCAATCGGAATGCACGGGCCTGATGTCATATAATCGAGCAATTCACCGTAAAAAAATTTTTCTTTATGGATTTCATAAAAACCACCGGCAGATTCGCGCGTAAGTTTTGTCATCTTTAACGCTTTAATTTTGAAACCGGCTTTAGTAATAATTGTAATAATTTCCCCGATTTTATTATTCTTAACAGCGTCAGGTTTGATTATTGCTAATGTTCTATTTCCCAAATTATCTCCTTGATTTTATTTTTTCTTAGCTTTCTTCTTTTTTGAAGCCTTTGATTTTGCTTCGGATTTTTTAACTACTCTTTTTTTAGTTTTTAGCTTACTTGCTTTAATGCTGCTATTTTTCTTTTTAAATTCATCGATAGCCTTCAGCATTGTTGATCCGATTTCAGCAGGGCTTTCGGCAACTTTGATTCCGGCTTTTTTCAGAGCAGCCATTTTTTCGGCAGCGGTTCCTTTTCCGCCGGAAATAATTGCACCTGCATGTCCCATTCTTCTTCCGGGAGGAGCTGTTCTGCCTGCGATAAAACCAACTACCGGTTTATTCACATATTTTTTAACAAATGCTGCAGCTTCCTCTTCGGCAGATCCGCCGATTTCCCCGATCATAACTATGCCTTCGGTCTGAGGATCTTCGTTGAAGAATTTTATTATCTTTACGAAATTAGAACCGATAACAGGGTCGCCGCCGATTCCAACACAAGTAGATTGACCTAACTTAGCATCAGTTAATTGTTTTACTGCTTCATAGGTAAGGGTGCCGCTGCGTGAAACAACGCCGATTTTTCCCTGTTTGTGAATGAACCCGGGCATAATGCCTACTTTTGCTTTGCCGGGAGAAATTATACCTGGACAATTTGGCCCGATTAATACGACATCTTTTTCCCTGATAAAATTGTAAACATTAACCATATCCTTTGCAGGTATTCCTTCGGTTATACAAATAATAATTTTAATTCCCGCAGTAACAGCTTCTAAAATTGCATCAGGAGCAAATGGAGGCGGTACAAATATTACGGATGTATTCGCCTTTTGATTTTTAACAGCTTCTTCAACGGTATTATAAATAGGTACACCGTTGAATTCAGTTCCACCTTTACCCGGAGTGACACCGGCAACTACTTTGGTTCCGTACTCGATCATCTGTTCTGTATGGAATGAGCCTTCACCTCCAGTAATTCCCTGTACTACCAGCCTGGTTTTCTTATCGACTAAAATACTCATATAAATTTCTTCCGTATTAAAGTATAAAAAAATTTGTCCCTAAAAATAAATAAATCATCGCAGAAATTCTTAAGATTTATCAAATATACTTTAAGATTTTTTTTAGATGTTAGCTGAAAAACAGTAAGAGCTTTGCCGGGGAGAATTAGATTGATTTTAGAGATCTGATCATCTCATTTGTATTTTTATAAAAGAGCAAATGAAATCCTTTGGTTCATATGAACCAAAGGACTAAATAAAAATGTTTTTAGATTTATCGAGTATCTATTCGAGTCTAAGATTTCTTATTATTGTCTTTTTTGTCTTCATCGGATAAATTTATATTATCCTGAACATCTTTCAGGCCTTTTTTAAATTCATTCATACCTTTTCCGATGTTTCTTGCTATTTCCGGGATTCTTTTGGCGCCGAATAACAGTAATATCGCCAGTACTATTAATAACAGTTCGCCAAAGCCAATATTTTCGAACATAGCTGCCTCTACAAATTATTTCTTTTCTTCTTTTTTCTCTTCTTGTGTTATATTGTCCTGAACGTCTTTCAATCCTTTTTTAAATTCGCTCATGCCTTTTCCCAGACCTTTTGCCAATTCCGGGATTTTTTTAGCGCCAAATAAAAGCAATATAGCCAATACGATTAATAATATTTCACCGGTACCTAAATTTTGAAACATTTCCTCACCTTTTAATTAAATCCGTTATTTATTATTGATTTAAATATTAATGCACCATCCGTTTTGCCAAGCACCGGGTCGCAGCTTCTTTCAGGATGCGGCATCATACCTAAAATATTTCCTTTTCTATTTATTATTCCTGCAATGTTTTCAAGAGAACCGTTGGGATTAAATAATTCGCTTATTTCCCCGGCTTCAGATGAATATCTAAAAACTACCTGGTTATTTTCAATAAGTGAATTTAAAGTTTCCTCGTCCGCAAAATAATTTCCATCTCCGTGAGCAACCGGTACTTTGATTATTTTATTGCCTACGATACCTTTTGTAAAAATAGTGTTATCATTGCATACTGAAAGATATACATCCTTTGATACAAATTGTAGCGATTTATTTTTCAACATGACACCCGGTAAAAGCCCGGCTTCCAATAAAATTTGAAACCCGTTGCAGATTCCGATAACAAAACCGCCTTTTTCAGCAAAATTTATAACTTTATCCATAATAGGCGAAAATCTTGCAATAGCACCGGTTCGTAGATAGTCTCCATATGAAAATCCGCCTGGCAGGATAATAACATCGGAATTTTTAAGATCGGTATCTTTATGCCATAGAAAAGAGGTTTCGACGTTTAAAATTTTTTTTAACGAGTAATATGCATCATGGTCGCAGTTTGAACCTGGAAATACAACCACTCCAAATTTCGGATTCATTTGATCTCATCCATTGAAAATTCAAAATTTTCCATTATCGGGTTAGCCAACAGTTTTTTACAATATTCGTTAACTTCTTTTTCCGCGGCCGATTTATCATCGGAGTCAACGGTGAACTCGATGTATTTATCTATTCTCGTATCGCGGATATTATTTAATCCAAGAAGCTTAGCTCCTTTTTCAACGGCTTTTCCCTGGGGATCCAAAATGGAAGGTCGTCTTTTAATTAATACTTTTACTTTAAACAATGTTCTGAACTTCCGAATATTTATGATTAAAACTTATTATTTCTTTTTGTTAAAGAAAATGAATATGTGACGAAAAATACCAAACAAAATCATGATTGCAAAAATATAAAACAAAGCTTTCCCGGAAGTAATTATCAGCGTTATTATTGCAGCAATTATGAAAATGATATGAAAAGGTTTTTCTTTTATACCTTTAGCCGTGAATTTTGGGAACGAGTCATATTTTATTTTACTTACCATTAAGAGCGAAAGCAAAATTATCAATGGGATTATATAGAATGAATACGGGGGTTCGAAACCGCTTGATTTGTGGTAATAGATAAGTACAAATCCGGATATTGTAATTGCCGAAATAGGAATCGGTAATCCTTTAAAAGATGTTTTTTCAAATCCAACTAATTGAATATTGTAGCGCGCCAATCTAAAACCGCCGGCAAGCATAATAAATGAACTGATAAAAATTCCAATGGTGTTAAAGTCGTGAAGATATGTAGAATAAATTAAATAAGCAGGAGCCACGCCGAAGCTAACTAAATCTGAGAGTGAGTCCAGTTCAACGCCTAATTCGCTGCTGGATTTGGTCAATCTTGCCATAACGCCGTCGAGCGCATCGAATATTCCCGCAATAATTATCAACCAGGCTGCGTTAATATATCTTCCCTGACCGGTATTAAGAATAGATAAAAACCCGGCGAACATATTCATTGAAGTAAAAAGATTCGGTATAACAGAACGGGTAACACGAAATCTATTCATTATTTATCCGTATATTCAAAAAGTATTGTTTCACCGGCAATTACTTTATCGTTCTTTTTTACTTTCGGCTGCCAGCCGTCCGGCGCTACAACATCGACTCTGCTTCCGAATTTTATCATTCCGAATCTATCTCCGATTTTAACTTCATCACCCTTTTTTATTTCATAAATAATTCTTCTTGCCACAAACCCGGCAACTTGTGTAAAAAATATTTTACCGAATTTTGATTTTATTCCGAACTCGGCTCTCTCATTTAATTCGCTTGCTTTATCTTTGAAAGCGGCAATGTAATCTCCTGCGTGATAATGCAAGTATTCAACTGTTCCGCTGACCGGGATTCTATTTACGTGAACATCAAGCGGAGACATAAAAATAGAAATTTGCTTTCCTTTTCCTTTGATAAAATTATCTTCCTCGACTTCTTTAACAAAAAGAACTTTCCCGTCTGCAGGTGAAACTACAAGATTATCCTTGACAGGAATTTTTCTATCCGGGTCGCGGAAAAAATTCAAACTAAAGAATAAAAATAAAAATGTTATTACTAATAAAGTTATTTTTATATAATTATTCTCAATAAAAAAACTTGCTGCAATTAAAAAAAATGAGATGATAGAAATAATTCCGAGGGTTGAGTATCCATATTTTGTAAACATTGTTAGACACTCGTTAGATTGAAAAGGACATCGGTATATTTCCGGATTTCCGAGGATGTTGTTAAGTTATAAGGGTCGATCCACTTGCCGTTAGCCATATCAGATGGAATAATTTTAAGGCTTTTGGGAGTAAAGTCGTCTATCAAATAAATTTTTCCTTCATGCTTGCCGAAGTAACAGAAAACTTCAGCCAATGTTTCATTTCTTCTTTCAAAGAATGATTTTAGCACTGCATTTGCTTTAGAACAAATTCTGTAGATCAGCTTTAAATCTTCATTTGTGCACAAATCAAAAGTTATTAAATGACTTTCATTAACTATACAATTATTTTGTTCACCGTAATGGAGTTCAAATATGGGCAGGTTCAAATGGCAGCCTTCTGTCTTACAAAAAATTTTTGAAGTTCGCTTATCAACCACGTTGGAAATTTTTACGGAGAAAGGAAATCGCTCGTGCTTAATATATTGCATTGAATTTTTCTTATCGTTTTTTACAAAGGCCGTCGGGATATGATATTCTTTCAAATAATCAAAAAAGAAAGAATTTATCGCAGTGAACTTTACACCAAGATCCTTTACTTTTACTTTTTTTGAATCATTTAAAATAATAAAATCAGGGTATTCGGTATGAATAAAACCTTGGCCATTTAACGGGAAATCCTTAGAAATTGTGTCGTTGTTTTCCAAATGAATAGTAGAATTTTTTGAACTTGATTTACATCCTAAAAATTATAGAATTGAAATTATAAAAATTAGGTGTATAAAGTCAATTTATTATATTATATTTGAGCGAAAATCATAAAAATTCTAATATTTTAACTATACAGGAGACTTTTAATGAAAGGCGGAATGCAAGGAGTTTTGAAACAAGTGCAGAAAATGCAGGAAGAAATGCAAAAAGTTCAGGCTGAATTAGGGAGCAAAACCGTAAATGAAGAAGCCGGCGGAGGAATGGTAAAAGCCACTGCAAACGGTAATAAAGAAATAATTTCACTTGAAATCGATCCGCAGGTAATAAAATCTGATGAAAAGGAAATTCTTGAAGATTTGGTTATTGCTGCGATAAATAAAGCTTTGCAATCGGCCTCAAAAATGGCCGAAGAGGAAATGGCCAAAGTAACAAAAGGAATGATTCCTCCAGGCTTTAATATACCGGGACTTTAAATTGTTAATAGCTGAACCCCTGCAAATTGCGATTGAAGAATTAAGCAAGCTTCCCGGTATCGGGAAAAAAACTGCACAGCGTTTGGCGCTGCATTTACTTAAAACCGACGAACAATCCGTGAATAGTCTTGTAAACGCTGTTAAGGATTTGAAGACCAAATTAAGACTTTGCAGCAGGTGCTTTAATCTTTCTGTTGATGAATTTTGCGATATTTGTAAAAGTGAAAAACGCGACAAATCTCAGATTTGTGTTGTCGAGGAAGCAAGCGATGTAATTGCAATAGAGAAGACTCATGAATTCAATGGATTATATCATGTGCTTGGCGGAGTGTTGTCGCCCCTGTCAGGTGTTGCTGCCGACGATCTTAAAGTAAATGAATTATTCAAACGTTTTGAAAACGAAGATATTAAAGAAGTTATTATGGCATTGAACCCTGACACCGAAGGTGAAACAACAACCCTTTACCTGGCTAAATTAATTAAGCCTTTAGGAATTAAAATAACAAGAATAGCAAGAGGCCTGCCGGTTGGCGGCGATCTGGAATTTGCAGATGAAGCTACAATTGGGAGGGCCGTTTTAGGAAGAATAGTTCTCGAATGAGTCAATGGTATGAAGAGTGGTTTAACACAGAAGAATATCTGAACGTTTACCGTCACCGTAATGAAATTGATGCACAGAAGTTAATTGATTTAATTTTACAAAATATTTCTTTGCCGGAAAATTCAAATGTCCTCGATATGGCCTGCGGGGCAGGAAGACATTCTATTTCTCTAGCACAGAAAGGCTTTAAAGTTACTGCAGTTGATTTAAGCGAAAACCTTCTGGCTGTAGCTAGATCAACAGCTAAAGATTTCGGGCTCAAGATAGAATTTATTAGAACAGATTTAAGAAAATTTTCCAGTGAAAAACGCTTCAAGCTTGCTTTAAATTTATTTACAAGTATTGGTTATTTTAATGACGATAAAGAAAATAATAAAATTTTTGAGATCGTATTTTTTCATTTATCGGCCGGCGGGTTTTTTGCGCTGGACTATTTAAATAAAAACTTTATAGAAAAAAACCTCATCCCTCAATCGGAGGACGAAATAGAGAACGGTAAAATAATTCAGAAACGTTCGATTGAAGGCAACCGGGTAGTCAAAAAAATAACAATTCAAAGAAACGGTTCAATTAAACATTATATGGAATCGGTTAGAATGTTTCACATTAATGAATTGCTTGAAACACTTGAAAGAACCGGCTTTAAAAAACTTAAGCTTTTCGGAGATTTTTACGGAAACAATTTTGATATTGAAAATTCACCTCGAATTATATTAATCTTGCAGAAATGAAACTAATATTATTTTTACAAGTTTTTCTTTTCTTAGGGTTTTCAGGCTGCGATTTGTTTTCAACAAGGCAGGCAGAAGCGCCTAACCAGATAAACAGCAACTTCCAGTATCCACTGACAACGCAGGATTTAATAACCAACTTAAAAAATGCTATACACGACGGGAATGTTCAAAATTATTTAGCATGCCTTTCCGATTCTCTTTTTACCGATAAAAAGTTTTATTTTATACCGTCGAGCAGTGCGGCATTGCAATTCCCTGCTTTATCGCAAAATTGGGGGAAATATGATGAAGAACAATATTTTAATAATATAAAAACCTACCAGATGAATTTGATATTAACAAACGAAAATTCAAGTCCGCAAGGAGACAGTTTGATTTATTCTGCATCTTATTCTTTGACTGTTCTTTTCGATCAAACTTCCATCCCGCAGGTTTATGAAGGTGAATTGCGGTTTGACATGGTTAGAGACTCAAGAGGCGTGTGGGTTATTTATTTCTGGCAGGACACTAAGAACGGCGATTTACCAAGCTGGAGTGAGTTGAAAGGAAGATTCCATTAATATAAAATTTTACATAATTATTTTGCTGGCCTCGGTAATTATTTCTGCCGGATGTAAAAATCCTTTTGCTCCAGCTTTTGATCACAGCAGCGGTAATTCCAGTTCTACACTTTCCGATTTAAAAACAGTTGACGGAGTATTTCAAAATTTTCAGTATGCTTATACGTTTAAAGATACTTCGATTTACGGTCAGTTTATAAGTCAGGATTTTATCTTTACTTACCGCGATTATGACCAGGGATTTGATGTCTCGTGGGGAAGAGACGATGAAATGAAAGCCACTTACGGCCTTTTTCAAAATACTCAAAGATTGGATTTAATCTGGAATAATACGGTGTTATCTTCTATCGACTCTCTGAGTGCAACGATTGTCAGGAGCTTTAATCTAACTATTACATTTAATCCTACTGATGTAATACGTCTGGACGGAAGAGTAAACCTTTCATTGAAGAAAAGCCCTTCTTCCGGGAAATGGCAAATTACTAAGTGGATAGACGAAACAAATTTTTAATAAACCGGCTGATTATTAATGGTTACTTTTTGGTTGAAGGAAGCTTTTAAATTAATAGCGAGAGCAAAATCTTCTTTCGTGCTTTCTCTTATCTCAATGAGCATATCTGTAATGCTTATCGTTTCTTCTTTATTATTAATCAACACTTCTAATTATATTCAAAAAAAGATAAAGCAGAATATCGAAATAAATATTTTTTTAAAAAATTACATTAATGAAAAACAGACAAAGCACTTAGAAAATAAACTGCAGAATCTGGAATTTATAAATTCAATCAAATACATAAGCAAGGAAGATGCTGCCGATATATTTGTTAAAGAAACCGGGGATGATTTCAAAAAGCTTCTTGATTATAATCCTCTGCCCGCTTCATTTTCAATTACGCTAAAAGAACAGTACCTGGTAAAAGATTCCCTTGAAAAAGTTATACAAACAATAAAAAAATTTGAAGGTGTTGATGAGATTGTTTATAAGCAGGATTTTACTCAAACAATTTTGAGATACCTTGATAAATTAAAGACATATATTTTTATTGCAGCGGCATTAATTTTATTAATTTCAGTTTACGTTGTTTACAGCACTATTAAATTAATTATCACTTCAAAGTATGATGAAATGGAAACTATGAAGCTGGTTGGGGCAAAACTTTCTACCATTAAAATACCGATAATCATTAACGGTATGCTAATCGGTTTATTAGGCGGTTTTTTATCCATACTTTTTTTCAGCGTGTTTATATATTATTTCGATACATATTTGCAAGTTTTTAGGATTATAGGGACGCATAGGTTACTTTACCTGGCGGTGCTTCTGATCTTAGGGCCTATACTTGGGCTAATAGTCAGTTTATTTTCACTTAAAAAGATTTCTCTAAAAATTTGAAGTGATTTTAATAATTACTAATTTCAAAATCTGATTTTTATTCAATTATTATAAGATAATACATAATTAAATAGTGTCCTGCTTTTAGATATCTCTGTTTATTTTATTAAAAGCTTCAAAATCATATAAAATCATAAAACAAGACCTATGCTCAAAAATATTTCAAATACATTTCAAATTATAATTTAAGGGTTATGCGGTTTACATACTTAACAATTTTTATCCTAAGTTTATTTATTCCTTCAATTTTTTCACAAGGTGTTTTACCTGATTATCCCGAAAGATCATTCGGCAGTTTGAATGATTCATTACAGCAACTCGGAGCATTTGAATTACCTGTTGAAGCAACCGAGGGCAGTGTGGTCGATTCCGAATATATCGTCGGTCCGGGAGACAAACTTTTAGTTTCGGTAAATGGAATTGAGGAAGTTAATCTTACTCTAATGATCGACCAGGAAGGAAATTTATTCGTTCCGAAAGTGGGAATAATAAATTTAAATAGATTAAATCTTAAAACAGCA
The DNA here is from genome assembly GCA_964556005.1 of uncultured Ignavibacteriaceae bacterium. Classification (GTDB taxonomy): domain Bacteria; phylum Bacteroidota; class Ignavibacteria; order Ignavibacteriales; family Ignavibacteriaceae; genus CAZKUR01. The sequence continues at coordinate 16,098 of CAZKUR010000012.1, read as the reverse complement.
AAAGAAAAAATAAAGTCTGAAATTCTAAAGTATTATAAGAATGTGGATGTCGTCATTTCTTTAGTTGATTTTAGAAAAATTAAAGTTTCATTATTAGGTGATGTCAAACAGACTGCTGTTTTTACTCTTTCGTCAAATTCAAGATTGTTTGATTTAATTCAAAAATCTATGGGATTTACTGGGACATCCGATTTTAGGAACATCAAAATTATTAGTAGAGAAGGAGATACCTCATGTTATGATTTCCTTTCTTTTTTAAGATTAGGAGATAAAAGAGAAAATCCTTATTTGCATGAAGGCGATATAGTTATTGTATATAAAGTAGATAAAATTGTATATGTTGACGGACAGGTACTTTACCCCGGAACTTATGAGTATGTTAAAAATGAAACAATTGCGAACCTCATAAAGCTTGCTGGCGGCTTTACTCTTAAAGCAAGAAAAGATTCCGTCGAAATAATGAGTTTCGATAAAAACGGTAAAAACCTTTTAAGTTCATATTATAATTATAGTGATTTGATTAAAGATAAAATTATCGCCCAGCCGCAGGATAGAATTGCAATACGAGTAATTCCCGAATATTATATCAATCGTTATGTGAAGGTAGATGGATACGTACAATATCCTGGCTACTACAAAGTTATTAAAAATCACACCACGTTATTGGATGTAATTAACCAAGCCGGCGGTTTTACTCCTGAAGCATCTTTATCCGATGCAACCCTAACCCGGCATGTGGGTACTACAAGAATAGATCCCGAATTCGAAAGATTAAAGACTATGGAAAGAAAGGATATGACGGATGAAGAGTATGAATATCTAAAAGCGAAATCACGGCAGAGAGTAGGAGATGTTGTTGTCGACTTCGTAAAATTATTCATAGATCATGACTTGGCTGAGAATGTTGTCTTAAGGGCTCAGGATGTTATAACTGTACCGAAAGAAAGAAATTATATTATAATGCTCGGACAATTGGTGAATCCCGGGAATATTATTTATCAGCCAGGACTTACAGTTGACGATTACATTAGGCTTGCCGGAGGTTATTCATGGAGAGCAATGACTGGGGATGTTCGTGTTGTAAGGGCAAAAACTGGTGAGTGGGTCGATGCAGATGATGTTGATTCTTTAAAGCCCGGAGATACTATATGGGTTCCCGAAAAACCGGAAGGTCCTACATTTTGGGAAGTATTCACTACTACACTTTCTATTTTAGGACAGGTTGGTGCAATAGTTGCGGCCACAGCAGCAATAATAATAGCAGCGAGGAAATAATTTGACTTACCACGAAATAATAAATACGATCTTATTTTATAAAACGAGAATTTTAAAAGTAACGGTCTTTGCAACCGTATTGTTATTCTTAGTTTTGCTTTTTATCTACCCTAGAACATATGACTCTACCGTTACTGTTCTACCTCCGGAAAAACAAGAGGATATGGGGGGATTGAGCAGCTTATTATCGGGACAAGGATTTTCAAACTTTTTAAGCGGCGGTTTTAGTAATGCAAGCTCACAATTGTATGCCGAAATTTTAAAAAGCAGATCGGTTAAGCTGTATGTAATAAAAAAATTAGGCCTTGTTAAATTTTATGGTACGGATGATGAATATGATGCGGTGAAAAAACTTGATAAAACATTGAATATTCAAATAAATCAAGAAGGTATAATTTCATTAAGTGTCGATATTTCAACATCACTTATACCGATGTTTTTGGGAAATACAGATAGTGTAAAAAATTTATCGGCGGCGGTCTCCAATGCTTTTATTGAGGGTTTGGATAAGGTAAATCACGAAAAGCTTTCCTCAAAAGCGAAAAAAGCCAGAATTTTTATAGGGCAGCAAATTAAAATTACTAGGATTAAATTGGATTCGGTCGAAACTTCATTGATGATGTTTCAAAAAGAAAATAAGGCGGTTTCATTGCCGGACCAGGTCAGTGCTGCTATTGATGCTGCTGCAAAATTGAAATCGGAAATAGTTAAAACGGAAGTCAATATTGGTTTGATGCAAACTTCATTAAAAGAAGATAATAGAACATTAGTTGGTTTAAAGGATAAATTATCACAACTGAAAAACCAGTACAATAAAATGGAAATGGGAAGTCAGGATTATCTTCTGGCATTCAAGGATGTCCCTGAGTTAGGTAAACAATTAGCTAATCTTTTAAGAGAAGTTAAAATCCAGAATGAAGTCTACGTGACTCTTCAGCAGCAGTATTACCAGGAAAAAATCCAGGAAAATAAAGAAGTCCCTACAGTTCAGGTTTTAGATGAAGCTATTCCTCCCGAAAAAGCTTCTTCTCCAAGGCTGATTTCTTCTTCAATTGTTGGAGGCGTTTTTGTATTTCTCTTAATGTCGTTTATTAGTATTGTCTCCGATAAAAAATTACTGCCTTTTAAAAAGAAAGAAAAAGGAAATGTTTAAATATACTGCACTTGTAACAGGCGGAGCCGGATTTTTAGGTTCCCATCTTTGCGATAAACTTCTTCATGAGGGTTTTAAAGTAATATGTATGGATAACCTGGTAACAGGTAATGTTGAAAATATTAATCATTTAGTAGGAAACGATGACTTTACTTTTATTAAACATGACGTTACAAATTATATTTTCGTGCCGGGAAGAATTGACTATATATTGCACTTTGCCTCTCCAGCAAGTCCTATTGACTATTTAAAACTGCCTATTCAAACATTAAAAGTAGGATCTCTCGGCACACATAAAGCGCTCGGGTTGGCAAAAGAAAAAAAAGCAAGATTTTTATTGGCCTCTACCTCAGAAGTTTACGGCGACCCGGATGTGCATCCTCAAAGTGAGGATTACTGGGGAAATGTAAACCCTATTGGCCCTCGCGGAGTTTACGATGAAGCAAAACGTTTCTCTGAAGCATTAACTATGGCTTACTACAGATATCACGGTGTCGATACCAGAATAGCAAGGATTTTCAATACCTATGGCCCAAGAATGAGATTGAATGACGGAAGGGCTTTACCAACTTTTGTAAGGCAGGCTTTAATGAGTGAAGATTTAACTGTTTTCGGCGATGGTTCACAAACAAGAAGCTTCTGTTATGTTAGTGATGAGGTTGAAGGTTTGTTTAAACTTTTAATGTCAAATGAAATATATCCGGTAAATATCGGGAACCCTGAAGAAATTACAATTAAACAATTTGCAGAAGAAGTAATTAAAATAACAGGCTCTAATAGTAAAATAGCATATACTGAACTTCCGGTGGATGATCCCAAGGTTAGGCAGCCGGATATAAGTAGAGCAAAAAATATTCTGGGTTGGGAAGTAAAAGTTCATAGAAAAAAAGGGCTGGAAATGACGATAGAGTATTTTAAGGATAAAATAAAAGACCACTCTTTTAATTCTAAGAACATTCAGTAAATAATCAAATTATTTATAAGTACGAAATCCCTTCTATCCGGAAATAGTAAGACCGGCAAGATTTTATAGAGCGATTTTCCACATGAATAAAAAATTTATTTCATCTGTTACCGGGGCTTCAATACTATTAGTTATTGTTGCGATACTAAGCAAAGGTCTTGGTTTTATTCGTGAAATGATTTTTGCTAATTATTTCGGATTAAGCCATGAGTTTGATATTTATCTAATTGGGGCGGTCCTTCCAATGACTATAAATACTATAATAATATTTTTAGGTCAAAATTATTTAATCCCGGCTTATAACAGGGTTAAAGAAAAAGAACCTTCACTTATTGAAAATTTTATCCGGATAAATTTTTTCATTTTTATTTTAGGAGGTTTGCTGCTGACGGTAATTCTTTATTTTTTTTCAGACTCTATCGTCGGCCTTTACCTACATGGCGCAAATGCCGATGCTGTTAATACTACAATAATTGTTTTTCGAATTTTCCTAATTTCCATCCCCTTTTTTTGTGCAATTTCTGTAATTTCGGCATTTCATCAAATACACTTTGAATTTAGATACCCAGCATATGGGCAGGTTTTATCCAGTATAATAATGATTATTCTGTTAATTATTTTTAATGATCGCTTTGGCATTTATATAATACCTGCCGGATATGTTGCCGGTTCGTTCTTGAGAATGGTATATTTACTTACAAAAAGTAATATCAAGTTCAGGGTATTTAAAACCGACCTTTCGCTAAAAAAATACAAAAGCTTTATTCCCCGCACTTTATTGATAATTATACTAATTGAAAGCATCGGACAGTTATATTTAATAGTCGACAGGTATTTCTTTGATTATGTACCTACGGGAGGAATTGCGGCATTAAATTATGCACAATTAATTTTTATGCTGCCTGTATCCATTTTATCAATTGCTCTTTCAACTGCAATATTTCCTAAGTTTTCACAGTTCATAAGCAGGAAATTAATCGGCGAACTTGAAAATAACTTTAATGAAGGATTGAAAATAAACATTGCTCTTTTTATACCGATCGCTTTTCTTTTTATTTGCTATGGAGATTATATTATTACGATCTTTTTCCAAAGGGGAAAATTTACCGCTAGTGATACTTTAGTCACTTATCACGTATTAATTTTTTATTCGATAAGCTTGGTATTTTATGCCGCATATAGTATAAATAATAAATTGTTATATGGGCTTGGATTGACAAGAAAGCTGCTTTATATTACTATTTTTGGAATACTATTAAAAATTATTTTAAATTTTTTGTTTGTTGGAAAATTTAAACAGGATGGTTTGGCTTTAAGTTCCTCCATTAGTTATCTTTTCTTTTTCTTGACTTCTTTAACAGTTATTTATACGAAAGTACGATTCAAAAACAGGAAAATATTTTTAACGGAAATATTTTTTAATCTCAGCAACGGCATTATTTCATTTCTAATAGCATATCAAATCTCAGCTTTGTTTGTCAAATCAAACTTATCAACATTTTTTAATATAATATTATTCCTAATTCTTTACTTATCGAATATTTATTTTGTTAAACATTCATCCTATTACATTTTCATGAGAGTGAAAGATTCGTTATTATCAAGTAAGAAAAATATTTTGGTTGAAGAATGATTGATGATGAAAATTTTGGCGTGAAATTACGTAAAGAATTTTTTTCTCCTTGCAAGAAAACTCATTTAAAACCGAGATGCAGAATTAAGTTCGAACCGGAAAAATTTTATAAAAATATATATTTGGCTAAAAATAATTTTAACAAAGAATTTAAAAGAATTGAGCAGCGAAACATTAAATGACCTTTAGTCGACTCTTAAAATATAAGATTATTGACGTACCTGTAACTGCAGTTTTTGATTTTTTCTTTCCTGCGGTAAGAATTTTTATTCGAAAAAATAGGGAAGGTGGAATTGTTGTTGTTAACCTGCATAAACTTGGTGATTCGGTATGTACAATCCCTGCTGTTAAAAAAATAATGGGTTTTCATAAAGAGAATATCGTTATGTTTTGTTTTCCGGAAACTACTAAAATCTTTAAGCTTGCGTTCGATAATATCGAAATGATTGAATTGCATCATTCGGATTTTTACTTTGATGATAGGATCGCTTCAAAAAAGGCAAGACGGAAATTAAAAGATTTCAATCCCCGGCTAATTTATGATTTAACAGGAAGCAGTACATCTGCATCATTAATATTTAATTCTTCTTCGGAAAAAATTATTGGCATCAATAAACGGCTGTATAGTAAAATATATACAAAGTTTGTCCCTATCAGGGAAGAACCGCATATTATCGATATTTATCTGGATGCCGTAAGAAACCTGGATTTCCGGATGAGTAATTACCCGGCAGCCAAATTTAAACTGCAGGAATCCGGCAGAATATTAATTCATCCTTTTGCCGGTTGGAAAGCAAAAGAATGGAGCCTCAATAAATACATCTCTCTAGCAGAAAATTTAAATAAAAAGTATAAAACTTCATTTATTATTCCTAAAAAAAGCTTGAATTCAGATATAATTAAAGAAATTCTTGGAAAGGGAATTGGAATAATTGAAACCGAGACAACAGACGAACTCATCGAGAAAATTAAAATTTCATTTTTATTAATTGGTAATGATTCCGGCCCGGTACATATAGCTAATCTTTTAGGGATTCCGACTTTTACTATTTACGGTCCTTCCAATCCGGAATATCATAAACCATACGAAGGTTTGAATTCTTATATAATTAAAAAGATAAATTGTTCTCCCAAAAAAAGAGAGAAAGTATGCTTTACCGACGGCGGAAGAGTAGGATGTCCTTCGTTTGAATGTATGAATTTATTGACAATCGAAGAAGTTGAAGAATCTGTACTTAAATTTATTATGGAATTAACCGAAAAAAGAATTAAGCAATATTCTGAATGAGAAAATGTTTTGATCGATGTTTATATGAAACAAATTTAAATTTTAGAAAAAAGTTAAAAATATTGAAAGATAATCGAAGAAATTTTTAAGAAGATGCCAGGATTAAGTTTAATAGTAAATAAAAATCGAATAAAAAAGAATGAAGATGAATTAAAAACCATTCTAAGTTCGCAAAACTATCTTAGCGGATATAAAAGTGAGATATTCCTTTCAAATAATGAACTGTTTATTGGCTGGAATAAATATGAACAATACCCAGTCACTGTATTTACGTACGACAGGTACTCAATAATTATTGAAGGTGAAATTTATAATAAAAGTGAATTTATACTAAAAAAGGAATTAGCTGAAATAATCGGGGTAATTGATGAGAAAAAGATTTTAAGTTTTTTGCCCAAATGGCTTTTAAGCACGGACGGTGATTTTATTATTTATATAATAGATAGGAAGCTAAACGAAGTATATATTTTTAACGACGTTTTCGGCAGGCTTCCCCTGTATTATAAAAAGAATGAAAATGGAGCGGTAATTATATCAAGATATTTAAATTTTATTAATAGTATTGATGAAACAACTTCTTTAGATAGAATTGCAGTTGCTCAATTTCTCTTGCTCGGTTATATGATAAATAAGAGGACACTATTAAACGAAACAAATCAATTTAGACCGGCTTCATTTTTAAAGATTGGCAAACATTCCTTCGAAGAAAATATTGTTTATCAATTTAACTTTGATGATAAATCTTATGCGGGAGAAAAATTCCGTGACAATGTAAGAAACCTTTCCGATTTGTTCGGTAAAGCCTGCATAGATAGATTTAATGGAGATGAGAAGAATATAGTAACACTTAGCGGCGGTTTGGATTCAAGGGCCGTTGCTTCATGCATGTATAAAAATAAAATTCCGTTTACTGCTGCAACTATGCAGTACAAGAACGGTTCATCCGCAGAAGAAGAAAAAATAGCTTTGGAATTATCTGAGATATACAATGTACAATGTAATATAATTGATATTGGACTGCCGAAAGGAGACGATGTTTACACACTGTTAAAAATTAAAGAAGGGATGAATTCTTTAGCTACTTCTCAAATGCTTCCGTTTTATGATGGGATAAAGGGCCAATTCGGAGATGATATAAACTTTATAACCGGTGATAACGGCGACAAAATTATTTTTACTTTTAATGAGCAGATCAAAAAATTTTCAAATTTACGAGAATTAGCGGAATATATAATTACGCAGCATTCTATTATTGATGTTGATACGGTAAGCAGCTTAACCAATGTTCACAAAGAGGAATTTATAAATGAATTTATAAATGTTTTAAGTCAGTTGCCTGAAGAGGATTTACTGCAAAAATATGTTCACTTCCGCTCAATCGAAAAACCTCATAAATATGCATTCCAGGGAGAAGACAGGCACCGGCATTTTTTCATAAATAAAACACCTTTTTGGTCGGTATCTTTTTTTGATTATATAATGAAATGTTCCGATAGATCGAAAATCAAGCATAAATTATTTGGGGGGTTATTAAATAGTTTTTCACCGGAAGCAACGGCCATACCTTATTCAAATTTTAGAGCCTCGATAAACTCGTTAAAGGGTAAAGCTTTTATGTTTGCTGTTTATAATTTGTCGCATTATTTACCCGGAGGTCTTAAGGGAGGATTAAAAGCAGGCTTTTTCGGCGGCAATCCCTTAATCAATCCGGAAGATACAGTCTTGAATTTATTAAAAGCACAGTACTCAAATCCCGGCCTTTCGGATTTTATTAAGATTGAGGATTTTGATTCTTTAAGAAAATTTAGGAAGATAGTTCTTTTTAATATTATTACAATGTTTTCAGCGATTGAATTGTTTAATAATAAAAGTATATCACTTGAGAAGTTCGGTAACAGTGAATTTTAAAAGATAGTTGATCAATGCCAGATGTGAAAAGTACAGAAGACAGCATAAAAGTTTTAATTTTAAGTGATCCGAATTCGCCTCATACTGTAAAATGGATTAATGCTTTAAATAAAAAAGGCTTTTCGATTCTATTGTTTGGAATTACAAACTGTGAAGTAGATTCCTACTCTTCTCTTTCTAATTTCAGGTTTGAATCTTTGGGCATGACACTTACCGGGGAGGAACTTAGCGAAACGAAAGTATCCAAAATAAGATATATAAAAGCAGTAAACATGATAAAAAAAATAATAAAGGATTTTAGACCTGATGTTGTTCATGCTCATTATGCAACCAGTTTCGGATTATTAGGTGCTCTGTCCGGCTTTCATCCATTTATCGTTTCCGTTTGGGGAAGTGATATTTTCGAGTTCCCTCTAAAATCAATAGTTCATAAAAACATAATAAAGTACGTATTTTCAAAAGCAGATAAAATATTTTCTACAAGCAAAGTGATGGCCGGGGAGATACAAAAGTATACAAATAAAAATATCGACATTACACCTTTTGGAATAAATACCGGTATATTTAAACCGATGGATGTTATATCTCCTTTTGAAAAAGGAGATATGATAATCGGTACCGTTAAAAATTTACGGCCAATTTACGGAATTGATAGATTAATAAATATTGTACATTTAATAAAAACAAAATGGCCTGAATTTCCGGTTAAACTATTAATCGTTGGCGGCGGACCTCAGGAAAATGAATTGAAAGCACTTGTTAAAAAGTTTAACTTAGACAAACACACTATTTTTACAGGAGGACTGGACAATCAAGAAGTTCCAAAATATTATAACATGATGAGTCTTGCAGTCTTCACTTCAAAGAGTGAAAGTTTCGGTGTAGCTGCATTGGAAGCTTCGGCTTGCGGTATCCCTGTAGTTGTATCGGATGTTCCGGGATTCCGGGAGACTGTTGTGGATGGGAAATCGGGGATAATTATTAATGCTGGCGATTTAAGCTCAGTTGCAAAAACGATAAAAAATTTATTGGAAAATCAAAAACAAAAAAATGAAATGGGAGGCTTTGGCAGGAAGTGGGTTCTTGAGAATTTTGAGGAAGAAAAAATGATAAATAATATGATCGCTCTGTATGAACACATTTTAGATAAAAAAACACCGACAACCGTATTATCCTAAAAAATCGTGGAGTTTGTTAATTTTAACAATATCTGGATTAGTAAAAATATAGGAACGCAGCACAAAATGCAGTTTCATTTAATCATTATTAAAAATAGTTTCAGGGAAAAATAAACTTTGGCAAAACAAATAAATATATATTTAATCACTTTTGTTTCATTGCTCATTGCAGTCCTGACTATTCATTATGTCCCTTATCTTGTCGTAATTTTATTTGCTGCATTTTTATTCTTGATATTTCAAAGAAACTTTATCATTCTGCTCACAATCGTTTTATTTATTTCGTTTACGAGTTTTGCATTTAAAGGAGCAAGAGATGTAGTTACCGTGCTGTCTATCGCTGCCTTGTTTTACCTGTTCTTAAAGCAGTACGGACTAAAGTATTCGGAATATCCCGCAGTTCCGATGGAAGTTTCTTACTTTTTTTTATTATTGATTGTTACTCTAATTACTTCGACACTTTTTTCAACGTCCACCGGGCAGAGTCTGGCGAGCCTATTGCATACAATCATTTTCTTTATGATATGTTATTTGTTTTATAGTCTCATCCGGGATAAAAATAAAATATACATTTACATTTTCGGAATAATCATTGCGGTTCTTATAATAGATATAAGCATATATTCCGATTTTATAAAGGCTGGATTCGCCTTTCATTTAAATAATGGTATATTAGCGCGGTTTGCAGGTGTTTACTCAAACCCTAACGTTGTCGGATTAACCTTATTTATTGCATCATGCTTTATATTAGCTCTTTTTTATGTAGAGAGATTTAAATCGAGAAGGTCTAAATTTTTCCTTGGAGTTTTGCTACTGAATAGTGCCGCAGCATTTATAATTACCGATTCCAGGGCAGCAGGAATTGCACTCTTAATTGGATTTATTTTTATTTTATCAATTCTTAATCGAAAGATTTTGCGGAGAGTGTTACTATTTGGCTTACCGATTCTGTTATTTTTGTTTTTAATACCTCCTATTCAAAATGCAATTTTTATACTGCTTAGAGTTGATGAAGGGAGCAGACTTCATCTCTGGGGTGAAGGTTTGAGAATGTTTAGTGACCACTTTTTAACCGGAGTAGGCCCCGGTATGTATGGTCATTTTTATGTTTCATATACTTCATCATTCTATATCATGCTTGCTGAAAAATTACAGCAATTATATCGTGGAGTGCCAAACCCTCATAATTTTATTATTGCTATGGCTGCTGAAAATGGCATAATGGGGATGATAACAGCAATTTCAATGTTTGCTTTATATTTCTTTTTCGCTTTTAAATGCATAAAAGGATATAAGAATATAGATAGAGATTATTATGTTCTTTCGGTAGTAATATTTGGAATCGGGCTCGGTGTACTTGAAAATTCATTCTTTGAAGTAATGGGGATAATGTCTTATGGCTTTATTACCCACGATCTTCCTTTCTGGCTGACTTATATTATACTAATATTTATGTATCAGCGATTAAAAAAAATTAAGAAGTTTGATATTGCTGCAAATGTACAGCCTGTCTATCTTAAGAGTTAACAGATACGCCCAAAAAGAAATGAAGTGAATTATTTTATAATTAGAGGAAGTTGAATATTACCTAAAGGACTAACTTAAGATTAAGAAGAACATCTATTTTACGGTAAATTGGAAAATATAAAATTTATTTTAGCAACACTTTTAGCTTTTACTGCGGCAGGCGGGTTTTGGTATTCTTTACGAAGTAAGAATGAAAGATTTCTTAAATTCGGTACAGTTATAGGGATTTTTGGGAAATTAGCCGGAGTCATAATTATTTACAAGTTTTACCCGTTTTTAAATCAAGGTTCTGATGCTGCTCTTTATTATTTTCCTCAAGTGCAGAAGGTTCTTGCAGGTAAAATACCATACATTGATTTTCAAACAAGTTACTCAATTTTTTTCCCTTTTTTCTTTGCACCTTTTGTGGCGATCTGGCATTCCGTAGGAGCAATCGTATTCGTTATGGTTGTTATTGAAAGCCTGATGATGGCTTTATATTTATGGTTTGGTTATAAAAGTGGAATCTCTATCCGGTGGCATGTAGCTTTTTTATATACGTTTTGTCCGATTTCCGTATATTGGATAATGACTGGGTACAACAGCATAATTATTGCATTTATAGCGCTAACTGCTTTGGTACTGGCTGAATATAATAAAGATTATTTTTCAGGCATAATAATGGCATTTGGATTTCTTATCACAAAATTCTTAATCGTTTTAACTTTGCCTGCTGTCATTTTCATTAGGAATAAAAATCTGCTGAAAAGAATTTTGCCGCTGCTTTTGTTGACTTTAATTTTGCTCGTTCTGATGATAACCGGTATTGACTTCTTATATCCGTTGAAACATGAAGCAACACGCAGTACCAATGGTAATTTATTTTTCTTGATTTCAACCGTCATTCCCGGTATCAGGGATTCTATTTTATGGAATATACTGCCCGTAATAATTTTTGCTGCTGCTATTATACCAATGTTTATAATTTTCGTTAAAACAATAAATGAAAATCCGGATTATTCATTTGATATTTCATTAGCCTTTATTTCCGTAACTATTCTCTTATTTATGATAATCAGCAAGAAGACATATCCGTTTTATTTACAAATGTCTCTCTTATTTATAATTCACACCATAGCAAAGTCGCGGAAATATCTTACGGTATCTGTTTTAATAATAATCTTTCTTGGTTCAATTACAACAATGGAACCGTACTTATTCAATCTAGTAGGACGTTCGGTAAAACCATTATTCGATAATAAATATTATATTATTCTGATGTGTATAGATTTTTGTATGCTATCAGCCTATTTAATCTTAACCATAATATGTTTTAAGAAAATGCTGAGCTTTGCAAAAATCAGAACAGAGAAAACAGTTCCAGTATAATTAATTAAAGTTTGCTTTTAGTAAGGATATATTAAAATTGTCGATAGTTAATAATAGTTCTGATCAAATTATAAAACATCAAATTTCTGTAATTATACCATGCAGAAATGAGGAAAAATATATTGCAGCTTGCTTGGATTCTGTGTTAAACAATGATTATCCTCATGATTATCTCGAAGTACTTGTAATTGACGGTAAAAGCAATGATAACACGTGTAAAATTGTTGAGAAGTACACTGAGAAATTTAATTTTATTCACCTTCTAATTAATGAAAATAATACTGTCCCTTTTGCAATGAATCTCGGTATTAATAAATCAAGAGGCGAATATATAATTAGGCTGGATGCACACAGTAAAATACCGGCTAATTATTTTTCACAGCTAATTGACTGGAGCATAAAGCTAAATGCAGATAATGTTGGGGCTTGTTGGATCACTGATGTAAAAAATAAAAATCCTAAAACCAACTCAATTAAAGCTGTTTTATCCAACAAATTTGGTATTGGCAATTCTTATTTCAGAACCGGAATTGATGAAGTGAAAATTGTTGATACCGTACCGTTCGGTTGTTATAGGAAAGAGGTTTTCAGCAAAATTGGGTTGTATGATAATAGATTAACTAGAGATCAGGATATTGAATTAAATAAAAGATTGAAAAGAAATGGGGGTAAAATCTTTCTTATTCCAAATTTATCAAGCACTTATTTTGCCCGAGAAACTTTTCGTGGAATCGCTAAAAATAATTTTCAGACAGGGCTGTGGAATATACTAACTGTATACCTTACAAAGCGAATTAGTTCTTTAAGTGTGCGTCATTTTATCCCATTAATATTTTTGCTTTCTTTAATTCTACCGTTGATATTAATAATATGGTACCCAATTATTGGCTTAGTTGCAGCGATAAGTTTTTTAAGTTATATACTTGTCCTTATGAGTGTGAGCATCAAAATTAATAATAATACAACTACTTGGTATTATATCTTATATTCATTTTTAGTCCTCCATTTTTCTTACGGTTCAGGATCTTTGTCGGGTTTATTCAGATTAAAATATTTATTTAAAAAAGATAAATGAAAAACGATATAAAATATAAACAGGCGATTGCAGATGTTTTAAGATGCAACGCTGATCAGATAATGCTTTATTGGAAGGGAAGAGTTGCTCTTTACGCTATTCTTAAAGCTATGGGTATAAAGGAGGGAGACGAAGTTATAATTCCTGCCTTCACTTGTATAGTTGTTCCTAATGCAATTAAATATATAGGTGCTAAACCCGTGTATGTGGACATTTCACCGGAAAATTACAACTCGGATATAAAAAAATTAAAGGAGGCAATTACAGATAAGACCAAAGTAATTCTTTGTCAGAATACTTTCGGCCTTTCCTCGAATATTGAGGAGATAATTAAAATTGCAGATGAGAATAATCTTTTTACAATCGAAGACTGTACACACGGATTCGGAGGATACTATAATGGAAAGCCGAATGGTTCGTATTGCGATGCGGCTTTTTACTCTACTCAATGGAATAAACCATTCTCAACGGGTATCGGAGGTTTTTTAGTTGTAAATAATAAATCTCTTGTAGAAAAAATTAAAATCCTTGAGAAAGAAAAAATTAAGCCGACGTTCGCCTCGGAATATACACTTTCTTTTTTGTTATTTTTTAGAAAGTATTTTATAAATAATTATTCCTACCAGAGTTTGGTTGGGTTATTCAGGTTTTTAAGCAAGAAGAATTTAATAATCGGTTCGACCCAGGGTGATGAATTATCCGGGATTCAAATGCCTGAAGAATATTTTAAAGACATTTCCGGTGTTCAGGTACGAGCAGGATTAAAAAAATTAAAACATTTGGATGAGGTAAATAAGCTCAGAAAGAAAAATGCCGCCGACTATTCCGGTTTTCTAAAGTCAAAGGGGAAAAATTTTGTCGACGAAAAATTATTTAACAATCATTTATTCCTTAAATATCCCTTATTGGTCAAAGACCGGGAAATGTTTTTTCGTTTAGCACATAAAGATAAAATCGTGCTGGGAGACTGGTTTATTTCACCATTATACCCGATAAAAGAAAATTTGAATTTGTGGGATTTTGATGTGAATAAATTTCCGATTTCTGTTGATATTTCCAAAAAAATAGTTAATTTGCCTACAGACGTAAAAGAAAACAGTAAAATAATTAGTTTTTTATCAAAAAATCTCAAATTAATTGAATAGGAATTCATTCAATTATTTTTCATTTTAATGCCTGGCGATTAAAATTTATCTGAGGGGAGTAATGTTTTTTCTTTGGTCAGTATTATGTTTCGAAAAAATGGGTTAAAATGATACACGATTTAATAAAAAAAATTAAATGTTTATTTCGCTTTGGTATAATTCTGCTTATCTTTAGTCGTTTTCTTATGAGTTTTAATTGATTAGTGTTGTTGATTGTTTTTACGCGTGTATGTTGAGTTGTCCTGTTCTCGTGAAAATAATTACTAATTCAGTTGAGTAAATTAAAATAATTAATTAAATTTTTTATCGTTTCATTTAAATTATGTTTAAACAAAATTTAAAAGATAAACGGAAAGATAAATTTGAAAGTGTTCGGTTTAAATGATAAAATTACATTTCAAAATTTTTGAGTTTTACCTTGATGATTAATTTTCAAGAAACTGCTACGATGGGATTATGAACGAGACTAAGAGGGGAAAAATTGTTAATTTTAATTTGTTACCGCTTTTATTAATTAGTAAAATAATAACTAATATTATTTTAGGATGTATGAAGTTTCTTTAAATATTATTTTAAAGGCTTCATGATCTTTGTAAATTTTTATTTGGAAAATATCAACATAAATTATTAATTTTCCTATCAAAAAAATAAAATATGAATAAAGACTTCTTACTATTTCACAAACCATTTATTTCAGAAGAAGAAGTCAATGAGATAGTTGATACGGTCCGTTCAGGTTGGCTGAGCATGGGGCCGAAAACTATCAGATTTGAAGGAGACTTTAATTCTTACATTGGTTCTAAACGTTCGATTGCAGTCAGTTCGTGGACGGCTGCAGGGCATTTAACGTTGGAAGCCTATGGTTTAAATGCAGGGGATGAAGTAATTGTACCTGATATGACTTTTCCCGCTACCGCGGAAATTGTATGCTACTTTGGCGCTAAACCGGTTATCGTGGATGTCGATGAGGACACTCTCAATATCTCATTAAAAGAAATTGAAAAACATATAACTCCAAAGACGAAAGTAATCATTCCAGTACACTATGGCGGTCAGCCGTGCGATATGGATGAAATTTTAGATCTTGCCAAGCATTACAATATTAAAGTTTTTGAGGACGCTGCCCATTCTCTCCCTGCAGTTTATAAAGGGAAAAAAGTCGGAACTATTTCTGAAGTAACATGTTTTAGCTTTTATGCCACTAAAACTTTATCGACCGGTGAAGGCGGCATGGTCTGTACAAACAATGAAGAGATTGCTGAACGTGTTAAAACGATGAGGCTTCATGGAATAAATAGAGATGCCTGGAAAAGGTACAGCGAAAACGGTTCATGGTATTACGAAGTAGTTGCACCGGGTTTTAAATATAACTTTACGGATCTTCAGGCTTCACTCGGTATTCCGCAGCTTAAAAAGGTTGATGCGATGTGGGAATCCCGGAAAAGCATATCCAGGAAATATACTCAAGAACTCCGCGATAATGAATTTATTGATCTTCACACCGTAAAAGATGATCGTGAATCATCGTGGCATTTGTTCCCTATAAGATTAAATTTGGAAAAGCTTAATATAAATAGAGCGCAG
>CAZKUR010000011.1:28796-71798 GCA_964556005.1 uncultured Ignavibacteriaceae bacterium | reverse complement strand
GCTGACGTAGCTCAGTTGGTAGAGCACATCCTTGGTAAGGATGAGGTCACCGGTTCAACCCCGGTCGTCAGCTCACGGAATTTTGGTTTTTAATTTTGTTGCAGTACCGCTGGCGCAGGTTATTTTGATATTTAGTTGAAAGAAGTTCGCCGGCACAAGCCAATGAAAATTTTCTGTTAGCTTAGAAAATAACTTAGAGAATAGTAATGAGAGAAATAATAACATTAGAATGCACAGTCTGTAAGAGACGTAATTACACAACAACAAAAAATAAACGTCTCCATCCTGGAAGGATTGAATTTAAGAAGTATTGCCGATGGGATAAAAAACATACGATTCATAAGGAAACAAAATAAATACGTCAGTAGCTCAATTGGCAGAGCAGCGGTCTCCAAAACCGCAGGCTGGGGGTTCAAATCCCTCCTGACGTGCAGGGCAATAAAATAGAATGTATTTATGAAAGAAAAAATAGTAAACTTCTTTAACGATGTAGTTAAAGAAATGAAAAAAGTCACCTGGCCGACTACCGACGAATTAAAAGAATCGACTTATGTCGTTATCGTTGCTTGTCTTATTATCGCTGCTTTTACTTATGTGATTGATATGATAATTAACCAGGTATTTAAAGGGATTTTTTAGGCAGGCTTAATTATGGAACCAAGATGGTACGTAGTTAGAACTTTTTCTGGTCATGAAAATAAAGTAAAAAGTTTTCTCGAAGCAGAGTTGGAAGATAACCCGCAGCTTCGTTCGAAAATTATTGAAATTCTCGTACCGACCGAAAAAGTCTTCGAAGTAAAAGAAGGTAAAAAGAAAAGCAAAACTAAAAATTTCTTTCCGGGCTATATATTGGTTAATGCCGAACTCGATAACCAGGTTAAAGAGTTCATTTTAAATACGCCGTCGGTGATGGGATTTTTAGGAACGAGAAATAATCCCAACCCGCTTCAGCCGGAAGAAGTTAAAAGAATTGTAGGCAGGATTACTCAGGATGAGACTACCGAAAGAATGGAAACGATTTTTAGAACAGGAGACATAGTGAAAATCGTCGATGGTCCGTTCAATAACTTCGCCGGAACCGTCCAGGAAGTTAATGAAGAAAAAATGAAAATTAAAGTTATGGTTTCAATTTTCGGAAGGAAAACTCCTGTCGAAATAGATTTTGTTCAAGCTGAATTAGAAAAGTAAATTTTATTCATAGGATAGAAACATGGCAAAGAAAATAACCGGTTATATAAAATTACAAATACCAGCAGGCAAAGCAAATCCTTCACCGCCTGTCGGGCCTGCATTAGGACAAAAAGGTGTAAACATAATGGAGTTCTGCAAGCAGTTTAATGCAAGAACCCAGGATAAAGAAGGGTTGATAATCCCGGTCGTCATTACGGTTTTTGCAGACAAATCATTTTCCTTTATCACGAAAACACCACCGGCAGCCATTTTGTTGAAGAGAGCCGCGAAGATTGAAAAAGGTTCGCCGGAATCGAACAGAACAAAAGTCGGAAACGTTTCACTTCCGCAAGTGAAAGAAATTGCAGAAACAAAAATGGCCGATTTAAATGCTTACGATATCGATCATGCGATGAGCATGGTTAAAGGTACCGCAAGAAGCATGGGCTTGAATGTCGAAGAATAACTTTCAATTATAGTTATTAGAAATTAATAGGTATTGAAATGAAAAAAACAAAAAGATTAAAAGCTGTTGAAGAAAAGATCGACCTTAAAAAAGAATATTCTCTTTTGGATGCGATTAAAACATTAAAAGAAAATACTCAAGTTAAATTTACCGAAAGCCTTGATTGCGCAATTAAGCTTGGAGTAGATCCGAGACATGCAGACCAGATGATTAGAGGCACCGTTTCACTACCGAACGGAACCGGTAAAGAAGTTAAGGTTTTAGTAATTGCAAAAGGGCCGAAGGCTCAGGAAGCTCTTGATGCTGGTGCCGATTATGCTGGCTTCGAAGAGTATATTGAGAAAATAAAAAACGGCTGGACGGATACCGATGTAATAGTCGCAACTCCGGATTCAATGTCTGAATTAGGAAAGCTTGGAAAAATTTTAGGGCCTAAAGGTTTGATGCCTAATCCTAAAAGCGGGACAGTTACGATGGATGTTGCAAATGCCGTTAAAGAAGTAAAAGCAGGCAAAATTGAATTCAGAGTTGAGAAAGCCGGAATAGTTCATACCTCGCTCGGTAAATTAAATTTCGATGCCGAAAAGCTTGAAGAAAATACACGTGCATTTCTCAACACTATTATAAGAATGAAGCCGTCTTCCGCAAAAGGCCAATATGTTAAGAGTTTATATTTATCCAGTACAATGGGGCCTGGATTAAAAATTGTGAAGGATGAAATACCTTCGCATTAAAAGTTTACGCACTCGATCAATGCTTCAAAATCCGCTGCAAGCGGAATAAGCCGACTGGATTAGAAAAAAATCTGGTATAGGAGAAAAATGGTGAATGAAACGAAATCCCCTGATTTAGGGAATAAAAGTGAAAAAGCTGAAGTAGTTGCTCAGGTAAAAGATATGCTTGAGAACGCTGTTGCGGTTTATCTTGCCGACTATAGCGGAATTACCGTTGAAGAGGTTAATAATATTCGGAACGATTTCCGTAAAGAAGGTGTACAATACAAAGTCTTGAAAAATACTTTGGTTAAACGTGCACTTGATGAAGCCGGCAAATATGATAAATTAGCAGACCACCTTGTTGGAATGACTGGTTATATTTTTGCTTCTGATAACCCGGTTATTCCGGCAAAGATCATTAAAAAATATTTTGATGAAAAACAAAAATTCTCTTTAAAAGCCTGTTACATAGAAGGCCAATATTATGACGGCAGCAGGCTGAATGAACTGGCTTCACTACCTTCTAAAAAGGAACTTATAGCAGGAATTCTCGGAAGCATCGAAGCTCCGATTTCCGGCATAGTTGGAGCTATAAATGCTGTTATGAGAGACTTAGTCAGTGTGATTGATGAAATCTCCAAAAAAGAAGCAGCATAATTGTTAAAATTGAAAAAGAAAAAACAGGAGTAAATTAAAATGTCAGAAAAAATTTCCGCTATCGTTGACCAGATCAAAGGGTTATCCCTTTTAGAAGCGTCGGAATTGAAAAAAGCTTTAGAAGATGAATTCGGAGTAACTGCTGCTGCCCCGGTTATAATGGCAGGCGGCCCTGCCGGTGGAGCTGCCGCAGCTGAAGTTGAAGAACAAACTGAATTCGATGTTATTCTTCAAACTATAGGCGAGAAAAAGATCAATGTAATTAAGGTTGTCAGAGCGCACACCGGGCTAGGACTTAAAGAAGCTAAAGATTTAGTTGATTCCGCACCTAAACCTGTAAAAGAAGGCATTTCGAAAGATGAAGCCGAGAAACTTAAAAAAGAGTTTGAAGAAGCAGGTGCCACGGTAACAGTTAAGTAATTGTTATATCACTTTTCATTAAATACAAAATTACTATCTTTCAAAGATGTGGTAAGTCGGAGAAATCCGTCTTACCGCATTTTTAAATAAATCGATGTTTTAAACTTAGGTTCGGTGAAGATATTATAAAGAATTTGAAAACTAATTGGAGGTTCTAAATTGAATAATACCAATGGAAGAATTAATTTCGGCAGCATTCCTTCCGTAATAGACGTTCCCGACTTGTTAAACATTCAGAATGAATCTTTTGAAGATTTTATTCAGATGAATGCTTTACCGGGTAAAAGGGAAATCAAGGGACTGCAGCAGGTGTTCAATACCAATTTCCCGATCTTTGACAACAAAGAAAATTACAGGCTGGATTTTATTGAATATAATATTGAAAAACCGAGGTACTCAGTTTTCGAATGCCTCGAGAGAGGGCTTACATTTTCGGCTCCTCTTAAATCAAAGCTCAGGCTTTCCGTTAAAGATCCTGAAACAGAAGAATTTGTGAATACAGTTGAACAGGAAGTATACCTTGGAAACTTACCTTTCATGACTGTAAAAGGAACTTTCATAATCAACGGTGCAGAGAGGGTGATTGTTTCCCAGTTGCACAGATCGCCGGGTGTCGCATTTTCTCAAACACTTCATCCCAATGGAACTCCTATTTATTCGGCGAGAATAATTCCTTTAAGAGGTTCCTGGGTTGAATTCGCAACCGATATAAATTACGTAATGTATGTTTATATAGATAGAAGAAAGAAATTTCCTGCAACAACTTTGCTTCGGGCGCTTGGGTATGAGTCCGATGAGGAAATATTAAATCTCTTCAATCTTGTAGAAGAAATAAATGTAAATAAAGTAAAGCTTGAAGATTATCTCGGAAGAAGAATAGCGATCGATGTTTTCGATATGTCTACCGGTGAAATCTTTTTAACGAAAGACAGCGTTCTGTCGGAAGAAGATATCGAAAGAATAAAAGAAGCTGAAATCGAAAAGTTAAAACTGGTAACTTCTGAAGTTATGCCGGATCAGGATCTTATTCTTAATACTCTTCGTAAAGATACTTCTCATACTAAAGAGGAGGCCCTGTATGCAATCTACAGGCAGCTTCGTTCGGGAGAAGCACCTGATTTGGATACTGCGCAAGGTTTAATAGATAAGCTTTTCTTTAACGATAAACGATACGACCTTGGCGACGTCGGAAGACATAGAATGAATGATAAGCTTAATTTAAATCATCCCGAAACTACTACTATTCTTACCGTTGAAGACATTTTGGCGATAATGAGATATATTATTAAACTGAGGGTTGGAAATGAAAGTGTCGATGACATAGATCATCTTGGAAACAGAAGGGTACGAACAGTAGGTGAGCAGTTAGGTCAGCAGTTTAATATCGGAATGGCACGTATGGCGAGAACGATAAAAGAAAGAATGAACATGCGCGATTCCGAAAATTTCACTCCTCAAGATTTAGTTAATGCAAGGACAATCAGCAGTGTTATAAATGCTTTCTTTGGCACTAACCAGTTATCGCAGTTTATGGATCAAACAAATCCTTTGGCTGAGATGACGCATAAAAGAAGAATGTCTGCCTTAGGTCCTGGCGGTTTAACAAGAGAAAGAGCCGGATTTGAAGTTCGTGACGTTCACTATACACACTACGGCCGTTTGTGCCCGATTGAAACTCCTGAAGGCCCAAACATTGGTTTGATTTCTTCTCTAACAATTTATGCAAGAGTAAACCGTTACGGATTTCTTGAAACTCCTTATCGAAAAGTAAACAAGACCAAAGTTTCAAGTGAAGTTGAATATCTTACCGCCGAACAGGAAGACTATTTCACAATAGCTCAGGCAAATGCTGAAATTGATGAGCAAGGGAAATTTGTTCACGAAAGAGTAAAGTGCAGGTTAAAAGGTGAATTCCCAATCGCACTTCCGGAACAAATTCAATATATGGACGTTGCACCTGCACAGCTTGTAAGTGCTGCTGCTGCGTTAATTCCTTTCCTTGAGCATGACGATGCAAACAGAG
The DNA here is from genome assembly GCA_964556005.1 of uncultured Ignavibacteriaceae bacterium. GTDB lineage: Bacteria > Bacteroidota > Ignavibacteria > Ignavibacteriales > Ignavibacteriaceae > CAZKUR01. The sequence goes on along the minus strand of CAZKUR010000011.1, from coordinate 66,346 downwards.
CTCTTATGGGTTCAAACATGCAGCGTCAAGCAGTTCCATTGTTGAATCCTGAAGCTCCGATTGTCGGGACAGGCATGGAGAAAAAAGTTGCGTACGATTCACGTTCCATGATATTAGCTGAAGATGAAGGAGTCGTTGAATACATCGATGCAGATAAAATTGTTGTTAAGTACGATTCTAATCCAAACAGTATTGAATCGTTAACAAGTTTCAACGAAACTAAACGCGTATCATACCGCTTAATTAAATTTAACGGTACAAACCAGGAAACTTGTGTTAATCAAAAACCAATAGTTAAAGAAGGACAAAGAGTAACTAAAGGTGATGTACTTGCCGACGGAGCTTCTACCGATCACGGCGAATTGGCTCTTGGAAGAAATGTGCTCGTTGCTTTTATGCCCTGGCGCGGATATAATTTTGAAGATGCAATAATTATCAGTGAACGACTGGTAAGCAATGATACCTTTACTTCAATTCATATTGAAGAATTTGAATTACAAGTTCGCGAAACCAAGCGAGGCGAAGAAGAGCTTACAAGAGAAATTCCAAACGTAAGTGAAGAAGCTGTAAAGAACCTCGATGAAAACGGAATTATCCGCGAAGGTGCCGAAGTTAAAGAGGGTGACATTTTAATAGGAAAGATTACTCCTAAAGGCGAAACCGATCCAACGCCTGAGGAAAAATTGTTAAGAGCAATCTTCGGAGATAAAGCAGGAGATGTGAAAGATGCATCGCTGAAAGCGCCTCCGGGATTAAAAGGAACAGTTATTAAAACAAGATTGTTCAGCCGGAAAAGAAGAGATACCGAATCCAAAAAGATTGAAAAGAAACAATTGGAAAATTTGGAACAAGATCACAATCAGAAACTGAACAACTTGTATCAAAAGTTAGTTGAGAAACTGACAAAATTAACCGACGGTGAAACAACTACCGGTGTTCGTGATCTTGACGGCAGCATAGTTTTTAGAAGCGGTACGGTTATTAAGGATACTACTTTTTCTTCGATGGAAGATATTACAAAGCTTGATTATACTTTAGATTGGTTTGAAGCTAAAAAATCAAACAATCATATAAACACTTTGTATAGAAATTATTTTGATGCACAGCTCGATATCGATGAAGAATATAAAAGGGAAAAAATTAAAATTACAAGCGGCGACGAATTACCGCCCGGCATTGTCCAATTAGCAAAAGTCTATGTTGCCAAGAAAAGAAAACTTTCCGTTGGCGATAAAATGGCCGGACGTCACGGCAATAAAGGTGTTGTTGCTAAATTAGTTCCGCAGGAAGATATGCCGTATCTGCCTGATGGTTCTCCTGTTGACATAATACTAAATCCGCTCGGAGTACCCTCACGTATGAATTTAGGCCAACTTTACGAGACTGCTCTCGGATGGGCGGGCTACAAGCTAAATAGTAAATTTGCAACCCCTATTTTCGATGGTGCAAAGATTGATAATGTTGATGAATGGCTCGAAAAAGCCGGGCTTGAAAGAGGCAGTAAAACCGAACTTTATAATGGAAGAACAGGTGAAAAATTCCATCAAAAAGTTACATGCGGTTATATTTATATGCTGAAGCTTAGTCACCTTGTTGATGATAAAATACACTCAAGGTCGATTGGGCCATATTCTCTTATTACACAGCAGCCTCTTGGTGGTAAAGCGCAATTCGGCGGTCAGAGATTTGGAGAAATGGAAGTCTGGGCCCTTGAAGGGTACGGGGCTTCTCATATTCTTCAGGAAATTCTGACTATAAAAAGCGATGATGTTGCCGGAAGAGCCAAAGCATATGAATCAATTGTTAAAGGTGAAAACTTACAGGAACCGAACGTTCCCGAATCGTTCAATGTGTTGATTAAAGAGCTCCAGGGCTTAGGGCTCGATATAAAAATCAATTAACATTTAAGAACATTTTTTTCACTTAGAAATTTTTTAGGAGATGAAACATGTCATTTAGAATTCAAGAAAATGCAATGCGCGACATTAATAGTATTACTATTAATCTTGCAAGTCCTGATGATATTTTATCAAGGTCTTATGGTGAAGTAACAAAACCCGAAACAATAAATTATAGATCGTTCAGGCCGGAAAAAGACGGTCTTTTCTGTGAAAAAATATTCGGTCCGACCCGTGATTGGGAATGCTACTGCGGGAAGTATAAACGTATTCGCTACAAAGGTATTATATGCGATAGGTGCGGAGTTGAAGTTACTCAGAAAGCAGTTCGCCGTGAAAGAATGGGACACATCGGTCTCGCAGTTCCGATTGTTCATATATGGTTTTTTAGAGCTCAGCCTTCAAAAATAGGTAACATAATCGGTTTAAGCTTAAAGGAACTTGAGAAGATTATTTATTACGAATCTTATGTTGTTATTAGCGCAGGGCCAACAGGCTTAAGCAGGCTCGATCTGATATCGGAAGATCAATATTTTGAAGTTTTAAATTCTTTGCCCGAAGGCAATGAAAAATTGGATGAAGATGATCCGAAAAAATTCATTGCTAAAATCGGCGGCGACGCCGTTAAAGAAATTTTAAAGAATACCGATGTAGAAGTTCTTTCAAAACAATTAAGAGATCAGTTAAAAACAGAAACTTCGCAGCAGAAGAAATCCGATCTTTTAAAGAGATTAAGAGTTATCGAAGCTTTTAAAGAATCCGAAAACAAAGTTCAGAATAAACCGGAATGGATGGTAATGAATTACATCCCTGTTATTCCGCCGGAACTAAGACCCCTGGTTCCGTTGGAAGGCGGAAGATTCGCAACTAGCGACTTAAACGATTTATACCGAAGGGTTATAATCAGAAATAACAGGTTGAAAAGATTAATCGACATCAAAGCTCCGGAAGTAATTTTAAGAAATGAAAAGAGAATGCTTCAGGAAGCTGTCGATGCATTGTTCGATAATTCAAGAAGAGGAAGCGCTGTAAGAAGCGATAATAACCGTCCGTTAAAATCCTTAAGCGATATGCTTAAAGGAAAGCAAGGCCGTTTCCGTCAAAATCTTCTCGGTAAAAGAGTTGATTATTCCGGTCGTTCCGTAATTGTAGTGGGTCCGGAATTAAAACTTCATCAATGCGGCTTGCCGAAAGATATGGCTGTAGAGTTATTCAAACCTTTTATTATCAGGAAACTGATTGAAAGAGGTCATAATAAAACCGTTAAAAGTGCGCGAAAAGTTGTCGACAGAAAAGATCCTTTAATATGGGATATTTTAGAGAAGATAATTGATGGACACCCGGTGTTGCTGAATAGAGCCCCAACTCTTCATAGGCTTGGTATTCAGGCTTTTCAACCGGTATTAATTGATGGAAAAGCAATCCAGCTTCACCCGATGGTATGTACTGCATTTAATGCAGACTTCGACGGCGACCAGATGGCGGTTCACGTTCCTCTTTCTTTCGAGGCTCAACTTGAAGCTCAATTATTAATGTTGAGCAGTCATAATATTTTATCACCGCAAAACGGCAGCCCGATTGTGATTCCAACACAGGATATCGTTTTAGGTGCATACTACTTAACCAAATTTAGAGAAGGTGATAAAGGCGAAGATATGATTTTCAGTTCGCCTGAGGAAGCTATCATTGCATATGATAACGGTGTGGCTGGACTTCATGCAAGAGTAAAGGTTAAAATCGACGGCGAGTTGATTGAAACAACGGTCGGTAAAGTTATCTTCAACCAGATAGTTCCGAAAGATATGGGATATTATAACCAGCTTTTAATCAAAAAGACTTTCGGAAATTTTATCGGGAAAATGTTTATCAAGCTCGGCAATAAAGTTACCGCTAAATTCCTGGATGATTTGAAAGATCTTGGATTCAGATACTCAACTATCGGCGGTTTATCGGTTAGTTATGCCGATATGATAATTCCTGATGAAAAAGTAAGCATGATTGATAAAGCTAATAAAAAAGTTGAAGCAATCTTAAATGAACATGAACAGGGAGTTATCACTGATGCCGAACGTTACAATAAAATTATTGACGTTTGGACTCATACAACCAACGATGTAGCCCGTGCTTTAATGGAAAAAATTAAAGGTCATAACCAGGGCTTCAATTCGGTTCATATGATGGTTGATTCAGGTGCAAGAGGTTCGCAAGAACAGGTGAGACAGTTGGCTGGTATGCGCGGACTTATGATGAAACCGCAAAAAACTCTTTCCGGTCAAGCTGGTGAAATTATTGAAAATCCGATCGTAGCTAACTTTAAAGAGGGACTGTCGGTGTTGGAATATTTTATTTCTACACACGGCGCAAGAAAAGGTTTAGCCGATACTGCGTTAAAAACTGCCGATGCCGGTTATCTTACAAGAAGATTGGTTGATGTTGCGCAGGATGTTATCATTAGTGAAATCGACTGCGGAACAATCCTCGGTATTGAAGTTAAAGCATTAAAAGATGTTGAACAGGAAAGAGAGCCTCTTGGTGAACGTATCACAGGCCGTGTTACACAAGAAGATGTTTATGATCCGAGAAACGATGAATTAATAATTCCTGCCGGTGAATTAATCACCGAAGAAATAGCTGAAAAAATCGAAGACGCCAGCATTGATTCTGTGTACATTAGAACCGTACTTACATGTGAATCGAAAAGAGGTGTTTGCGCTAAATGTTATGGCAGAAATTTAACAACCGGGAAAATAGTCGAAATTGGTGAAGCTGTGGGAATTATTGCTGCTCAATCAATAGGCGAGCCCGGAACACAGTTAACATTGCGTACATTCCACCTTGGCGGTACATCTTCGAGAATTGCAAGCCAGTCTCAGGTTGAAACCAACATTGAAGGTACTGTTAAATATGATAGAATAGCATATGTTGAAAAATCCGATTTCCTCGGAACTGTAAAAGTTGTAACCGGCCGAAGAGGATCTATCGGAATATTTGATGAAAATAATCGTCAAATTAAAAAATATGATGTACCCTATGGTGCTGAATTGGTCGTTAATGACGGTCAGAAAGTTAGAAAAAACGGGCCTTTGTATAATCACGATCCATATAACTCGGTTATACTTACGGATATTCCGGGAAAAGTCAGGTTCATTGATCTTATTGACGGCGTTACACTGCAGCAGGTAACCGATGAACAAACCGGCCACGTTCAGAAAGTCGTAATCGAATCGAAAGATAAAACTCTTACAGCCGGTATTTCAATTGAAGGTGAAGGAGAAGAGAAAAAGTTCTTCAGCTTGCCAACCAGATCTTATCTATCTGTTGAAGAAGGCGAATCAATTTCAGCCGGAACTATTTTAGCGAAGATCTCAAAGCAAACAACAAAGAGCCGTGATATTACAGGCGGTTTACCGAGAGTAACCGAATTGTTTGAAGCAAGAAGCCCGCAGGAACCTGCAATTGTTTCTGAAATTGAAGGTTCGGTTAAATTTGGTGCGCGTAAAAAAGGTTCACGCGAAATTATGGTTAATGCCCCGGACGGATCGGATGAAAAGAAATATAATGTGCCTCTTGGAAAACATGTTTTGGTCCAGGACAGTGATGAAATTCCTGCCGGTGAAAAAATTACAGACGGCCCTATAAATCCTCATGATATTTTGAAGATTAAAGGTACAAGTGCGGTTCAGGAATATCTCGTTAATGAAATCCAGGATGTTTACCGTTTACAGGGTGTTAAAATAAATGACAAGCACATTGAAGTAATCGTTAGGCAAATGCTTCAAAAAATAAAGATTGTTTCTCCCGGCGATACCAAATTCCTCGAGGAAGATATTGTTGATAGAAATGAATTTTTTGAAGAAAATAATAAAATCATGCAAATGGTTTTTATTGAAGACAAAGGCGATTCCAGGTATAAGGACGATCAGTTGATAATGAAGAGTAAATTTAGAGAGGTAAACGCCGATCTTAAAAAGAAAACTAAAAAACAAATTGAAGCAAGAGACGCTGAACCGGCAACTTTTGAAAACGTACTGCTTGGAATTACGCAAGCTGCACTTTCAACCGAAAGCTTTATTTCTGCGGCTTCATTCCAGGAAACAACCAAGGTACTTGCAAATGCAGCAACCGAAGCCAAAGCGGACCATTTGTACGGTTTAAAAGAAAATGTTGTCATGGGTCATTTAATACCAGCCGGTACAGGGTTGAAAAAATACACTCAGATAATATTAAAAACTGAAGAACCGGTTGATGCCGAGGAAACAGCTCCGGAGCAAAAACCTGAAGAAGAAATACAAGCAAACTAATGATAAATTGAATCCGGCTCAAAAATTGAAATTTGAGCCGGATTTTTTTGCCCTTTTTGAAATTAAATTATTTTTACTTGTATATGTATTTCTTGACTAATTTTAAGATAAGAGCTATATTTAAAATCTGAAATTTTTTGCAGAATGACTTTAACGAGGAGAATTTGTGCCAACAATAAATCAGTTAGTTAGAAAAGGACGGGCGAAAGTTTTTACTAAGAAAAAAGCGCCGGCTCTTGATTCATGCCCGCAGCGAAGAGGAGTTTGTACAAGAGTTTATACAACAACTCCAAAGAAACCAAACTCAGCTTTAAGAAAAGTGGCGAGAGTAAGGTTAACTAACAGTATTGAAGTAACCGCTTATATACCGGGCGAAGGTCACAATCTCCAGGAACATTCGATTGTATTAATCAGAGGCGGAAGAGTAAAAGACTTGCCGGGTGTCCGGTATCATATCATCCGCGGTACTCTTGATACTAGCGGTGTTGAAGATAGAAAAAAAGGAAGATCAAAATACGGAGCTAAAAAACCAAAGGCTGCTAAATAGTTATGAGAAAGAAAAGAGCTGATAGAAATATCTTAAAACCGGACCCAAAATTTAGTGAAGTTTTGGTAACGAGATTTATTAATTGTATGATGTATGACGGAAAGAAATCCGTTGCAAGAAATATTGTATATCAATCATTTGATATAATTGAAGAAAGAACAAAGAAACCGGGCATCGAAACATTCAAAAAGGCAATAAATAATGTCCAGCCTCTTATTGAAGTTAGAAGCCGGAGAGTGGGCGGAGCTACGTATCAGGTCCCGACAGAGGTAAGGCCTGAAAGAAGAACTGCATTGGCGATGAGATGGATTAAGACTTATGCAAGAGCGAGAAATGAAAAATCGATGGCTCAAAAATTAGCTTCCGAATTAATTTCTGCGTCAAACAATGAAGGCTCTTCCGTTAAGAAAAAAGAAGATACTCACAAAATGGCTGAAGCAAATAAAGCATTTGCTCACTTTAAATGGTAATTGATGAAATAATTAGGTGAAGTAAGGAAAAAATAAACAAGGACATGGCGACTAAAACAAGCATAGATAAAGTAAGAAACATTGGTATAATGGCGCATATTGATGCCGGTAAAACTACCACTACTGAACGAATATTGTTCTATACCGGTAAGCTGCACCGTTTAGGTGAAGTTCACGAAGGCGCCGCAACAATGGATTGGATGGAACAGGAAAAAGAACGCGGCATCACTATTACAAGTGCTGCTACAACTTGTTTTTGGAATAATCATCAAATAAATATAATCGATACTCCCGGACACGTTGATTTTACGGTAGAAGTTGAAAGATCTTTGAGAGTTTTAGATGGAGCAGTTGCTCTGTTTTGTGCGGTCGGCGGCGTAGAACCGCAATCCGAAACTGTGTGGCGTCAAGCAGATAAATACAGGGTCCCGAGAATCGCGTTCGTAAATAAAATGGATAGAATAGGTGCCGATTTTTATAATGCAATTCAGATGATGAAAGATCGTCTTGCTGCCAATGCGGTGCCGATTACTCTTCCAATCGGAGAAGGAGATTTATTCTCCGGTGTTATCGATTTAATTTCTTTCAAAGCGAGAATGTACCATGAAGAAACTTTAGGTGCAACTTTCGATGAGATTGAAATACCTAAAGATTTAACGGAAGAAGCAAATAAATACAGAACCCAAATGCTTGAAGCGGTTTCCGATCTCGATGATACTTTATTGGAAAAATATCTTGAAGGTCAACCGATTAACGAAGATGAGATAAAGAAAGTTATTAGAAAAGCAACGATTGAATTGAAAATCATTCCGGTTTTATGCGGATCGGCTTTTAAGAATAAAGGAATTCAAAAATTACTTGATTCCATCGTAGACTTTTTACCGGCTCCGATCGACTTTAAAGAAGTTGAAGCGCATCATATTGGAATAAATGATAAAGTAAAAAGAAAAATCGATGAGAATGAAAAATTCACCGCGCTTGCTTTTAAGCTCATGAATGACGCCTATGTTGGGAAACTAACTTTCTTTAGAGTGTATTCCGGTAAGTTGAAAGCGGGTTCCTATATTTATAATGCTGTTAGCGAAAAGAAGGAAAGAATTGGCAGGCTGCTTCAAATGCATGCAAATCATCGTGAAGATATTGATGAAGTACATGCAGGGGATATTGCCGCAGCAGTGGGTTTAAAAAATACAAGAACCGGCGACACACTTTGTTCCGAAGATGACCCGGTACTTCTTGAAAAAATTGTTTTCCCGGAACCGGTTATTCAAATTGCAATCGAACCTAAAACTAAGGCCGATCAAGATAAATTATCTGATGCTCTTGTTAAGTTATCCGACGAAGACCCGACGTTCAGGGTTAAAGTTGATGATGAAACAGGCCAGACTTTAATCAGCGGAATGGGCGAGCTTCATCTGGAGATTTTAGTTGATAGAATGAAACGCGAATTTAAAGTTGAAGCAAATGTCGGTAAACCCCAGGTCGCATATAGGGAATCGATTACTCAAACTGTTAATTCCGAAGGTAAATTTGTTAAACAATCCGGCGGTCGCGGTAAATATGGACACGTATGGGTTGAACTTAGTCCCAACGAACCTGGTAAAGGTTATGAATTTGTAAATGCTATTGTAGGTGGTTCAGTACCGAGAGAATATATTCCTTCGGTTTCTGCCGGTATACAGGAAGCGATGAGAAACGGTGTTATTGCCGGTTTCCCGGTTGTTGATGTTAAAGCTAAACTGTATGACGGTTCTTATCACGATGTCGACTCTGATGAAATATCTTTTAAAGTAGCTGGCTCTATAGCTTTTAAAGAAGGAGCAAAAAAGGCAAAGCCTATTCTTCTTGAACCTATTATGGGAGTCGAAGTTATTACCCCCGAGGAATATCTCGGAGATGTCATGGGAGATTTAAATTCCCGTCGAGGTAAGATTGAAGGATTTTCGGCAAGAAAAGATGCACAGGTAATAAAGGCTGAAGTTCCTCTTGCAGAAATGTTTGGTTACGCAACAATTCTTCGTTCAATGACGCAGGGACGTGCAATATATACCATGCAGTTTTCACACTACTCGGAAGTGCCGAAAAATATTGCTGAAGAAATTGCTGAAAAAACATTAGGTAAAAAATCTGTCGTAACTCAACATTAAAAGAGAATTAAATAAGTAATAAATTAAAAGGAGATTTAGATGGCCAAAGAAAAATTTGATAGAAGTAAACCTCACGTGAACGTGGGCACAATCGGTCATGTTGATCATGGTAAAACCACTTTAACTGCCGCTATTACTATGGCTCTGGCAAAAAAAGGGTTATCTGCAATTAGGACATTCGATAGTATTGATAATGCGCCAGAAGAAAGAGAACGTGGTATTACGATTGCTACTGCTCACGTTGAGTATTCAACCGAAACAAGACATTACGCTCATGTCGATTGCCCCGGACATGCCGATTATGTTAAGAATATGATTACCGGTGCTGCGCAGATGGACGGCGCTATACTTGTTGTTGCTGCTACCGACGGTCCGATGCCTCAAACGAGAGAGCATATTCTTCTTGCACGACAGGTGGGTGTACCAAGAATCGTTGTATTCATGAATAAAGTTGATATGGTTGACGATCCTGAATTGCTTGAACTGGTTGAAGTTGAATTGAGAGATTTATTGAATGAATACGAATTCCCCGGTGATGAAATTCCGATAATCCGTGGTTCGGCATTACAGGCTTTGGAAGCAGCTTCAAATACGGATATTAAAGTTGACGACCCAAGGTTAAACTGCATCTGGGAATTAATGAAAGCTGTTGATGAATATATTCCGATACCAGAAAGAAATACTGATAAACCTTTCATCATGCCTGTAGAGGATGTCTTCTCTATTACAGGGCGTGGTACGGTTGCAACTGGGAGAGTTGAAAGAGGAACAATAAAATTAAACGAAGAAGTTGAATTAATCGGTTTAGGCGTTCATAAGAAAACCGTCGTTACCGGTATTGAAATGTTTAGAAAAGAATTGGATTCTGCTATTGCCGGAGATAATGCAGGTTTGTTGTTAAGAGGTGTTGATAAAAAAGAAATCGAAAGAGGGATGGTAATTGCCAAAACCGGTAGCATTACCCCTCATAAAAATTTTGAAGGTGAAGTTTATATCCTTTCCAAAGATGAAGGCGGAAGACATACACCTTTCTTTTCGGGATATAGACCGCAATTTTATTTTAGAACAACCGATGTAACCGGTATTGCTACTTTACCTGAAGGAACAGAAATGGTTATGCCGGGTGATAGAATTAAACTGACGATAGCGCTCATCACCGAGATTGCGATGGAAGAAGGATTAAGGTTTGCTATCCGTGAAGGCGGTAGAACAGTTGGCGCCGGTGTTGTTACTAAAATAAATGAATAATTAAGTATATTGATGAGATGGAAGGGAGTCAGCACTCCCTTTAATTTCGACTATTTTTTTTAATAAGGAGTTGTTTAAGTGCCTGGTCAAAAAATTAGGATAAAATTAAAGTCCTATGATCATATCTTGATTGATAAGTCGACGGAAAAAATTATTAAAACCGTTAGAAGCACCGGTGCAGTTGTATCCGGTCCCATTCCACTTCCTACAAAAAGAACGGTATACACGGTTTTAAGATCTCCTCATGTTGATAAAAAATCAAGGGAGCAGTTTGAAACTAGGGCGCATAAACGAATCATTGATATTCATAATTCCAACAATAAAACCGTCGATTCATTAAGTAAGCTGGATATACCGGCGGGTGTTGATATTGAGATCAAGTTATAATGAACGGAGTTAAGATGCCAGGTCTTTTAGGTAAAAAATTAGGAATGTCAAGCATCTTCAATAGCGAAGGTGATCAAATCCCTGTAACGGTTATTCAAGCCGGCCCGTGCAAAATAGTTTCCGTAAAGACGAAAGAAAAAGACGGGTATGACGCTCTGCAGCTCGGGTTCGGAAATAAAAAAGAAAAAAATATAAATAAACCGATTTTAGGACAGTTCAAAAAAAATAATATTACTCCAACTGCTAAACTTAAAGAATTCAATTTTCCCGATGTTTCAGGATTTAAAATCGGTGATGAAGTTAAAGCCGATCTTTTTAGCGAAGGTGAAATCATTAAAGTAAGAGGAACAAGTAAAGGTAAAGGATTTCAGGGGGTAATTAAAAGACACGGTTTCAGCGGTGTCGGCGGAACTTCCCACGGGCAAAGTGATAGAGAAAGAGCTCCGGGCTCAATCGGTGCGAGTTCCTACCCTTCAAGAGTATTTAAAGGTCAAAGAATGGCTGGAAGAACAGGCCATTCAAACGTGATGATGAGAAATCTAAAAGTTATTAAAATTTTGGCCGATCAAAATGTTATTCTTGTTAAAGGTTCCGTACCCGGTGCAATAAATTCAATTGTCGAATTGATAAAGAAATAAGCGGATTAAAAATGACCTTAGAATTATTAAAAATAGATGGAAGCTCCTCCGGTGAGAAAATAGAATTAGCCGATGATATATTCGGAATAGAGCCGAATGATCATGCTATCTATCTTGCGGTGAAAGCTTACCTGGCTAATCAAAGACAGGGAACTCACAAAGCAAAAGAAAGAGGTGAAGTAAGAGGCGGCGGTAAAAAACCATGGAAGCAAAAAGGCAGGGGCGGTGCACGTGCTGGTACGACAAGATCTCCTTTGTGGATTGGCGGAGGTACTATTTTTGGACCAAGGCCGAGAGATTACAGGCAGAATCTGACTAAAAAAGTTAAAAAGCTGGCAAGGAAATCTGCGTTAAGCTATAAAGTTAAAGATGAGCAATTAATGATCGTTGAGGATTTTAATTTCGAGAAACCGAAGACAAAAGAATTTATTGGAATTTTGGATGCATTAAAAATCAACGGTAAGAAGGTCCTTTTATTAACGAATGAAACTTCCGAAACAATTTATAAATCGGGAAGAAATATTCAGAAAGTAAAAGTTCTCGAAGCAGCCAAAGCATCAACTTATGATATTTTAAACAATCAAGTGCTCGTTTTACAAAAAAGTGCGGTTGATGTAATAAACAAAACTTTCGAGGATAAAAAAGCAGCGGTGAATTGATATGCATAATATTTTAATTAAACCTATGATTACTGAAAAGATGACTAATATCTCTGCAAGCCAGCCGGGGAAATACGGATTCATTGTTGAACCAAAATCGAACAAGCTGCAGATTGCAAAAGCTATTGAGAAGAAGTATAATGTACATGTTGCAGAAGTTAAAACAATAAATCATCCCGGGAAAACAAAAACACAATTTAGAAAAAGCGGAAGGTTTTCCGGGAAAACTCCGAGATTTAAAAAAGCAATCGTTACTTTGAGAGAAGGCGAGACAATAGAACTTTTTGAACAAGCTTAGTTTTCAATTAGGAATTTATAATGGCAATTAAAAAATTAAAACCTGTTACACCCGGTACGAGATTTAGAAGCAATTCTACTTTCGAGGAAATAACCAAAACCTCGCCTGAAAAATCTCTTACCATGGTTCTGAAAAAATCAGGCGGCAGGAATAATTTAGGAAGAGTAACCGCACGCCATAGAGGCGGCGGCCACAAAAGAAAATATAGAATCATCGATTTCAAGAGAGATAAAAAAGGCATTCCGGCAAAAGTTTATTCGATTGAATATGATCCGAATCGTTCTGCAAGAATTGCTTTGCTGAATTATGCCGACGGTGAAAAAAGATATATTCTTGCGCCCGATGGTTTGAAAGTCGGAAGTACAGTGATGTCCGGTCCCGGAAGTGAAATAAATCCTGGAAACGCTTTAACGTTAAAAGAAATTCCGTTAGGCAGTTTCATTCATAACGTCGAAATGAAACCGGGAAAAGGCGGCCAACTCGGCAGAAGTGCAGGAACATCTTTACAGCTACTTGCGAGAGAAGGAGAAAATGCTCAGCTAAAGTTACCTTCCGGTGAAGTTAGATTAGTAAGAGTTAATTGTATGGCAACCTACGGAACTGTTGGAAATGCGGACCAGGAAAATATCAGTATCGGCAAAGCCGGAAGAACCAGGTGGCTTGGAAAACGACCACATGTTAGAGGTGTTGCTATGAACCCTGTCGACCATCCGATGGGCGGCGGCGAAGGTAAAACATCAGGCGGCGGACACCCTGTTTCGCCCTGGGGCCAGAGCGCCAAAGGTTTGAAAACAAGAAAACGTAAAAAAGATTCTAATAAATTTATTATTAAAAGAAGAAAAAAATAAGAAGCAGCTATGCCTAGATCCGTAAAAAAAGGTCCATATGTAGACTATAAGCTATTAGCTAAAATTACAAAATTGAATGAGATAAATCAGAAGAAAATTATCAAAACATGGTCCCGTGCATCAATGGTAATTCCTGAATTTGTCGGTCATACAATTGCGGTTCATAACGGGAATAAAATGATCCCGATTTATATCACCGAAAATATGGTCGGACATAAGCTTGGTGAGTTTTCACCAACCAGAATTTTTAGAGGGCATCCGGGAACTAAAGCTGAAAAGGCTGCTAAAGCAAAATAATTATTTAATAGGTTTGAAATAGAAAATGGAAGCAAAAGCTATACATAGATTTATAGGCTCTTCACCGCGAAAAATGAGATTAACTGTTGATTTGATTCGTGGAATCCAGGTAGATAAAGCCGTCGATATTTTACATTTTTCACCAAAGCATGCATCTAAAACGGTTGAAAAGACTCTCAGATCAGCAGTAGCTAATCTTATGAATAGAGATGAAGCCACGAGAATGGAACCGGAAGACCTTTATGTAAAAGAAGCTTTCGTTGACCAGGGGCCGACAATTAAAAGAATTTCACCGGCACCCATGGGAAGAGCTTATAGAATTAGAAAAAGATCTTGTCATTTAACTATCATTGTAGCAACTAAGGTTTAAAGTAGGAGGTATTTTTTGGGACAAAAAACAAATCCGGTCGGCTTAAGAGTTGGTATTATCAGAGGCTGGGACTCTAATTGGTATGAAAATAAAAGTTATGCTGTTAAGTTAAAAGAGGACGATAAATTAAGAGGTTATATTAGGAATAGATTAAAAAAAGCCGGTATCTCCAGGATTGTAATCGATAGAACATCAAAGAATATCATCCTTACAATTCATACATCAAGGCCCGGTGTGGTCATTGGAAAAAGTGGTAAAGAAATTACACAGCTTGAGCAGGAATTGAGACAAGTTACCAATAAAGAAGTAAAGGTTCAGATTTCGGAAATTAAAAGACCTGAGTTGGATGCATATTTGGTTGCGGAAAATGTCGCTGCACAAATTTCAGGGCGTGTTTCATTCAGACGTGCAATGAAGATGGCTATAACTGCTGCTATGAGAATGGGCGCCGAAGGAATTAGAATTATGTGCGCTGGAAGGTTAGGCGGTGCAGAAATGGCACGTACAGAACAATATAAAGACGGTAGAATTCCACTGCATACATTAAGAGCCGATATTGATTATGCTCTTGGCAGAGCCGAGACAATCTACGGTTCGATAGGAATTAAAGTTTGGATTTGCAGAGGCGAAATTTTAGGCAAGAGAGTTACAGATTAAAAAAATTAAAAAACAAAAAAAATTGAAAGATTAAAAGATTAATAATTTAAAATAAATTTGAATCTTTTAATGAGATAGCACTTAGGAGTTTTTATTATGTTAATGCCCAAAAGAGTAAAATACAGAAAATCACAACGCGGCAGGATGGCCGGTAAAGCTAAAAGAGGCAGCACTATAGCTTTCGGCGAATACGGGCTTAAAGCTCTTGAACCACATTGGATTACAAGCCGGCAGATTGAAGCATGCCGTGTTGCTCTTTCAAGGAAAATGAAGAGAGACGGTAAAATATGGATTAGAATTTTTCCGGATAAACCTGTTTCCAAAAAGCCGCTTGAAACAAGAATGGGAAAAGGAAAGGGCGCTCCTGAATTTTGGGTTGCTGTCATTAAACCGGGAAGAGTTTTATTTGAGGTCGGCGGAGTCCCGAAAGATACAGCTCATGAGGCATTGCAAGTATGCTCTTATAAGCTGCCGATTAAGTGTAAGGTTATTTCAAGACCTGATATAGATTAATTCTAAAGAGGAATTATAATGAAAATTCACGAAGTTCGCGAAATGAAAAACGATGAGTTAATCAAAAGAATTCAAGAGGAAGAAACAAATTTAATTGACTTGAGATTTTCTCATCAATTAAAAGAACTAACTAATACTTCCAAATTGAAGTTGACTAAAAGAGATATGGCCAGGATGAAGACGATCCTCAGAGAAAGAGAATTGGAAGAGGCAAAAAAGTCTCCAAAAGAAAATCAATAAGGAGTTTATTAAAGGTATGATTCAAAGGGCATTAAGAAAAACCAGAGTTGGCGTTGTAGTTAGCAATAAAATGGAAAAGACAATTACTGTCGCTGTTGAAAGAAGGATTGCCCATCCCATTTACAAAAAATACTTTAAGAAAACGACGAAGTTAATGGCACACGATGAAAAAAAAGAATGCAGTATAGGAGACAAAGTTAAAATCATGGAAACAAGGCCGCTGAGCAAAAACAAAAGGTGGCGTTTGGTTGAAATTGTTGAAAAAGCCAAGTAGCTCTTGTGCTTAAAAAAAAGTTAATCAGGAGATTTTTATAAAATGATCCAAGAGGAAACCAATTTAGTAGTTGCAGATAATTCCGGCGCTAAAAAAGTGAGATGTATTAGAGTACTTGGCGGAAGCGGCAGAAAGTATGCAAGTGTTGGTGATTTAATAGTTGTCGCGGTTAAATCCGCTATCCCGAACGGGACGGTAAAAAAAGGCGAAGTTTCGAGAGCCGTTATCGTTCGGACAAAAAAAGAAGTCCGCAGAAAAGACGGATCGTATATAAGGTTTGATGAAAACGCTGCGGTGTTGATAAATCCCCAGAACGAACCGCGCGGTACACGTATTTTCGGACCGGTTGCAAGGGAACTCAGAGAAAAACAATTTATGAAGATTGTTTCATTAGCACCGGAAGTTTTATAAAAATTTTGGATTTAATATTATGAAGATTAGAAAAAACGACATGGTAATGGTTATCTCCGGGAACGACTCAGGAAAAACCGGTAAAGTATTGAAGGTTTTCCCGAAAGTTAGCCGGGTTATTGTCGAAGGAATAAACCTTAGGAAAAGACATACGAAACCTAATCAAACAAATCCGCAGGGCGGCATTATAGAAAAAGAATCACCTATACATGTTTCCAATGTTATGATATTGGATCCGAAATCGAATGAACCAACCCGTATTGGTGCGCAAATTATTCTTGATGAAAAAACAGGTAAGAAAAAAAGAGCCCGCATAAGTAAAGCAAGCGGTGAAATGATTTAATTTTTATAATTAAATTTTTAGGATATTGATAAAAAATGGCTGAGAAAAAAACAAAAAAAGAAGCTGCAGAAAAAAAACCAAAGTCAACAAAAAAAGCTGATTCTACTAAAGCAGCTCCTCAAAAAGAAATTAAAATAAAATCACGTCTTGGTGATATTTATAAGAACGAGATTACTCCGGGATTAATGAAAAAATTTAATTATAAAAGCGTAATGCAGGTACCCAAGCTGGATAAAATTGTAGTTAATATGGGTGTCGGTGCTGCAATCTCGGATTCTAAAATACTCGAAGAAGCAGTTAAAGAATTGGAAGCAATAACCGGTCAAAAAGCAAGTATTAGAAAAGCTAAAAAAGCTATTTCCAATTTCAAGCTGAGAGAAGGAATGAACATTGGCTGTAAAGTTACTTTAAGGCGCAGTAAAATGTTTGAGTTTATCGATAGACTGATAAATATTGCTTTGCCGCGCGTAAGAGATTTTAGAGGCTTGTCGGATAAATCGTTTGACGGCCGCGGCAACTATACTCTCGGTGTTAAAGAACAAATTATTTTTCCCGAAATCAATGTCGATAAAATCAGCAAGATTCTCGGAATGGATATTACAATAGTTACAACAGCTTCGTCTGATAATGAAGCGTATGAATTATTAACTGCTTTCGGATTCCCGTTCCGGAAAAAAGAAATTAAAGCAGCTTAAAAGGAGTTATAATGGCGAGAAAAAGCTTAATAGCAAGAGAAGAAAAAAGACAAAGATTAGTTCAAAAGTACAGTAAAGTTCGAGAAGAATTAAAGAAAAACGGCGATTGGGTGGAATTGCAAAAGCTTCCGCGAAATTCATCTCCAGTCAGGCTGCATAATAGATGTATGTTTACCGGGAGAGCAAGAGGTTTTCATAGAAAATTCGGGATTTCAAGATTAGTGTTGAGAGAAATGGCACTTAAAGGTGAAATTCCCGGTTTAAAGAAATCGAGCTGGTAGGAGGATTATATAAATGGCAGTAACGGATCCAATATCGGATTTTTTAACAAGAATTAGAAACGCATCGAGAGCCGGAATTCCTATCGTCGATATTCCTGCATCTAGGACGAAAAAAGGTTTGGCTGAAATCTTAAAGAAATATAATTTTATCAGAGATTATTCGATCGTTGAAGATAACAAACAGAATATCATTAGAATTGCTCTGCGATATACTAACGGTACTCCTGCAATTTCCGGTTTAAAGCGAATTAGTAAACCCGGTTTAAGAGTATATAGTGATTCAAATAAATTGCCTAGAGTTTTAAACGGTTTAGGAATCGCGGTTGTATCGACTTCAAAAGGCTTGCGCACCGATAATGAAGCAAGAAAAGAATCTATCGGCGGCGAAATTATTTGTTATATCTGGTGATTTAACCGGAAGCATAATTATTGAATGGAGTTTAAAAGTGTCAAGAATAGGTAAAAAGATAATTAAAATTCCCGAGGGAGTAACTGTAACCCAAACAGGTAGGGTTATTAAAGTTAAAGGTTCAAAAGGTGAATTGGAACATACTGTTCATCCGAACATTTCTGTTGAGATTAAAGACAGCGAAATAACCGTAAAGCGGCCTGACGACCTGAAAGAAAATAAATCGCTGCACGGGTTAACAAGAGCATTAATCCAGAATATGATCATAGGAGTTACCGATTCTTATACAAGGACTCTGGATATTGTGGGTGTCGGATATAGAGCCGAAATGAAAGGGGCTAATTTATTATTAAGTATTGGTTATTCTCATCCGATTTATTTTATGCCACCGGACAATGTTAAATTACAGACTCCTACTCAAACACAGATTGTAGTTTCGGGAAATGATAAACAATTAGTCGGCCAGGTTGCTGCTAAAATTCGATCAATCAGGAAGCCTGAACCTTATAAAGGCAAAGGAATAAAATATTCTGATGAAATAATTCGCAGAAAAGCCGGAAAAACAGCCGGTAAATAATTAATCGGAGATTGATAAAAAGATGATAATTAAAAAGAAACCAAGAATTCGTTCAAAAGTTAGTATTAGAAAAAAAATTTCCGGTACTCCCGGTAGGCCGCGCTTAACGGTTTACAGGAGCTTAAATAATGTGTATGTCCAATTAATTGACGATAGTTCCGGTAAAACTTTAATTGCAGCTTCATCATTATCCAGAGAAATTGCCGATGATTTAAAATCTGCAAAAGGTAAAATCGCAAAGAGCAAACTTGTTGGTGGATTAGCAGCAAAAAAAGCAAAAGAACAAAATATTACCTCGGTAGTATTCGATAGGAACGGTTATAGATATCACGGCAGGATTCAAGCTATTGCCGAAGGTGCAAGAGCCGAGGGATTAAAGTTTTAATGGAATTGCCGGGTCGTCTAATGGTAGGACTACGCCCTTTGGAGGCGTCTGCAGAGGTTCGAATCCTCTCCCGGCAGCTTTTTATTTTATGAAATTTTAATGAGAGAATAATTTGAAAAACATAAAGTCAAACGAAATCGAAGGACTAAAGGAAAAAGTAGTTCACATAAACCGTGTTGCGAAAGTTGTGAAAGGCGGGCGTCGTTTTAGTTTCAACGCAATTGTAGTTGTTGGAAACGGAAACGGGATAGTAGGTGTCGGCCTTGGTAAAGCAAATGAAGTTACCGATGCAATTTCCAAAGGCATTGATGATGCAAAGAAAAGCCTCGTTAGAGTTCCCGTAATAAAAGGAACTTTGGCTCATAAAATTATCGGGAAATACGGGGCGGGTACTGTACTTCTAAAACCGGCATCTCCAGGAACCGGTTTAATAGCCGGCGGCGGTGTACGTGCCGTTCTCGAAGCAGCAGGTGTTACGGATGTTCTTACAAAATCTCTTGGTTCCAGTAATCCTCATAACCAGGTGAAAGCTACTTTAAACGGTTTACTTCAACAGATCGATGCTAAAAAAATGGCAATGAAAAGAAATTTAACCTTAACCGAATTATTTAATGCATGAGCGGGGATGATATGAGCAAAATTAAAATCACACAAATTAGAAGCGTAATTGACAGACCGAAAAGACAAAAGCTTACTATTGAAGCTTTAGGTTTAGGAAGACCGAATTGGTTTATAATCCATAACGATACTCCACAAATTCGCCGGATGGCTAATAAGGTCTCTCATCTTGTAAAAGTTGAAGAATATACAGAAAATAAATAGGTTTTTAAATGGACATTTTAAGTAATTTGAAATATGCACATGGTTCTAAAAAGAAGCCTAAAAGAATTGGCAGAGGCGAAGGTTCCGGGCATGGTGGAACTTCCACAAAAGGTATGAACGGGCAAAGGTCGAGATCCGGTGCAAAGAGTAAAAGCTGGTTTGAAGGCGGACAGATGCCTTTACAAAGAAGAATTCCAAAAGTTGGATTTACAAATATCTTCAAACAATATTACCAGGTCGTAAATCTCGATTCAATTCAAAATATAATTGATAAGAAAAATTTGGAGATAAAGGATATTAATATCAAGATTTTAAAAACACACGGCCTAATTTCAAGCTTAAGGCAACCAGTGAAAGTTTTAGGAAACGGTGAATTGAAAGCCAAGCTGAATATAGAAGCAAATCAATTTAGTAAAAGTGCAGTTCAAAAAATTGAAGCTGCCGGCGGTTCAGTAAAAAAGATTTGAGATTAAAATTCAATGTCTAAAATTACAGATACATTCAGAAACATTTTCAAAGTTCATGAGTTGCGCCAGCGAATACTTTATACTCTGGCTTTACTCGTCATAGTAAGGCTCGGTGCGCATATTACGCTTCCTGGTGTCGATGCCACGCTGTTAACGGCAAGCATGAAAAACCAATCTTCCGATAATTTATTCGGCCTTTACGATTTATTTGTCGGTGGTGCATTCAGGAATGCTGCTATTTTTGCTCTCGGTATCATGCCTTATATATCTGCCGAAATTATTCTGCAGTTAATGGGTGCTGTTGTTCCGTATTTTCAAAAGCTGCAGCAAGAAGGTGAAGAAGGAAGGAAGAAGCTTACTCAATTAAGCCGCTACGGCACCGTACTGATTTCAGCACTGCAGGCGTGGGGCGTAACCATTCGGCTTCTAAATATGAATGTAAACGGTGCTCCGATTGTTCCTGCTGCTGTTCAAGGATTTTCCTGGACGATTTCAACAATATTGATTCTAACGGCAGGTACCATATTTATGATGTGGCTTGGTGAACAGATCACAGACAAGGGTATTGGAAATGGTATATCCCTAATAATTTTTATAGGAATAATTGATCGTTTCCCGTTTGCCCTCCTGGATGAATACCGGCTGATTTCCGCCGGAACAAGAAGCCTGATAATTGAAATTGTAATTCTTGCGTTCATGGTTTTAATAATTGCCGGAGTTGTCTTGGTTACTCAAGGTACCCGCAGAATTCCTGTGCAATATGCGAAGAGAGTTGTCGGGCGGAAAGTTTACGGAGGTGTAACTCAATATATTCCATTGCGTGTAAATACGGCAGGTGTTATGCCCATAATCTTTGCACAATCGATAATGTTTATACCGAATACTGTATTATCGTTTTTCCCGAACAATGAATTTTTACAGAGTTTAACAAGCTATTTTCAATATACATCGCCGGTATATTCAATCATTTATGCTTTAATGATTGTCTTTTTTACATATTTTTATACTGCAATAGCTTTCAATCCAAAAGATGTTGCGGATAATATGAAAAAACAAGGCGGCTTTATTCCCGGAATAAGGCCTGGGAAACAGACATCAGAATTTATTGATAATATTTTGACTAAAATTACACTTCCCGGTTCGATATTTCTTGCAATTGTTGCAATACTCCCTGCATTCGTTTCAGGGTGGGGAGTATCAGGGCAGTTCGCTCAATTTTTCGGTGGAACAAGTTTATTGATTATCGTAGGTGTTGCTCTCGATACATTACAGCAAGTTGAATCTCATCTGGTTATGAGGCATTACGATGGATTTATGAAATCTGGAAAAGTTAAAGGACGTAAATTTTAAGTTTAAGTGATTTATATTAAGTCTAAAAAGGAAATTGATTATATTCGTGAGAGTTGTAGAATTGTTGCGGAAACTTTACAGTTGCTCAAGAGTAAAGTTAAAATTGGAATTACAACTCTTGAATTGGATAAGATTGCCGAAGATTATATATTAAGTAATAATGCGATAGCGGCTTTTAAAGGTTATTCTCAAGCCGGGTCGGTTGATTTTCCCGGAGCGATTTGTACTTCGATTGATGAAGAAGTTGTTCATGGGATACCGGGAAACAGAGTTCTTAAAGATGGTGAAATTATATCTCTCGATGTCGGAGTTGAAAAAAACGGCTATTTCGGAGATGCTGCCCTAACTGTTGCGGTTGGAAATATTAATCCCGAAAAGGAAAAATTAATGCAAGTTACCGAAGAGTCTCTTCTGCTTGGAATTGAACAAGCAAAAGAATATAACAGACTTTTCGATATTTCTTCAGCGGTACAGACGCACGTTGAATCGAACGGATTTTCGGTTGTAAGAGATTTGTGCGGTCACGGTGTCGGAAAATATTTGCATGAAGCTCCTTCAATCCCTAATTTTGGAAAAAAAGGAACTGGTACAAAATTAAAAAAAGGTATGACCCTGGCAATTGAACCGATGGTTAACTTAGGTAAATTTAATGTTAATACATCCACTGACGGATGGACTGTAATAACATCCGATAGTTTACCCTCGGCACATTTTGAGCATACTATTTTGATTACTGACGGAAAACCTGAAATATTAACTATTTGCTGAATGGCTAAACAAGGTCCAATAAAAGTTGATGGAGTTGTAACGGATACATTACCTAATGCTCACTTTAAAGTGAAATTGGATAACGGTCATGAAATCCTTGCTCATATTTCAGGAAAAATGAGAATGCATTTTATTAAAATTTTAGTAGGAGATAAGGTTTCGGTTGAACTTTCTCCTTATGATCTTTCAAAAGGAAGAATTACTTACAGGTATAAATAAACGGAGTTTTTTATGAAAGTTAGAGCATCCGTAAAAAAGATTTGCGACAATTGTAAAATAATTAAGCGTAAAGGCGTTGTTAGAGTTATTTGTAAAAATCCAAAGCATAAACAACGTCAAGGTTAATAAATTAGAAAAGGAGTTTTTCATTGGCCCGTATAGCAGGAGTTGATTTACCCAAGAATAAAAGGGTACTGTTTGGTTTGCAGTATATCTTTGGTATCGGCAAAACTATATCTGCTGATATTTGTGAAAAAGCTAAAGTTGATCCCGCAAAAAAAATAGCCGACTTGAACGATGAAGAGGTTGCACAAATTCGTGCCGTTATAACTTCCGAATATAAAGTTGAAGGTGCGCTTAGAACCGAAGTACAGCAGAATATAAAACGTTTGATGGACATCGGATCGTACCGCGGAATTCGTCATAGAAAAAGTTTGCCGGCGCGCGGGCAAAGGACGAGAACTAATTCGCGTACAAGAAAAGGTAAAAGAAAAACCGTAGCCGGTAAAAAGAAAGCACCGACTAAGAAGTAACAAATTGTAATATCGGAGGAATTTGATTTGGCTAAAGTTGCAAAAAAAGCAAAGAAAAAATCGGTCGTTGATGCAAACGGTGTTGCACACATTAAAGCGACATTCAATAATGTTGTAGTAACATTAACCGACATTTATGGAAATACAATCACGTGGTCTTCTGCCGGTAAAAACGGGTTCAAAGGCTCGAGGAAAAATACACCTTATGCCGCACAAACATCTGCAGAAGCTGCTGCTAAAGAAGCCTATGATCTTGGATTGAGGAAAGTCGAAGTTTTAGTTAAAGGCCCGGGCTCGGGAAGAGAAGCTGCAATAAGAGCTTTGCATACTGCCGGTTTGGAAGTTAGTTCAATAAAAGATGTAACTCCAATTCCGCATAACGGCTGCCGGCCGCCAAAGAAAAGAAGAGTTTAATTTATATCGGAGAAAAACTTAATGGCAAGATACACTGAATCAGTTTGTAAATTATGCAGAAGAGAACGACAAAAGCTGTTTTTAAAAGGATCAAAATGTTTTACTGAGAAATGCCCTGTCGAGGTTAGGAATTATCCCCCCGGCCAGCATGGGCTTTCGAGAAGATCGAAAGTTTCGGAATATGGAGTCCAGCTTAGAGAAAAACAAAAAATCAAAAGATTTTATGGTTTGCTGGAAACCCAGTTCAGAAATTATTTTGATAAAGCCAATAAACAAAAAGGAATAACAGGCGACAACCTTGTTAAATTATTGGAAAGCCGTCTCGATACAGTCGTGTACAGACTGGGATTTGCTTCATCAAGAAAACAAGCCAGGCAGATTATAAGGCACAGGCATATAGTTGTTAATGATAGAAATGTGGATATTCCATCGTATATTTTATCTGCAGGCGATATAATAAAAATTAAAGAGAAAAGTAAAAAGCTCGATCTTATTCATAACTCTCTTAGAAAAATTCGCGACAATCAATACACCTGGCTAACGGTGGATAAAGCCTCTCTCTCCGGAACGTTTGTCCAGATCCCGGAAAGAACTGATGTTCCTCTAAACGCCAATGAACAATTGGTGGTTGAGCTTTATTCGAAATAATTAATTTTAATTATAACTAAACCTTAGAGGATACTTAAATGAGTGTTTCATATCTAAAGATGCCCGAAAATTTAGTACTTGACGAGTCGACTTATACAAATACATTTGGAAGATTTAGTCTTCAACCCCTGGAAAGAGGTTACGGTGTAACCCTTGGAAATTCATTGAGGCGTGTACTCTTATCTTCTCTGCCCGGGGCAGCGATTACATCCGTAAAATTCAGCGGTGTACTTCATGAATTTACCACTATCGAAGGAGTTGTTGAAGACGTTTCTGAAATAATTCTTAACCTGAAGCAGGTAAGAATGAAATTGCTTTCTAAAAAACCCAATAAAATAGATATTTCATTTAATGGCGAAGGAGAATGGACTGCATCGGATATTCAAAAGAACAGTACCGAAATTGAAATCCTAAACCCTGAGCTGCATATAGCCACATTAAATAAAGATGCAAAATTCGACGTTGAAATCAGGCTTGGAAGAGGAACCGGCTATGTACCTTCTTCTCTGAATGTTTCCCCGGATTATACAATCGGAGTAATCCCTATCGATGCAATTTTCACTCCAATTAGAAATGTAAAATTTGATGTTGAAAACGTTCGTATCGGTGATAGGAATGATTATGAAAAGCTTTCACTTGAATTAACGACCGACGGTTCGATTACCCCTGATGATGCGCTTACCCAGGCTGCAAAAATTCTTCGCGATCATGTGCAGTTATTTATTAATTTTGATATCGAACAGGAAGAAGAACAAACCGTTAGTCAAAAAGACAGCGAACATGAAAGAATCAGAAAAATTTTATTGACGTCTGTTGACGACCTTGAACTAAGTGTTAGATCTCATAATTGCTTGAAAGCAGCTAACATCAAAAATTTGGCAGAGCTGGTAAGAAGAGATGAATCCGAAATGCTGAAGTTTAGAAATTTCGGAAGGAAATCCTTAGCCGAATTAATGGAAATAGTGGAAACTTTAGGATTGGAATTCGGAATGGATGTAGATAAATACCTAAAAGAAGAAACCGAAACACCTTAATATATTGGATTAAAGGCTTAATCATGAGACATAGAGTAAAAGGCAGAAAACTAAAAAGAACGGAAAGTCATCGGGCTGCATTGCTTAGAGCACTTTCTACTTCTCTGCTTAAACATAAAAGAATAAGAACTACAACTGCAAAAGCAAAAGAAACCCGTTCTTACATCGAGAAACTTATTACTAAAGCAAGAAAAGGCGACCTACATTCAAAACGCCAGGTAATGGAAGTCATTAAAGATAAAGAAGTTGTAAAAGAACTCTTCAGCGAAATTATTCCTAAAATCGGCGACAGGCCGGGCGGGTATTCAAGAGTGATAAAGCTCGGGAGCCGTATGGGAGACGGCGCAGATATGTCTATTATAGAATTGGTTGACTACAATGCCGCTTCCAATGCCAAGGCCGAAGAACAAAAAGAAAAACGAGAAACCAAAGTTAAAGAAAAACAAAAAGCTAAGGAAGAAAAAGCAGCGGAAACTGAATCGGTAGCCGCAGAAGAAACCGAAGCTAAAAAATAATAATAATTTTTTTACAATTGAAGAGTAACCGGTGAATTCCGGTTACTCTTTTTTATTTTATGTTTAATGAAGCCCGCTTTATAAAATCGGTTTTTAAGTTAGATGATCTGCCGAAAGATAATATACCTGAAATTATTCTCTGCGGAAGATCGAATGTCGGTAAATCGTCGTTTATTAATTCAATTCTTAACCGGAAAAATTTAGCTAAAACGAGTTCAACACCCGGGAAAACAAGGTCAATCAACTATTATTTAATCGATAATAAATTTTATTTTGTTGACCTGCCGGGCTTCGGTTATGCAAAGGCAAGCAAGAAGGAGAGAGAATTATGGGGTAAACTGATTGAGGATTATCTGCAAAAATCTAAAAACATTATTCTTTCTTTACACTTTATCGACGGAAGGCATAAGCCGGCTGAACTTGACTTGATGCTAAGTAAATTTATGCTTAGAACCGGAATTTCTTATATAGTGGTATTAACAAAATCCGATAAATTGAATCAATCCGAAATCCATTCTGCAAAGAAAAATATTATAGATGAAATTCCCGGGCTAATTCATAAGGAAAATTTATTTATCTATTCGGCAGTGACACAGTTTGGAAAAAAAGATATGCTTAAAATTCTTTCAAAACACGTAGGAAAATAAAATCACAAATTAACTTATTTCTTTTATTCAGGTTTATATTTCTTTAATTTTGTAATCAAATAAGCATTCCATTTATTTTACGGATAAAATTACATCCCGGTATAAGCACATGAAAATTAATAACTTCATGATTAACCGAAAGCAAAGAAAAAGGATATTAATTTTTCTGCTCGTCCCTGTACTTGCCGCGGTATTATTTATTTCGGAAGATTTGACAGTCCGTATAATTACAATTGCGCTGATTATTATTTACGTCGCATTTATAATTTTTCTTAGGGATTCGTTAAAATTTAAATCCGATTTGGTATCCGAATTTGACGAAAGAGAACTTGAAAGAAGAAGTCCAAGTGCGCCCGCCGCAGAAGAGGACAGTTCCTTCAAAATAATCTCTTCAAACAAATCACCGGATGTAATAACATCAGAAGATTACAGCCCGGTTTTCCGTGAACCAAGAACCACATTAAAGCCGCCTGATTTAAAAGAAAAATTTGAAGAAATTGTTAATGAGACCGCACCATCGGAATTGGGGCATGACGGCCAGTTTACTTTTGTAGTAGAAAAAATGCTTACCGTGATAAAAGAAGCATACAACGCACATTCTGCAATTTTCTTCTGGTATAATAGAAGTAAAGATAAATTTACAATTGAAAAGTTTGTTTCCAATTCTAAAGATATCACAAAGAAAAAATTCGATCTTGAAGATGACATTATAAGCAAAATTGTTGAAAGAGGCGAACCGGAATTATTAACGGATATTTCCGCTGCAGCAGAATCCGATGTAATCAGGTATTATTCTTCTCCTCAGGGACTTAAAAGCTTTGTGGGAGTTCCTTTATTCTATGACAAACAATTAATCGCAGTTATAACAGTTGATTCCAAAGAAGTTGATGCTTTCGGGATTGAAACCATTTATGCCCTTGGAAGATTTGTCCGTGTCATTACAATGATTATTGCAATTTTTGAAGAAAAACATTCCGATACTATTGCGCAAAAAAGATTGAACGGAATATTGAATTTAATTCCTCCCGGAAATAAAATTGAAACGGAAGAGGATTTGGTAGATTCGCTTTTAAAAGCAGCCGGATATTTTCTTCAATGGGATGTATTTTCATTCGTTTATTTCGAACCGGTGAGCAAAATATTTAAAACTTTAAAAGTAGTAAATAATACTTCGCTGAAATATATTGGAGAAGATCTTGATGTTGAGATAAACGGAACCCTGGTAGGAAAATCCATTGTTACCGGCATACCGGTTAGAATCGATGAAACATCCGGTGAAGGATTTAAAAGATTTAGCAAATCGGAAGATTTAAGCTTCGACGGATCATTTTTGGCTGTGCCGGTTATTTATGACAAGCAAAATTACGGCGTACTCTGCTTTGAAAGCTTGAAGAAAAATGCCTATACGAATTCCGACATTCAATTCCTGAAAAGCGCAAATAATATTATAGCGTTTATAATTTATTCATTTTCTTCTCATAATCTATTAAAAAACTTTATAGCATATGATCTTGAAACCCGGATACTTAATACCGAATCTTTCAAAGAGAGACTGAATTCGGATTTAATAAAAATCAATAATTTAAAAGCAAAAGGTGCGCTTGCTTTAATTAGGATCGACGATTTTTTAGAACAGGAATCTCTTTTTGAAGGCGACCCGCTGCCGAAAGTATTGGCTGCCGTTACTGAAATCATATCCAACGAAATGACTCAGTTAAATATTTTTGGGAGAATCGGGGAAAAAACTTTCGGAGTTTTCTTTTTCAATAATTCAGCGAAAGATGTCTACTTATGGGCGGAAAAATTAAGAGTGAAAATAGCACGGCAGCCGATTGCAGTTGTTTCAAAGCAATCGACTTATACGGTTTCAATTGGCGTTGCGGCTGCTGCTAATAATATAGATGCCGATGAATTAATTTATAATGCTGACTTAGCTTTGCAGAAAGCAATTGATAAAGGAGGCAATTCCGTAAGAAATGTTAACTAATTTTCTGTTCTATATATAACTATACACGACTCCGGTTGTTACGGACAATTCCGTGATATAAATATTTGGAGATTTTTTTTGAAGCAAATCCGGTTATGATATGGACGCCCGTAGGAACAAGCTATGACTTGCAAGCATAGATATTTCCGGGAAAGTAAACTAATAACCATTTAATTAATAAGCTGAAATCATTTTATCGTGAATAATTTTATTGTTATCGTATTAGATGGTGTGGGAATCGGAGAGATGCCCGACGCCGGAAATTATGGAGATGAGGGAAGTAATACGCTTGCCAATATAGCAATTGCAGTTAACGGGTTGGAATTACCTAACCTTCAAAAATTAGGAACCGGTAACATCGAAAACATTAGTGGTATACAGCCAGTTAAAAATCCGCTTGCTTCATTCGGCAAGTTGAAAGAAAGATCCAAAGGAAAAGATTCCACAACAGGGCATTGGGAATTAGGAGGTTTATATGTTGCAAAAAATTTTTCTTATTTCCCGGATGGATTTACTTTTGAGATAATGGAAAAATTTTTAAAACTCACAGGATGTAAAGGCTATCTTGGAAATAAAGCTGCTTCCGGCACTGAAATCATAAAAGAATTAGGTGAAGAACATATCCGTACTAAGTTCCCGATTGTTTATACTTCTGCCGATTCTGTTTTTCAAATAGCAGCACACGAAGAGGTTATTCCGCTTGAAGAATTATACAGGATATGCAGAATTACAAGAGAACTGGTTTTAGTACCACCGTTAAATATTGGGAGAGTAATTGCAAGGCCTTTCATCGGTGAACCCGGTAATTTTACAAGAACAACAAGCCGTAAAGATTTTTCGCTCGATCCTCCGTCGGATACTATTTTGGATTATTTAAATAAAAACGGAATTAAAACAATTGCAGTAGGAAAAATTAATGATTTATTTAACTATAAAGGAATAGCTGTTCAAGATAAAACAAAATCAAATGCTGAAGGTTGCGAGAAAATTTATAAATATATTTCATCGGTTATAAATTCATTTATATTTGCGAACTTAGTTGACTTTGATGTTTATTACGGCCATAGAAATAAACCTGCAGGTTTTGCAGATGCATTAAAAGAATTCGACGATTTTCTTCCTAAAATTTTGGAGGCCATGGATGAATCAGATGCATTAATAATTACGGCTGATCACGGTAATGATCCGACAACGCCAAGCACGGACCACAGCAGGGAATATGTACCGTTGTTATTTTTCAGGAAAAATAGAGAGGGAATAAATTTAGGCGTACGCGATACTTTTTCAGATGTCGGTAAAACAGTCGCAGAATTTTTTTCAATCTCCAATAAACTGGAAGGGAAGAGTTTTTTAAATTGAATTTAATATTTATAAGGAACAATAAAATTTGATAATCGGAAAAGTTCTTGGGCCTGTTTGGGGATCAAATAAGCAAGAAACTCTTGCCGGTGCAAAGTTTTTACTTATTTGTGAGCTTGATAAACATCTTAAAGAAACAAACAAGTGTATTGTAGCGGTTGACAATTTGGGGGCCGTGAAAGGGGATTTGGTATTGGTTACTACTGGCAATTCCGCTTTACAAACAGACCAAACAAAATTCAAACCCATCGATGCCGTTACTGTCGTAATTTTAGATGGTATAGACATTTAAGAAAATATCTAATTAAAAATTTATCCTTTCTTAATTATTTTTATTATATTCCATCAAAATTTTTTGGCAATACAAAGTACAGTTTTTGATTTTATCCTGTTAGTATATTAATAATAATATGTTAAAATAAATCGTTCGAATGAGATAGGATTAAAAGTGGTAATTTTAACTAAAACTTACGGTTTTCATTTTTTCAGGAATTTTTCATTTTACCCCTAGGGTAGAATTTTTTAATATTGGTTACAAAATAGTTTAAATTTAGATAAACAGCTGTGAAGATTAATAAACAATATATCTTTAGGGAAAGTAAATTCCTGGATAAATATTTTCAGGAAATCGGTAAAGTTGATCTTATAACCCCTGATCAGGAAATTGAATTAGCTGCCCGTATCAAGAAAGGCGATCAATCAGCTTTTAAAAAATTGACAAAAGCCAACTTAAGATTTGTGGTAAGCGTTGCAAACCATTATCAAAATTTGGGCTTATCGTTAGGTGATTTGATAAATGAAGGGAATCTCGGATTAATCAAAGCTGCAACAAGATTCAATGAAACGCGCGGCTTTAAATTTATATCCTATGCCGTAATGTGGATAAGGCAGTCGATCCTGCAGTCTCTTGCCGAGCAGTCAAGGATTGTACGATTGCCGTTAAATCGTATCTGGGCATTGAATAAAATCGGTAAAGTATACGCCATCTTGAACAGAAATTTGAACGTGAACCGGACACAAACGAATTAGCTAATGAAGAGAAAATGGATGTAAATAAAGTTTCCGAAGCATTGAAAATTTCCGGCAGGCATACTTCGGTGGAAACTCCTTTCGCAACCGGAGATAAAAACAGTCTGCTTGATATACTCGAAAACAGCGATGAACCTTCCCCGGATTATTCTCTTATTTCTAAGTCTCTTAAAGTTGAAATAAACCGGACACTACCAAAGCTTCCTAAACGTAAATCGGAAGTGATAAGACTTTATTTCGGATTAAATAAAGAACATTCATTAACGCTGGAAGAAATTGGTGAAAGATTTCATTTAACCCGTGAAAGAGTTCGTCAAATCAAAGAAAAAGCAATCAGAAAATTAAGGCAAGCATCAAGGAGTAAAAATTTAAAAGCCTATTTAGGTTAATAAAGTTGATTAATTTGAGAATCACGATATTATCTTCAATTACGACAGTACTTTTCCTCATTTTAATAGAAGGCTGCTCTTCATCGACTAATTCTATTCGTTATAATGAAAGAGGAAAAGATGACAATTCTAATTCAAACCCTGTCAGGTATTCATCTGAAGACAGCACTAATTACCGCCCTAATCCGCTATATGATAACGGAAGAGAATTCAGCGACAATGAAGATGACTTTGATTCTTCAGATACAAAATCTATTATTGCACCTTCTGCCATTTTATCGAGATTCGGCAATGAAGATGACACTGCTTATAATGAAAGTAGAGATTTATCCGTCAAAGATAAAATGCTGACTGAGATAATAAAGTATTTAAACACACCTTACAAATACGGCGGTGAAACTAAATCGGGAATTGATTGCTCGGCATTTACTCAGACACTTTATAGTGATATTTTATCGGTTCCACTTTTAAGAACGGCAAGAGAGCAATTTACCGAAGGAACTGAAGTTAGAAGTGAGAGAGATTTAAAATTCGGCGACCTTGTTTTTTTTAACACAAGGCGAGCTGTAAAACCAGGCCATGTCGGAATTTATATTGGCGATGGAATGTTCGTTCATGCAAGCTCTTCATTCGGTGTTATAGTATCTTCATTGAATGATGCATATTATGGAAGCCGTTACATGGGGGCACGACGAATAGAAAATTTCACATCTCAAAGCGGATTCTAATTCTGAAATATTAAATATCCTCAAGTTTTCTGTCCCGGAAATATCTTTGTATAGCATAACTTGTTCTTAATGGATTCCGTGCTGAGAGTGAGATTATTTTTTTAATAAATTATGATTCATTTTTGTCATGGAATAGTATCCGATAGGGGCAAGTAGTGACACTTAAAGTTTTACGTATAGCAGTGTCAGTGACGAAACACTCGAAGTTCATAAAATATCATCCGATTTTTATAAATTTATAGCTCCTAATTTTTTTATTTTTATATCTCTATTTTGAATTACATGAAAACATCCGAACTTTTACTGATAATTTTTGCATTTTTACTAAATACTTTTTCAGCACAAGCGCAATCGAAAAAGCCTGCCTATTCAACCGATAGTTTCTTTCCCAGTGTTTATAAAGATATAAAGATTGGATTATCAGATGGTGGGAGATTAGTATCGGCACCTTTCTCATTTACCGAAAAAGACTGGCTGATTACTTCCGGCATAATCGGAGGAACCGCGCTAGCATTTTTAGCAGATAAAAGCATAAGAAGTGATCTTCAAAAACATCATTCCAAAGGATTAGATAATTTTACTGAAGCAGGCAGATATTATGGAAACGGCATTTACCCTGCATTGTTGGGAGGAATTATTTACCTCGGTGGAAAAGCATTTCATAACGATGATGTGTCATCGACTGGGAGAATGATGATTGAATCATTAGTCTATTCCGGAATTATTACAACAATATTAAAAGCCAGTCTCGGCAGAAGCAGACCGTATATGAATTTGGGAAATACTCATTTTAAGGGGTTTCAAATAAATAATGATTACTTGTCTTTCCCTTCCGGACATGTAACGGTTGCATTCGCCGTCTCTTCTGTTTTGGCGGCAAAAATTGATAATGTCTATGCTTCGATTTTTTTATACGGATTGGCAGGATTAACTGCTTTTCAACGCATTTATGCCGATCAACATTGGTTTTCAGATACAGTTTTCGCTGCTACGGTTAGTACGGTTGTTGGACGGGCAATTGTTAATTATGATGAAGAAAGAAACAAAGAAAATAAAAATGTATCGCTGTCATTTTATCCGGTTATTCAATCAAATGGATTAGGGGTTGGAGCTGTTTTTAGTTTTTAAATTGGGAATCAATAAAAAAGGTGTCTATCAAGACACCTTTTAAGATTTTAATACAATATTTTTTTTAACTGCATCCCGATGTCGAACCGCAAGTCATACACTTTAAGCAAGTTCCGTTTCTAACCATTGTCATGCTCTGGCATTCGGGACAAATATCTCCGGTGTAACCTGCTTCAATTGCCTGCTTGAACTGAGATGAGAATTTTGATTCCGGTTTCTTTGGTTTTGAAGCTTTTGCGGCATTTGAAGACACAGAATAATTGTAGGTAGAAGGTTTATCTTTATCCAGCTCAACTACTCTTTCACTAACAATTTCTTCACTCTCAAACTCCGGCTCAACTATTTTTTTTACAATGCTGCGCGAAGCTTTCTCTGTAACTTCGGTAGGATCCACATGAGCAAGATCGTTCCTTCCTAAATAGGCAACTGCCAGCTCTCTAAAAATATAATCGATTACCGAAGTAGCCATTTTAATTTTAGCATTGCCTGTAACTATTCCGCTCGGTTCAAAGCGAGTAAATACAAATGCATCTACAAATTCTTCCAGCGGAACGCCGTGCTGTAATCCTAATGAAATCGAAATTGCAAAACAGTTAAGCAAACTTCTGAAAGCCGCACCTTCTCTATGCATATCGATAAAGATTTCGCCCAACTGTCCGTTTTCATATTCGCCGGTTCTGATATAAACAGATTGCCCGTTTATCTTAGCTTTTTGAGTATAACCGGAACGTCTATCCGGCAGTCTTCTTCTCTTTGCGATGTAACGGTGAATGATTTTTTCCGCAACCTTAATAATGTCGTTATGCTCTTTATCATCCATCAAGGCTTCGATTTCTTCATCGCTAATTGCATTCAAAGGCTGGGATAATTTTGAACCGTCCCTGTATAATGCATTTGCTTTAATTCCAAGCTTCCATGACTGCATAAATGCATCTTTTATATCCGCAACCGAAGCGGAATTCGGGAAATTAATTGTTTTGGAAATTGCACCTGAAATAAACGGCTGAGCAGCAGACATCATTTTAATATGTGCAATCGGCCTGATAAATCTTGTCCCTTTTTTGCCGCATTTATTTGCACAATCGAAAACAGGGTAATGTTCATGGTTTAAGAAAGGCGCACCTTCTATCGTCATAGTTCCACAGACATAGTCGTTGGCGGAAGCTATTTCTTGTTTGGAAAATCCTAATGCAGATAAAAGATTGAAATCAAAGAAGTTAATTTGTTCTTTAGTTAAACCAAGTTTTGTAATTAAAAAGTCTTCGCCGACAATATAGGAATTGAATGCAAAGCTGATTTCAAATACGGAAGGCAAAGCCTTTTCGATTTTAGAAATAATTTCATCCGTAAAACCTTTTGCTTTTAACGATTCCTTATTTATATACGGACAACCGTTTAGTGACCCGCTGCCTTTAGCATATTTTACAATTTCGTTTATTTGATCTTTGTTATAGCCAAGTCTTTCCAATGCCGGGGGAATAGATTGGTTGATAATTTTGAAATATCCGCCGCCTGCTAATTTTTTTAGTTTTACTAAAGCATAATCAGGTTCAACGCCTGTCGTATCGCAATCCATAACGAGACCGATTGTTCCGGTTGGTGCTATAACAGTAACCTGAGCATTTCTATATCCGTATTTTTCGCCCAATTCCAAAGCTCTGTCGGCATCTTCTCTTGCAGCTTTTAGCAGATCTGAAGGACAATATTTCGGATCGATACCGACCGGGTAGATTGATAATCCTTCATATTCTTCATTAGGAACGTTATACGCTGCCCTCCTGTGATTCCTAATTACGCGAAGCATATAATCTTTGTTCTGATCATATTTTACGAAAGTGCCGAGTTCTTTTGCGATTTCTGCGGATGTTGCATAAGCCGACATATGCATCGAACAGGTTAATGAGCCGCAAATTGCGAATGCCTCTTTGCTGTCGTAAGGAATTCCCTGGAGCATTAAAAGTGAACCAAGGTTAGCAAAGCCAAGACCCAATGTTCTGAAGTCATAGCTTAAACTGGCAATTTCTTTACTAGGAAATTGTGCCATAAGAACGCTGATCTCAAGAACGATGGTCCAGAGTCTCGTTGCATGGCGATAGGCTTCAATATTAAATTTTTTAGTGTTAGTACTGTAAAATTTGACAAGATTAAGCGAAGCTAAATTACACGCGGTATCGTCTAAAAACATGTACTCGCTGCAAGGATTTGAAGCTTTAATCTCACCGTCTGCGGGGCATGTGTGCCATTCGTTTATAGTTGAATGGAATTGAATGCCTGGATCTGCACTTGACCACGCTGAGTAAGCGATCTGATCCCAAAGATCTCGTGCTTTAAGAGTTTTGCACGGCTTTGGTTCTCTTTTATCTTCTTTCGCTTTCTTTTTTTCAGTTCTCCAATAAAGATTCCATTCTCCATCGTTAATTACGGCTTCCATATAATCATTGGAAACACGAATTGAGTTGTTTGAATTCTGTCCGCTAACGGTTGCATAAGCATCGGAGTTCCAATCAACATCATAAACTGGAAATTCAATTGAACGAAATCCAAGCTTTGCAAGCTGAATTACTCTTTCAATGTAATTGTTTGGAATTTGTGCTTTTCTTGCTTCTATTACGGCGTGCTGCAGCTTCTTATTTAATTTTTTATTGAATCTATCATTTTCCGGATGTTCATCGTAGCAGGCTTTCATTATTGCGTTAAGGTGTAAATCGCATAGTCTGGAGCCAGCAACTATAGCAGCGACTTTTTGTTCCTCGACAACTTTCCAGTTTATATATTCTTCAATATCAGGATGATCGAGATCCAGAGTAACCATTTTTGCGGCTCTTCTTGTGGTTCCGCCGGATTTTATAGCTCCTGCAGAACGATCGCCGATTTTTAAGAAGGACATTAAGCCGGAGGATTTCCCGCCGCCGCTCAAAGGTTCATTCACACCTCTTATTTCAGAAAAGTTTGAACCTGTTCCGGAACCGTATTTAAAGAGTCTTGCTTCGCGGACCCACAGGTCCATTATTCCGCCTTCATTTACAAGATCATCTTTTATAGATTGGATAAAGCACGCATGAGGTTGTGGGTGTGTATAAGCGTCGTTCGATGCAGTTAATTTCCCGGTTTGATAATCAACATAATAATGCCCTTGCGAGGGACCGGAAATTCCGTAAGCCCAATGAAGCCCGGTATTAAACCATTGCGGACTGTTTGGGGCAGCCATCTGGTTTGTCAGCATGTAAACGAGTTCGTCATAAAAAGTTTTTGCATCTTCTTCAGAGTCGAAATATTTAGCTTTCCAGCCCCAGTAAGTCCAGCATCCGGCTAATCTAAAAAAAACCTGCCGCGCGTCAGTTTCGGAAGAATACCTTTCTTTTTCTGGTAATTCTTGTAGTCTTTCGGTATCTGCGGTTGAAGGTTGAAGCCACGTTGGAATTCCTTCTTCATATACTTTTTTTAATAGTTTCGGAACACCCGCTTTTCTAAAATATTTCTGTGCTAAAATATCGGTGGCAACCTGCGACCAATTAGAAGGGACAAAAACATCTTCCATTTTGAAAACACTGGACCCGTCCTGGTTTTTTATTTCCGATGTCCTTTTTTGAAATTCAAAACCTGATAATGGATCCTTACCTTCTTGCGTAAAAAAGCGCTTTATTTGCATCGATGACTCCCTCGCTTAAGTCCTTATTACAAAATCATGTAAATTATTTGCTGAATTAAAAAGATTGGGTTGTAAAGATTTGAAATAGTCTTTCATCAATAATTCAGCTTTTAAATTTTTAACGACTACAATTTTAAAATATGAAAAGCTTAGAACAAATAAAAATTCTTTTCTTAATTTATTAAGAAGAGATAAAAAATTTTTTGCAATGTTATGTTTTTTTTTCATTAAAGACAAATTAAATTTTTGAATTGAAAAAATAATTTTAAAAACTTTCTGAGTTTGTAATAATTAAAGCAAATTCATTCAAAAGTTTCAGGTAATTAGCCATTCTTTATTTTGTATCACACGGTTTATTCAGTAATTTTAATCTATAATTTATCTCCTTTTACCGGAATAATCGTCGAAATAACAAAATGCTTTTTAACGCCTCTTATCGGAACTGAATTGTAATTTAAATAATTACGAATGAGAAAATAATTTTGGAAGAACAAAAAATAATTGAGATAAAAAATTTATCAAAACATTTTAAAGATGTTAAGGCGGTTAATAATTTAAATTTAAATGTTTTCAAAGGCGATGTATTTGGATTTTTAGGTCCTAATGGTGCGGGGAAAAGTACAACAATAAGAATGATGCTTTCTCTGATTTCTCCAACCGGAGGAGACATTAAAATCTTTGGAAAATCGCTTAAAAAGCAGAGAATTTCAATCCTTAAGCAAATCGGGGCAATTGTAGAAAAACCGGATTTTTACGGCTATATTTCCGCATATAAAAACCTTGAAATATTAGGGCGAATTTCCGGTAAACAGGTTGGAAAAAAAAGAATATTTGAGCTGCTGGAACTTGTCGGGCTTGAAAAAAGAGCGAAGAGTAAAGTAAAAACTTTTTCGCATGGAATGAAACAAAGATTGGGGATTGCACAGACTCTCCTTCATGAACATGAATTAATAATTTTAGATGAACATAAA